>JAEWFG010000142.1 GCA_023388935.1 Pseudomonadota bacterium | reverse complement strand
ATTCCAATTCAATGAAATCAAGTGCCTGAAGGGGTCCCGACGACGCCGATGGGGGTCATTCTTCCCTCAGCATTCACAGCGATGTGCTGCGGCAACGCAGTCGCGAAGCCAGGTGATCCACTTTTCTAAGAGCTCTGGGGAAACGTTACTAGGCATGATGAACTTTTTCGGATGGTTCGCTGGCCGGTCCTAAGCAAGCCGGCTTCACTGGAAGCTGAATTCGCGGATTCCTCCGTGCAGCCCATCATCTCGAAGCGACGTCTCCTCGACCGGGGGTGCGACGACGAACTCCAACTGCGCGAGATCCATACCGTCGATAAACGGGGCAAATGCAACCACACGATGCTGGATTGCCGAAATCGGAGCAGAGAAGATTGACGGTATACCAGCATCCTTCGTTGCCGGCGTCCAAGTCTGGGCGAACTGCTCGACCGGCCCAAGGGCTAATGAGTAGGAGCTGAGGTAATGAAGCTCCCGGCGGAGACCGTCGATATGGGGCATGCGAACGCCGCGGCGAACGTAAAGGTCACCAAGCGATCCGGGCCCCTCATCGCCAAGACAGTCAATGTAGTCCGGAAGCAAACCTTCAATTAGTCCCGTGTTGGCGTCGAAGATCACGCCCATTTCGTCTTCCGTGAAGAAAGGGGAAACTCCGTCGTCGACCGGATTGATAACCCACTTGCCCGCGTGGTTGGGGTATCTGAGGCGATCCAAATTGCGGATCGACACCTTGATCGCCCGCATTAACTCCGAGTCCTGGCGGCGACTCTTACCATCAACCCAAAGGTCGGCGAAGCTTGCGACGAATGCGTTGAACTTAGTCTCGGGAACGTCGCTAGACAGGACGTAATCCCTGAAGTGGCCGGCCCATTTAGAATGCCGAGCTTGGAAAAAATCGAACGCTCGCGCAGCCAATTCGTCGTCCGCCATAACTTTCTGACCAGCGGCAAATTGAACTCTCTTGACCGGCGCAGTGCCGGTGCTGTCGTCGAGAAGGCGCTTGCGGGAATATGGATCGTTGATGTTCTGCGACAGGCTTGCGTGGATCAGGCGCTCGCCGGGCACCCAAGTTTGCAAAAAAAGATCATACTCATCAAAATCGGCCATAGATTGGTTCTCAGGTGGATAGGAAGGATCGCTAAGCCGCTAGTTCGCCGTACCGTTCCAGCAATCGCATCAAGACGCTGTTGGCGTGCGTGTAGTTGCTGAGTTGCCCCTTAAGCTGATATGCCCATTTCTCGCCGTGGAAGAGATTGTTGCGAAAGCGCCAGACGATCATCAGCACGGTCAGCACTCGATCCCGCGAATCGTTGTTGCTCCCATTTATGACCGAACGGACGACATCTGGCTGGTCTGCCGGGCGCAACTTCAGGTGCAGGAAATGATAGGTGAAATCCCCGTCGGCAAAGTAGCGCTGGCGAAAATAGGCCAGATCGACGTTGTATGAATCGGCATCGAGCGTACCGGCTTCATGCCACGCATCGACCTTATCGCAGATGAGGTCGGAACGCGCGAAATTCTCCATGACCTGGGCCTCGAAAAGGCTCCAGAGAAATGTGAAATTGAAGATCGCGGCGCGATCCGACTCGGGGAGTGCTTGAAAACCCGGTGCTTTCGCGAGCAGCCATTGCATTGACATGAAATTCCCCCTCTCGATGCCGTGATCAGTCGTTTCCGTAGTCGGGCTCATAGTCCATTTCGCGTTCCTGCCTATCTTCGTGGATGTAGCTGAGGCCCGCGGCGCTGATCTCGTCATTGCCCATAAGCGTCAGATCGCAGATCGGACAGCGAAACTCCTCACCGACAAATTCTCGATCGACGATCTCCCAGATTGCGTACTCGTCACGTTCTTCACTGATGTCCTCAGCGGTCTGCTCGCCCGTCATGAACGCGCGGCACTTGCAAGCGGGACAGACACCTAGCCAGATCTCATCGTACTTGCCCCTGAAAAGGCCAATTTGCTGTTCGGGCTCACGCAATTGCGCTTCTGTCGCAAAACGTTCGCGCTCGGTCTTCTTTAGCTGCTCGAACTTTTTCTTTGCTGCCTCAACGCGAAGCCTCACGGCCGCCTCGAGCGCCTTGCTGGCTTCGTCGAGCAGTTGTCGTGGTGCTCGCGCGTCTGCCGCCCCGAGCCACTGTTCAAGTGACGAGCCCATATGATTGAGTATGGTGTCGCAGGCGTGCCAGTAGCGCGCTTCCCATGCATCCAGACGCATGGTCTTGAACGGCAGGTCGGCCGAATGAAGTTCGGCGTTGCGGCGTTCCGCGATCTCGCCGCAGAACTCCTGAATCTTCGTGTCGAACCTCGGCACGAGATGGACAAGCCGTTGGAAGAGCGTCTTGGCGGTGATCGTCTTGATGTCTGTCGTCACCTTGATGCCGGCGGCGACAAACATCGACTGCCAATGGGTCGGATCAACGATCAGGCTTGGATGCTCGCGGGCGAGCGCCGCCTTTCCCAGCAATTCCAGCGCGAGTGAAGCCCAAAGCTGATACTCGTCGAGATCGCCGCCGCCTTTGCGCGCCAATGCGCGTCCAATGTAGATTTTCGATTTTGAATGAAGCGCTTCGCCGTTGATCGCAATGAAGACGTTTTCAGGCATCGATAAGAATCCTCGCGAGGCGCCGGCCAGAGCCGTGGTCTGACGGGCCGCGACCGTGCAAGACACGCCAATTGTCAATTATGAGAATGCCGCTCGGCCGCCATTCATGGGTATGCGGCGCGACGCCGGTCAACCGATCCTCGACCAGCCGGAGCGCAGCGCGCCCGCGCGCGTCGACGGCTTCGAGGCAACCAGGATCGTACCGAAAGAAGGAGCGGTCCGAAGGCAACACCGTCGTGTAGAACGAGCTGCGGCCACAGCGCACGAGGATCGGCGCGCCTTCGAGCAGTTCGAATTCCTGCGGCGAGAAACCAAGGGTCCGCCAGTCCAGCAGCACCGTGACGGCACTGGGCGACCCAGTATCTACGCATCCGAGAAGGAGGTACCGACAAGGACGCGGCCGATGGCTGAGCTCGGCGTGGAACGGCAAGGCGTTTAGGCCAAAGCGTGCGCTGAGGGATCGTGAATGCGCCTCGCTCTGTCGTTGGGGCTGGATGATTTCTTCGAGAGCGCGGCCGCGACCAGCGGTTCGCACGCCGAGAATGTCTCCCAGGCGGCCGAGTTCACCGATGATGCCGCCTGCGTCCGGACGCACCGCCGAAAGCGTAGCCCAGCCTCGCTCTGCGAGAGTTGCCAAGAGAGCCGGAAGATCGACTATCGTTGAAGGAACTGTCTCCATCGGATCCACTCTATCGTTCCAGACGTACGCGCAGTCGGCGCGCTCGCTCGCGGAAGGCCGCCTCGCCGCCTTCCAATATGTCGCACACGGCCTTGCGGATGGCGGCATTCTCTAAGCCGCCCGACACGTAGCTGATCGGAGGAAGCCCGCCCGACGGGTGCGGTCCTGCCTCAGCTACGATGATCTGATCCGCGTCGGTGTTGATGACGAGGTTGGCGTTGTGCGTCACAATGATGACCTGCCGCTTGCTCTTGGCCGCGATGAAGAGCGCTACCAGTTCTTCGAAAACCGACTTCGGATCGAGATTTTCCTCGGGCTGATCAATGATCAGCGGGCGATCGTCGGAATCGTCGAGCGCCAGATAGAGCAGCAGCAACACGATACCGCGCGTCCCGGGCGAGAGTTTGCGAATGTCGACGCCGTCATAGGAGATCTCGTAACGAACACTGATATGGTCGGTACCGAACATCCAATGGGCGAACTGCTTCGACCAAGCTCGAAAATCGGCCTGTTGCGTCGGCGCGAAAGGCGCGTGCGCGAGCAAGTCCTTCACGTATTTTCCTATGAAGGCCGTCATGGCGGCTTGAACCTCGGCCGCCGATCCGGTCTCCCACGCGGGTTTGAGCGCCTGAGTCGCGGCGGTGATCAGCGCGCCACGACCGTTGAAGGGGCCCGCTTTGCGCCGGTCAAGAAGTTCCTCTTCCGCAATTGATCCCCAGGAGTCGACATCGGCGATCCGGCGAACCGAAAAGCTCAGTTTTGTGAGCGTGCCTGACGACGCCGCCAGCCGCGCCATCAAAGGCGCATAGAGACCCGCCAAGGCGTTCTGCTCGTTGATGATTGCCTCAAAGACACGCCCATACGTATCATCACGCTCGTTCTGGAGGTCTTTGCGTCGGTCGGCAGCGCCCCGTGCATCTACAAGCCGGGTTTCGAGGGTCTGAAGTGCGGAATTCTCCTGCGTGATGCGATTGGTCAGCGCGGCGTATTGGTCGCGGACCAGCTTGTCCGCGCTAAACAGAGCCTCCAGGCGCGTCATTTCTGAGACGATCGGCGCGAGAGGCAGAGATGCAAGGTCAGCATTGTTCGCTATCAGCGCAACGTTCGAATCGCCGGGGGGTGGCGGAATGCCGTTGAGCTTGGCCACCTCCCCGTCAGCCCATGCGATGTAGGCGTCCAGGCTCTTGTCCACGTCACCCTTGTAGTCCAGCAAGAAGTTGTCCCACTGCTTGGTGTCCATGCCGCTGTTTGGGTGCCGGGCCTGCGCCTGGCGAAGCATTTCCGGCGCGCCCGTGGCGCGCATACTCCGGACCTCGTCCTGAAGTGCCACAAAGGTGCGGCGCTGGTTTCCATAGGACTGGATCTTGTTGCGAAGCTTCTGAGCGGCATCGCTGAGCTGGGTGTGCCGGGTGACCTGCGCCTCGGTGCCCTTGACTACGAGCTTGGCACGATCGGCAGTGTAGCCCTCGACCAGCTTCTTTTTCTGGCCGACCTGGGTCGTCAAGGTCACGACGAGCCTTTCCTTCTCGAATTCCGTGGCGATGCGTTCGGAGATATCGGCGATCGCGTCCGCTTCGCGCTCGCGCGCCTGCTTGAAGCGCGAGGTCTGTTGTTCGCGAAGTTCGGCGAAATCCATTGCCCACTCGCGGTCATGCTGCGAGTGCGACTCGAAGATGACGCGCTCTATCTCGTCCACGAGGCCATCGGATACACCCTTAGCTGAGCATAGTTCTTCAACGAACTGCTGGGAGAGATAGCGGGCGCGCGGGAACGACATGTGTCCGTTGGCGTCGCTGCCATCGAGCGCGCGCGTGAAATCGGCGCCGCCGCCCCAGGTGAGCCTCGTCGTCGCATCGCCGATCAGTTTTCTGGCCCGGGCAAGAAACGAGGGGCTGACGTTCTCGTCTGCTCGCCAAGCCGCCGGCGTGATCGCGTCGCAGCCCGCCGCGATCACATCGGCCAAGGCCGTCTTGCCCGATCCCCGCGCGCCGATGATGGCCACTAGGCCAGGATTGAGCGCTATATCAGGGGTCGCGGCCCAGTCCGCATCGTCGATCCTGACGTGGGAGATGACCTGGGACGGCATGGCCGACCGGGGCGGCTGTTCGCCGACATAGGCGCGACCTTCCGGGTCAATGCAGGCCTGCCGTAAGGCGTCGAACTCCAACGCGCCCTTGATCCATGAAAAGCGATTGTCCACGGGCTGCCCCACGGACTTCTGATCATGGGAGTCGCTCCCGTGCAGGCATGGCTTGCAGCCGTCGTATCGCGCCCGAAGGTCTTCGACGGTCACGCCCTTCTGTCCCAGCCAGAATTCACGCTGCGCCCGGCTGCTCGAGAAGATGATGTGGGCGAACTTTTCGATCTCTTGGCGAACCGTGGCGTCGGCGGCCTGACGCACGCCTGATGTGCCGTCTCCCGCACCGCCGGCGACGGCGATCAAGATGTTCTTCTTCGCCCATTCGCTCTCATCGATGACCTTACGCAGTTGGTTGAAGTTGACCTTGAACTGCGTTGTGCCGTGCCGCAGCGCGGCGCCATCATCTGTGATTGCCGGGTCGGCACGCTTTCCGAGTTTGATCAGTTCTTCTCGCGAACAGTCGAAGCGGTCGTTGAAAGCGTGAAACTGCAGGCGTTTGAGGATCCGCTTTACTTCAGACAGGTGGTCGGGGTCTTCTGGGCTGACCAGCAGGTGGATGTTTACGAAGCCGGATTTCGCCGCGACGTCGAGACGCAGCTCAATGTTCGGGAACAGGAGCTGCACGCCAGGCAACAGGCCGGCGCCCTTGTGTTGAAGAATTTTCTCATAGGTATCCGTGACGTAGTAGTCGGTGACGGCGATCGCCTCGATCTTAGGCGTCAACCCTTCGAGCGTCGTGAGGTAGACGCTCCATGGGTCGCCAGCGCCAAACTGGTTGTTAAGGATCGTGCCGGGCGCATGGATATGCGGCTCCCATCGGTGCCACTCCGAACCACGACTAATCATATGCCCCTGCTTCGCTTTGGCTTCTTTCGGGCCGGCCGCTCGCCGGCCATAGAGCTAACCGCGGCCCCCTGCGTTGCACTCCATAGTAGGAATATCTTCCGATACCAGCACCGCGCAATAGCGCAACGACACGCTAAGAACCTGTGACCTTCGGGTCATGAACCTGACGAGATTTTGCCCAGGGGGCCGGCCCAATCCACGTCGCCTGACCGAGAGAGATCTAAACCGCTTTCCCGACAAGCGCTTGGTCTGCCGGGAAATGCCGTACTAGACCAATTCGGGGGGTACTAAGATTCGGAGAAAATTCGGTTCTCCGGGCCTCTCGAAGGCCTACTTGGACCGGCGACGGGGCTTCTCTGGCGGGAAAAAACTGGAAAACGGCCGGATTTCGGCCTGGTCTCTACATCGAAGTACGCAATGTCTTTGGCTGGCTGGCGGAGCGAGCGGAATTCGAACCCAAGGTACGCTGCAGAACGAGAGCCTCCCCGAGAAACTGTGCGCGTAGTCGGTCGGTCTTTTTTACTCCAGTTTGCACGGGCGCTATCAGGCACCGCGGCGGCCCCCCTCGACAGTCGTTTTGGCGGATTGTTTGGGCGCGAAGGGCCTTGGCGAATCCGACGAACGACTGGCCAAGAAAAAGGAGCCCGATTAGCAATGCTCAGCCCGCGACGTTTCGGAGCGACGGGCTACACCTCCGAAACGGATCAAGAATTGGGACAAAAATCGAGGCAAAGTTTCGGCTGCGTGACCAGCGCAAGAGAGAGAGGCAGTGACGGATCCGATCCTTGAGCCGCTGCGAGCGAGGCGGGCTTCGCTTTCGTCGCCTGCAAGGCTCTGAACTTCAACAACCCCCGCGTCACTCAAGGATTCGATTGCACGCCTCGAAATGTCTTCAGGGCAAAGAAGCTTGCCCTTCCCGTGTGACCCAATCGTGACCCAAGCTAGCGTAGCCTGTCAGCCTTGATCTGTCGGACATGTAAGTTATTGACTTACTGAGGATCTTGGTGGACGCACCAGGGCTCGAACCTGGGACCCGCTGATTAAGAGTCAGCTGCCCTCAGCGCTGCACGACGGCGTTCGAAGGAACCAAATCTCGTGTAGGAAAGATCGAGATACCCGCTGGCAAAGCGTCTCTTCCGAGCGTTGCAATGAAGGCTTTGTCGTCGATCAAGCCTCGGTCAAATGTCTCTGCCGTGGCGAGAGCGCCGCCGAAGCGCCCGATCGCCCCCCACCTTGGGGGGAGGGCAAATGGCGCATGCCGCAAGGATTCGATTTCCTATGGTTCTTATTCTAGTCCTTGGGCTCGCAGGCCAACGATTGTGGTACGAAGCGTGGTACGAAAGGGAGACATTGACAGGAAACGTCGGAAATGCCCTTATTTCCTTGGTAGCGGGGGAGGGACTCGAACCCCCGACCCCAGGATTATGATTCCCGTGCTCTAACCAGCTGAGCTACCCCGCCACAGGGCTCGCGGGGCCGAAACGGCCGATCTCGCGAACGCGCGGCATATAAGGAAGGGGGCGGCGGGAAGTCAAGCAAAGTGGGCGCAATTGGCGGAGTGATTTCGGGGCCAGAATCGTCCGTTTTTCAGCACCGGACTCGTGGAGAGTCCCTCTCACCCGAAATCCGCGCTTTTGCGCGGATTTCGGCCTCTCCCTCCGCCTTCGCCAAGGCTTCGGCGGCACGAGCGCAGGCGAAATTTCCCTATTTCGGCTTGACCGTCGGGTCGCCGCCGGGGCTGCCGGGGGGCGGGATGACGGGCATAGCGCCGTCGGTCGAGGGCGCCGGGGCGTGCATTTCGGGATCGACGCCTGCGGGCGGGCAAATCACGCCGTCGGATTTGGCCAGCCTGTCGCCGAGCGGTTCCCGGGCCTGGCCGGTGGTGATGCCGTCGGGCGCGGTGGCGCGGTTCGGGCGGTCCTGGGGCGTGCAGTCTGCCGTGTGTTGCGGGGACGGCGGCGCGGTCTGTTGCAGCGGCGTCGCCGGTGCGGGCGGGGCCTGCGCAATCGCTGCGCCTGAGGCGGCGATCACGAGGCCCGCAAGGATGAGGTTTGATGTCGTGTGCATGGGATGGAAACGCGTGGGTCAGGCCACGCGTTCCCGTTGCGCGATCACGATTTGTGGTAGCGGATCAGCGAAAAATGCCCCATCGGCGGCATGGCGCGGCGCTCGGCGAGCGTGACGCCGCCGTGCCTTGCGGCCCAGTTGACGAGGCGGGCCCACGGGAATTCCGGACGCCAGCCGAGCCGGCGGGCGAGCGGCGCAAAGGCGAGTTCGAACAGCTTTCGCGGGCCGCTCTCCGCGCCGATGTGGTTGACGAGGATCAACTCGCCGCCGGGCTTGAGCACGCGCACGAACTCATCGAGCGTGCCTTCGGGATCGGGCACGGCGGTGACGACATATTGCGCGACCACCGCGTCGAAGAAGTTTTCGGGAAACGCGAGGTTCTTCGCATCCATCACCGAGAGCACTTCGACATTAGAGAGCTTCTGCTCGCGCACGCGCGCCTGCGCCTTGCGCAGCATCGGCTCGGAAATGTCGACGCCGCAGATCTTCGTGGTGCGCGCATAGTCGGAGAGCGAGAGGCCGGTGCCGACGCCGACATCGAGGATGCGGCCGCCGATGCGGTCGGCCTCCGCGATGGTCGACTGCCTTCCGGCGTCGAAGACCTTGCCGAACACGAGATCGTAGACCGGCGCCCAGCGGCCATAGGCCTTCTCGACCCCGGCCCGCGAGATGTCTGCTGCCATGCCCCCTGCCCTTACGCGAAACTCAGAAGCGAAATGAGTCTTAGTGGAATTGGTGAAAGCCGGCGGCTCACTTCACCTCTCCCCCAACGGGGAGAGGTCGGATTGCGCTCGGCGATGCGAAGCATCGTCCGAAGCAATCCGGGTGAGGGGCCGCAACTATCACTGGGACCGCAACCCCTCGCCCGGATCGCATCATTCGATGCGATCCGACCTCTCCCTACGGGAGAGGTGAACCCGAACCGACCAATTGTGCTTGAAGTCGTCATCCACTAGCCGCGCACCGCTTCTGCGAGCGGCCGCGTCGTGCTGCTTGCGACCTTCGCCGCGGCGCTCTGGATGAAGCCGCCGCCGAGCACGCGCGCCTGGCCGGTCGGCGCGTCATAGAAAACACAGGCCTGTCCGGGCGAGACGCCCTCTTCGCCCGCGACCAGTTCGACCTCGTAATGGCCGTTGCCGCCGCGCAGCCACGCCGGCTGCGGGCTGCGGGTCGAGCGCACGCGCACGAACATCTCGAGACCGCCTCCGATGGCGCGGTCGATGTCGCCGTCGCCGATCCAGTTGACGTCGCGCAGCACGATGCGGTGCATCTTCAGCGCATCGCGCGGGCCGACGACGACGCGGCGGTTGGCCGCATCCAGCCGCACCACGAACAGCGGCGAACCGGAGGCGATGCCGAGGCCGCGGCGCTGACCGACGGTGAAATTTGCGATGCCGTTGTGCTGGCCGAGCACACGGCCGTCGAGATCGACGATCTCGCCGGGATCCATCGCGTTCGGACGCAGGCGGGTGATGATGTCGGTGTAGCGCCCCGTGGGCACGAAGCAGATGTCCTGGCTGTCGTGCTTGTCGGCGACCGCAAGGCCGAAGCGACGGGCAAGCTCACGCGTCTCGGGCTTGGTCATGTCGCCGAGGGGAAAGCGCAGGAAATCGAGCTGCTCGCGCGTGGTCGCGAACAGGAAATAGCTCTGGTCGCGATCGCTATCGGCCGCACACACCAGCGCGCGCGAGCCGTCGCCGAGGCGGCGCGAGGCGACGTAATGGCCGGTGGCGAGCGCGTGCGCGCCGAGCTCGCGCGCGGTCTTCAGCAGGTCGCGGAATTTTACGGAGCGGTTGCACTCGATGCAGGGCACCGGCGTCTCGCCGAGCGCGTAAGAGTCGGCGAAATTGTCGATGACGGACTCGCGAAAGCGGTCCTCGTAGTCGAGCACGTAATGGGGAATACCGAGCTTGGCGGCGACGTCGCGGGCGTCGTGGATGTCCTGGCCGGCGCAGCAGGCGCCCTTGCGGTGGGTCGCGGCGCCGTGGTCGTAGAGCTGGAGCGTGATGCCGACGACGTCATAGCCTTCCGCCTTCAACAACGCAGCCGTCGTCGAGGAATCGACGCCGCCCGACATGGCGACGACGACCCTGGTGTCCTGCGGACGGCCTTCCAGATCCAGACTGTTGAGCATGGGCCTTAAGGTTGTGGCGGCGGCGTTCGGCGAACCGCAATCCCTGGTTAGCCGGGACATCCGTTGGCCCCGGGGAACTCTGGTTCCCCCGGAGGCGGCTTGCCCGGTCGAAAGCGGCTGAGAGCCACCCTTTAATATAGGCGCCATTCCGGTGAAGCAATCGCGCGGACCGCCGGCTTGGGGCAATTCTTGCCGGGGCGGCAGAAATGCCGGGGTCGCGGAGGACACTGCGGCGGCGGCGAAAACTCATCAAATGATTGATTTTACTTGATAAAATTACATCGCGTGAGGCTGGCCCGCTCCTTGCTCCCCTGTCCGAAGATGTTTCCAAGGGGTCCCCTGTGGTTGGTGTGACGTCAGATGTAGCTGCCAGCGTGCCGGTTCCGAGCGCGCAGCAGAAGCCTGCCCCGTCGCAGGGCGCGAAAAACACCAACGACTCCTTCGGTTCGCTGGTCGACAGCAACACCCAGGCGGTCAGCAACAACGCGGCGTCCCAGGCGCAGGATGCCCCGCCGCGCCGGAGCGATTCGTCATCTTCGTCGTCCGCCTCGTCCGACCAGCCCTCGCAGAGCACGGCAAGCGACGACACAAGCACGTCCGCGCCCGCCGCGAGCGACACGACGACCGATCCGGCCAAGGCTTCCGGCAAGACCAGGGGCAAGTCCGAGGCCTCGGACGCCAAATCGGCGGACAAATCCGACGAGACCAAGGGTGACAAAACCGACGGCACCGACGGGCTTGCCGCCGCCGTCAATGCCGCGACGACCGACGCGACTCAGGCCGCGACACCGGATCCGAATGCGATCGTCGTTGCCGCGCCTGTGGTACCGGTCGATCCGAACGCTTCTGCGAACCAGGCTGCCGGCACCGCCTCTTCGCCGCTGACGATCGCCGCCGCCGGCATCGCCGCCAGCGCCTCCACCGCGGCGCAGATCGCAGGCAGCAAGACCGCTACCGCCACACAAGGCGACAAGAGCGCCAAGACAGCCGGTGCCAAGGTCGATGCCGACATCTCGGGCACGCTGGGCGATGCCGCGACCGGCACGACCGACCCGACCGCGACCGATGCCAAGACCAATGGCGGGCTGATCGCCGCGGTCGACCAGCGCACGCCCAAAACCTCGTTCAAGGCCGCCGCCACCGCGCAAGGACAGACCGACGTCTCCAATATCGGCCAGGACGCAAGCAAGCCGAACGCCGCCACCGCGCAAACTCCGGCGGCGGCCAACACCGCAGCGCAACCGCAAGCCGCCAAGCCGCAGGCCAACGCGGGCGCGACCGACGCGAAGACCGGCGCAACCGATCGCAGCGCCGATGCGACGCCGGCTTCGCCGACCACGCACGCGCACGCGGATACAC
>JAEWFG010000093.1 GCA_023388935.1 Pseudomonadota bacterium | reverse complement strand
CGAGCCGATCATCAGCGCGAGCGGGATGGTGCAGAGGATGAAGAACATCACGAGCTGGTAGTCGTGTGCGAAGGCGATGATCTGCGCCTGCACGCTCACCATTCGGTCGGCCATGGCGCGGCCGGCGTCAGTGGAGAGGTCGATCATGCTGCGCACATTCGGCATCTGCAGCGCGTGGTTGAACGGATTGATGTACTCGGACAGGATCGCGTAGGTCTTGCGCGTCCCCTGCGTCAGCTGGGCGATCACGATCGAGATGCCGACCGAGCTCGCGACGTTGCGGAGCAGCGTCAGCATCGCGGTGCCGTCTGTGCGCAGATGGTTCGGCAGCGTCAGGAACGACACCGTCGAGAGCGGCACGAAGACGAGGCCGAAGCCGAATCCCTGGATCACGCTGACGATGACGATCTCCGGCACCTGGGTCTGGTCGGTCCAGCCGGTCATCTGGAACAGCGACGCGGCCGTCAGCATCAGGCCGGAAATGATCAGCGTGCGCGCCTCGACGTAGCGCATGATCCGGCCGACCATCATCATCGCGAAGAAAGTGCCGAAGCCGCGGCTCGCGAGCAGGCCGCCCGCGGTCATGATGGGATAGCCGACGACGTTTTGCAGATAGGGCGAGGCCAGCGCCATGGTCGAATACAGCACGAGGCCCATCACCGTCATGAAGATGCAGCCGGTGAGGAAGTTGCGATCTTTGAACAGCGCGAACTGGATGAACGGACGCGAGGTCGTGAAGGAGTGGGCGAAGAAGTAATAGAAGGCTATCCCTGAGATGATGAACTCGGTCACGATCTCGACCGATTCGAACCAGTCGAGCTGTTCGCCGCGGTCGAGCGCGAGCTGGAGTGCGCCGATCGCGACTGCCAGCGCGGCAAAGCCGAACCAGTCGAACTTCAGGCTGAGATTCTTGTCGGTCTCGTCCATGAAGACGGCGAGCCCGAGCACGGTAATCGCGCCGAACGGCAGGTTGACGAAGAACACCCAGTGCCAGGAATAGGTCTCGGTCAGCCAGGCGCCCAGCGAAGGACCCATGATCGGGCCCATCATCACGCCCATGCCCCAGATCGACATCGCTGTGGCGCGTTCCTGGAGCGTGTAATAGTCGAGCATGACGGCCTGCGACAGCGGCACCAGCGCGGCGCCGAATACGCCTTGCAGCAGGCGGAACAGCACCATCTGGTTGATGTCCTGCGCCAGCCCGCACAGCACCGAGGCAAAGGTGAAGCCGGCCGCGCAGATGATGAAGATGCGCTTGCGGCCGTAACGGTTGGCGATCCATCCCACCGGCGCCGTCATGATCGCGGCGGCGACGATGTAGGAGGTCAACACCCAGTTGATCTGGTCCTGGGATGCCGACAGCGTGCCCTGCATGTAGGGCAGGGCGACGTTGGCAATCGTGGTGTCCAACGCCTGCATGACGGTCGCCGTCATGGCGCAGATCGTCACCATGTTCCGACGCAGGCCGGGGACCATCAGGCTGGCATTGGGGCCGGACATCGGCTCAGTCCTTGTCTCAGTCTTAGTCTTTGTCTTGGCTCGCGGTCGCCGACAGGCCGAACAGGCCGGCGAGCGAACGCTGATGGCCGGTGTCGATGGTGGCATAGACGCTCATGCCGGCCTTCAGCTTCCTGACGAATTTGTCGGTCTCGTC
Source organism: Pseudomonadota bacterium (assembly GCA_023388935.1). Lineage (GTDB taxonomy): Bacteria > Pseudomonadota > Alphaproteobacteria > Rhizobiales > Xanthobacteraceae > Bradyrhizobium. Next base: position 72,585 of record JAEWFG010000093.1, on the reverse strand, counting down.
GAAATAGATGCGGATCGGCACGCGCTGCACCACCTTGACGAAGTTGCCGGTGGCGTTCTGCGGCGGCAGGATCGCGAATTGCGCGCCGGTGCCAGGCGAGAGCGAGCCGATCTTGCCCTTGAAGACGTGGTTCGGGAACGCGTCGACCTCGAGCGTGACGGGCTGCCCTTCGGTGACGTGGGTGAGGTCGCTTTCCTTCGGGTTGGCATCGACCCAGGGGTGAGCAACGTCGATGATGGAGAATACCGGCGTGCCGGCGGTGACGTAGCGGCCGAGTTGGATCTGCTCGACCTGGGTGGCGACACCGCCCATCGGCGCGCGCAGTATGGTGTGGTCGAGGTTGCGCTCGGCGTTGTCGAACTTGGCCTTGGCCTGCGCGTACGGCGGGAATTTCTCCAGCGGCAGGTCGGGATCGCCGAGCAGCTGCGTCTTCGCCGTCGACATCTGCTGCTTGACGTATTGCGCGATCGAACCGGAGGTGACCAGCGCGTTCGCCGCGTTGTCGAGGTCGAGCTGCGAGCCAAAGCTGTTCTTCACCAGCGCCTGCTTGCGCTCGACGTCACGCTGCTTCAGCTCGACACCCTGCTGCGCGAGATTGAGCATGTCGCCGTAGATCTTGATGTTGGCGCGCAGATTGTCGTAGGTCGTCTGCGCCTGCAGCAGCTGCGCCTTGGCCTCATCCACCGCGAGGCGGAACGGCACGGGATCGATCTCGAACAGCTCGTCGCCCTGCTTGACGAGCTGGCCCTCCTTCACGACGACCTTCTCGATCTTGCCGGAGATGTCGGGCGTCACCAGCACCTTCTGCGCGCCGACATAGGCGTCGTCGGTGCCGACATAGCGGCCGCCATTCAGATAGAGGACGAGGCCGCCGCCGGCGACGCCGATCGGCAGCACGACCATGAGCAGGACGCGGCGATAGCGGCGCAGACCGGCCACCAGCCGGCGGCGCGGGTCGGCGCCGGCCTTCTTGGTCGGCTTGCCGCTGCTGATTTTTTGTTCGGGCTGGAACTTGAGGACCTGATCAGCCATAGCGCTGCTCCTTACGCGCCTGTTCCGCTCCGCTTGTCTGGGTCGCGTTACGCACGTTTTCCTTGATTGTCTGGAGTTGGGTGAGGAGACGGTGAGCGTCCGCCGGATTGATGCCGTCGAGCGCGTTGGCCGTGAGTTCGGATCGAAGCCCGCTCAGCTTGCCGAGCAAGGTCCGACCCGCCTTCTTGAGATACAGGCGCTTGACGCGGCGGTCCGAGGCGTCACTGCGGCGCTCGATCCAGTCGTTGTCGCAAAGCTTGTCGATCAGGCGCGTCAGCGTGATCGGCTGCATCTCCATCAGTTCGGCGAGTTCCGACTGTTTCATGCCCTCGCTGCGCTCGACCTTGGCCAGCACCGCCCATTGCGCGCGGGTGATGCCGAAGCGCGATGCTTCCTTGTCGGCATAGACGCGCAACAGGCGATAGAGCTCACCGAGCGTGAACAGGAAGTTCTGGTCGACAGAACCGCGGATCATAAGCTTTGTCTCCAATAAGCTTGGATATAATAAGCAAGCTTATGATTATGTCACGCCGGGTTAACACGGTGCTGTCCCGCCCCAAAAGCATGGCTGGCAGCCGCGCCAGCCATCGTGCTTTGGGTTCCCCGGCCGAAATGCTAGAAGAAAGGCCACATGAACCTCGTAAAGCCGGCATTCCCCGCGCCCGATCACGATCACGGCCGCTGCACCGCGGACGCACTGGCGCATGCCGAGGAGGTCTGCGAGCAGCGGTCGCAGAAATTCACGCCGATTCGCCGCCAGGTGCTGGGGGCCTTGCTCTCCAGCCATCGCCCGCTCGGGGCCTATGAGGTAATCGACGAACTGGCGAAGTCCATGCCGCGCCCCGCGCCGATCACGGTCTACCGTGCTCTCGATTTCTTGATGGCGAACGGCCTCGTGCACCGCATCGAAAGCCGCAACGCCTATCTGGCCTGCGCCGCCCACGACCACGACGCGACCTCGGCGGTGGCGTTCCTGATCTGCGAGCGCTGCGGCCTGGTCGGCGAGATCCCGTCGGGTTCCTTTGCCAAGGACCTCAATGCCGCGGCGCGCAGCTCAGGCTTCGCACCAAAGCTGTCCGTGGTGGAGATCACGGGCGTCTGCACTCATTGTCAGAAAGCCTCTTAAAGCAACAACGGCGCAAAGCCGGTCCTCGGGAAGACATGTCCTCACCACAAGCCATACCGTCCGCCGGTCGCCCCCTCAATGCCGGCGCCATCGCCCTGATGTTGATGCTGTGCCTGACCTGGGGCTTTAATCAGATCGCGGTGAAGCTGGTCATGGTGGATGTCCCGCCGATGCTCCAGGCGATGATCCGCTCGATGGGGGCGTTGCCAGTGCTGTTCATCGTCGGCACGCTTCGCGGCGTCAAATTCTTCGAGCGTGACGGCACGTGGAAGCCCGGCCTGATCGCCGGTCTGATGTTCGGCATTGAATTCGTGCTGATCTTCCAGGGGCTGCGCTTCACCTCGGCGGCCCGCGCGGTGGTGTTCCTCTACACCGCGCCGTTCTTCGTCGCGCTGGGTTCCTATCAGATGCTCGGCGAGCGGCTCGGCGGCGCGCAATGGCTGGGGCTCGCCGTGAGCTTTGCCGGTGTCGCACTTGCGATCGGCGTGCCGCAGGCCGATGTCGATGCCAAGGTGCTGCTCGGCGATCTCCTGATCGTCGCCGGCGCATCGCTGTGGGCGGCAACCACACTGGTCGCCAAGGGCACACGACTGCGCTTCGCCGCGCCGGAGAAGGCGCTCGGCTACCAGGTCGCGACCTCGATCCCGATCCTGGGCGTGGCGGCCTGGCTGTTCGGCGAATCCATCACCCACACGCCGGCGCCCTTGTCTCTGGCCCTGCTGGCCTTCCAGGCGATCTGGGTGGTTGGAACCACGTTCACGCTTTGGTTCGCGCTGGTGAAGGCCTATTCGGCCAGTAAATTATCCGCTTTTACCTTCATCACCCCTTTGTTTGGCGTGGTGGGTAGTTATTTCATCATGCATGACAGCCTGAGCCTGGCTTTCGGCGCGGCAGCCATCCTTGTAATTGCTGGGCTTTTTCTGGTTAATCGTCCGAGCCAAACGGCTGCGGCGCCGCGCGATGCATTGCTGAACGTCACCAAAACCTGATATTTGGACCCCCATGAACAAGCTCGAAAACTCCATCGATTCCGACATCGCAGGCCCCGCGCCCCGGCACCGGACCACCCAGGTCAAGGTCGGCAACGTCGCCGTAGGAGGCGGTGCGCCGATCGTCGTGCAGTCGATGACCAACACCGACACCGCCGACATCGACGGCACCATCGCCCAGGTCGCGGCGCTCGCGCGTGCCGGCTCCGAAATGGTCCGCATCACCGTGGACCGCGAGGAGGCCGCTGCCGCCGTCCCGCACATCCGCGACGGCCTGCTCAAGCGCGGCATCACCACGCCCTTGATCGGCGACTTTCATTACATCGGTCACAAGCTGCTCGCAGCCTATCCGGCCTGCGCCGAAGCGCTGGCCAAGTATCGCATCAATCCCGGCAATGTCGGTTTCAAGGACAAGCGCGACACCCAGTTCGCCGACATCATCGAGATCGCCAACAAGAACAGCAAGCCGGTCCGCATCGGCGCAAATTGGGGCTCGCTCGACCAGGAGCTGCTGACCAAGCTGATGGACGAGAACGCCGCGTCCGCCAATCCGCGCGATGTGCGCGCGGTGACGCGCGAGGCCATGGTGCAGTCTGCGCTGCTCTCGGCCGCGCGCGCCGAAGAGCTCGGCATGCCGAAGGACCGCATTATCCTCTCGGCGAAGGTTTCGGCCGTGCAGGACCTGATCGCGGTTTATCAAGACCTCGCATCCCGCTCGGACTACGCCATCCATCTCGGTCTCACCGAGGCCGGCATGGGCACCAAGGGCATCGTGGCGTCGTCGGCCGCGCTCGGCATCCTCTTGCAGCAGGGCATCGGCGACACCATCCGCATCTCGCTGACGCCGGAGCCCGGCGGCGACCGTACCCGTGAGGTGCAGGTCGGCCAGGAACTCTTGCAGACCATGGGCTTCCGCACCTTCGTGCCGCTGGTTGCGGCCTGCCCCGGCTGCGGCCGCACCACCTCGACCACGTTCCAGGAGCTGGCGCGCTCGATCCAGGATTTCATCCGCGACGAGATGCCGAACTGGAAGACGAAATATCCGGGCGTCGAAGAGCTCAACGTCGCGGTGATGGGCTGCATCGTCAACGGCCCTGGCGAGTCGAAGCACGCCAACATCGGCATCTCCTTGCCCGGCACCGGCGAAGCGCCGGCCGCGCCGGTCTTCGTCGACGGCAAGAAGTTCCGCACGCTGCGCGGCCCGACGATCTCCTCCGACTTCAAGGCGCTGGTGATCGACTACATCGACCAGCGCTACGGCCAGGGCGCCAAGGCGCCGGTAACCGCGGCGGAGTAATTTCGCTCCGCTGAATCGTTACACTCCGTTGTCGTCCCCGCGAACGCGGGGACCCATAACCACAGGATTTTATGGTTATGGCGAGCTGCACTCCGAGTCTTCGTCAAACCTCATCCTGTGGTTATGGGTCCCGGGCTCGCGCTTCGCGCGCCCCGGGACGACAGCCATGTTTGCAGCGCAGATTGCACATCCCTCACCGCGCGTTACCATGCCCCCAATCAAGAATGATCGGGAGACAACGCCCATGAGCTCGCTATCCGGCAAGCAGGGGCCGCGCTATCGCCACACGGCGGAAGACGGCTCGCCGTATGAGACCATCGCGGTCGAAAAACTCACGCCCATCATCGGCGCGGAAATCTCCGGCGTCGATATCGGCAGGCTCGTCTCCGACGATTCCCGCTCCAATCGACAGATGGACGAGATCCACCGCGCGCTTGCCGAAAACCTCGTCATCTTCTTCCGCGATCAGGACATCACGCCGAAGCAGCATCTCGCCTTCGGCCGCAAGTTCGGCGAGCTGCATTTTCATCCCGCGGCACCGCACGAGGACGAAGACCCGGCGCTGATGAAGATCTACGCCGACAAGAACTCGCCGCGCGCCAATGGCGAGGGCTGGCACTCCGACGTGTCCTGCGATCTCGAGCCGCCGATGGGCTCGATCCTCTACATCAAGCAGTGTCCGCCGCGCGGCGGCGATACGCTGTTCGCCAACATGTATGCGGCCTATGAGGCGCTGTCGGATCGCATGAAGACCTATCTCGACGGGCTGACCGCATTGCACGATGGCGAGCCGATCTATCGCGGCCTCTACGCCAATTACGGGGTCGCCGACCGTCCCTCCTATCCGAATGCCGAGCATCCCGTGGTGCGCACGCACCCGGTCACGGGCAGGAAGGCGCTCTACGTCAACCGCGGCTTCACCCGTCACATCAACGGCATCCCGCGCGACGAGAGCGACGCGATGCTGGCCTATCTCTACCAGCACGCGGAGAACCCGCTGTTCCAGTGCCGCTTCCGCTGGACCGAGAACGCCATCGCCTTCTGGGACAACCGCTGCACCCAGCACCGCGCGATGTGGGATTACTGGCCGCACACACGGTCAGGCACGCGCGTGACGGTGAAAGGGGAGCGGCCAGTCTAATTGACCCTGCCGTAGGGTGGGCAAAGGCGCGTTAGCGCCGTGCCCACCACCGTCATTGTGTACGCGCAGAGACGGTGGGCACGCTTCGCGCTTTGCCCACCCTTGTACAATTTCGGTGGGGCCGCGTTGACGTCCTCCCACTCCCGCGCCAATCTTCCCGACACAGATCGGGAGGATCAGTCATGCTCCGCGCCGAGGACAACAAATTCCTGACCGAGTCCGGTCCTGGAACGGGCATGGGCGAATTGTTGCGCCGCTTCTGGATTCCCGTCCTGCTGTCCGAAGAGCTGTGTGAACCCGACGGCGAGCCGAAGAAGATCGTCGTGCTCGGCGAGGAGCTGCTCGCCTTCCGCGACTCGCGCGGCGTTGTCGGCGTCATCGACCAGCATTGCCCGCACCGCGGCGCCAATCTCTGGCTCGGCCGAAACGAGGAATGCGGCATCCGCTGCGTCTATCACGGCTGGAAGTTCGACACCGACGGTCGCTGCGTCGACATGCCGACCTCCTATCCCGATCTCAACGCAAAGGATCTCATCTGCATCAAGGCCTATCCGGTGCGCGAATGGGGCGAGATGATCTGGGCCTATATGGGTCCGGCCGACGTCATGCCCGAGCTGCCCGATCTCGAAATGGCGTTGCTGCCGGCCTCGCACCGCTACGTCAGCAAGAAATGGCAGGACTGCAACTGGGTGCAGGCGCTGGAAGGCTCGATCGACACGGCGCATTTCACCTTCGCGCATCTCTCCTTCGACAAGGAGGAGAACGAGATCCTGGACATCAAGAAGCATTTTGTGAATCCGCTCGTCCGTATGAGCGCGGATCACATGCGCTGGATCGCGGAGGACCCGCGCCCCGTGATCAAGGTCAGTTCGCATGAGGCCGGCTTCACCATCGCCGGCGGCCGGCTCACTGGCAGCGACAACATCTACTGGCGGATCGCGCAGTTCCTGATGCCGTTCCACGCCTATGCGCCGAGCGCGATGCCGGGCGAGAACATTTTCGGCCAGACCTTCGTGCCGGTGACCGACACCAATTGCTGGATCTACACCTATGCCTGGAATCCGGAGCGGCCGCTGACGCAAGCCGAGCGCGACGCCTTTGATCGCGGCAATGGCGTGATCGCGGAGGTCGACGACAACTATGTGCCGCTGCGCCACAAGGGCAATGACTATCTGATCGACCGCAAGCTCCAGAAGACCAGGAGCTACACCGGCATCAAGGGCGTCTCCGAGCAGGATGCCGCCGTGCAGGACAGCCAGGGCCCGATCGCCGACCGCACCCGCGAGCATCTCGGCCCGACCGATCTCGGCATCATGCATTTCCGGAAGGTCGTGATGGATCTGGCGCGCGCGCTCGAGCAGGGCGAGCCGCCGCCGCAGGCCGCGCATCAGGATCGCTACGCGGTTCGTTCCGGCGCCTGCGTCACCAGCAAGGCCAAGGATCTGCCTGCGGAACGCTTCGGCGACGTCGCCGGCTTCGTCGGCCGGCCGCGGATCGCGGCGGCGGAGTAGCGTCTGGTGCGATCGCGGAGCATGGTCGCAATGCTCGCAGTGTCGCTTGCCGCGCTACCGCTCCCGTCGATCGATGCGGGTCGTGCCGCACCGGTGCGGAAGGTCGCCAAAGCCAGATCCAGGCCCGTGCCCGCGCCGGAGAAATGCGAGCCACGAAAATTCCGGATCATCCTGGATGTCGGGCACACCGCGGAAGCATATGGCGCAACGAGCGCGCGCAACGATACGGAGTTCGGCTTCAATCTGCGGCTGGCGAAGCTCATCGGCGAGAGACTGAAGTCGGCAGGCTTTGCCGCGACCCGTGTGCTCGTCACGGATGGCAAGGCTCAACCGAGCCTGCTCAAGCGCGTCGCTGCGGCCAATGCCGCGCGCGCCGACTTCGTCCTGTCGATCCATCACGATTCGGTGCCGGACAAGCTGCTCAAGGAATGGGAGTTCGAGGGCGCGAAGAGCTTCTTCAGTGACCGCTTTCGCGGTCATTCGCTGTTCGTGTCCGAGCGTAACCCGCACTTCCGCACCAGCCTCGCCTTCGCTCGGCTGCTCGGCAAGGAATTGAAGGAGCGCGGCCTGCAATATGCCAGCCAATACACCCTGCCGGTGATGGGCCGCTATCGGCGCAAGCTGCTCGACAAGGACGTCGGCATCTACCGCTTTGACGAGCTCGTCGTGCTGTCGCGGACGAACAGCGCCGCCGTGCTGCTCGAGGCCGGCTCCATCATCAACCGCGACGAGGAAATGGCGATGAATTCGCCCGAGCGGCAGGAACTGATTGCGGGGGCTGTGGCGGCGGCGATGGGCGAGTTCTGCGAAAAATAGGTAGTTTTGCGCCACTGCTTCAGCGTTCGTCATTGCGAGCGCAGCGAAGCAATCCAGAAATGCACCTGCGGAGGGACTCTGGATTGCTTCGTCGCAAGAGCTCCTCGCAATGACGGAAGCAGCCTGCAGCGCCCTACAGCGGCGCTTCCCGATACTCCCTGTTCGCCAAACTCGCCTCTTCAAGATCGAGATCACGCTCGATCCGTCGCCGCGTCTCGTCGGTGATCTGGCCGTCGCGCAGGAGGTCGTGGATGAACTTGCGCTCGGCGTCGATCAGGTCGCGGGTCAGCGCGGTGCCGGCGGCGGAGACGTCGTGGTGGGCGGGATCGAGCGAATCCGGGAGCTGGTTGACGCGGATCTCGTGGCGCGCGCGCAGGAGCCGCATCACCTCCTCAGATACTTGCTTCTCCTCGGTCAGCGCGTCGAGCGACTTCAGCGCAGCGTCGAGGGCCTGGCGGCGCGCGACGATCTCGGCCTCATGCTCGGCGACATGCTCGTTGCGGCCGGCCTCGGCGATCCCGAGCCATTGCACCACCGGCGGCAGGGTCAGGCCGACGCCGATCAGCGTGATCAAGATGACGCCAAAGGCGACGAACAGGATCAGGTCGCGATATGGGAAGGCCTCGCCGCCCGGCAGCGTGAACGGCAGCGCCAGCGCGGCCGCGAGCGACACCGAGCCGCGCACGCCGGTGAACGCGAGCACGAACGGCCATTGCCATGGCGGGGACGGATCGCGTTCGCGCAGCGACTTGCTCAAGATCCGCGGCAGGTAGACTGCAGGATAGAGCCAGACAAAGCGCGCGAGGACGATGATGGTCATGACCACGGCCGTCGCGATCATGATGTCGTCGAGCGGAAACGCCTTCGACTTCTCGTAGAGCGCGCGCATCTGGAAGCCGGTGAGCAGGAACAGCAGGCCCTCGATCAGGTAGATCACGAGGTCCCAGAAGAAGATGCCCTGCAGGCGCGTCGCCGAGGAGATCAGCAGCGGGCCGTTCCAGCTCACATAGAGGCCGCAGGCGACGGTTGCGATCACGCCGGAGCCGCCGACATGCTCGGGCAGCCAATAGGAGACATAGGGCGTGATCAGGGACAGCGTGAGCTCGACCTGCGGATCCCTGGACCATTTGCGGAAGCGGAGGGAAAGCCAGCCGACGCCGATGCCGAAGGCGATCTCGCCGGCGACGATGAGGCAAAACTCCCCGGCGGCCAGCGGCAGCGAGAAATGGCCGACCATGATTGCGGCGAGCGCGAAGCGGTAGAGGATCAGCGCGGTCGCGTCGTTGGCCAGCCCTTCGCCCTCGAGCACGACCAGGATCCGGCGCGGCATGTTCAGCCGTCGCGCGATCGCGAGCGGCGCCACCACGTCGGGCGGCGCGACGATGGCGCCGAGCAGGAAGCCGATCGTCCAGGGCAGGCCGATCAGATAATGCGTTGCGGCCGCGACCAGCGCCGCGGTGAAGATCACCGCGCCGACCGCAAGCAGTACGATCGGCCGCAAATTGTTCCTGAATTCGCGCCAGCTCATGGCGACGCTCGCCGAGTAGATCAGGGGCGGCAGCACCATCAGCAGCACCAGCTCCGGCGGCAGCTCGACCGGCGGCATGCCCGGCACAAAGGCGAGGCCGACGCCGGACAGCATCAGGAGAATGGCAGGCGCTATCTTGAAGCGGCGGGCGACGAGCGCCGTGCCCGCCAGCACGGCGAGCAGGATCAGAAAGGTCTGAAATTGCGCTTCGATCATGGCCTGTCTTCACCCGGAAGCGGCCGCAAGGTCAATGCGGTGCAGCTTACGCCAGCCGTTCGGCCACCATGCGTCCGATACGTGCGAACACCGCCTCGATCTGCGCCGCACTCGGCTTGCCGCCCTGGGTATAGGCCGCGATCAGGATCGGCGCATCGGGCCTGGGCCAGGCGACCGCGATATCGCCCGATGCGTCCTTGCCGTTATTGCCGGTCTTGTCGCCGATCTTCCAGCTTGCGGGCAGCCCGCCGCGCAGCCGGTTCGCGCCGGTCTTGCAATTCACCATCCAGTCGGTGAGCTGCGCGCGCGATGCCGGCGACAGGCTTTCGCCGAGCACCAGCCGGCGCAGGTTCCCTGCCATCGCCGCCGGCGTCGTGGTGTCACGGGGATCGCCGGGCGGCGAGCGGTTGAGCTCGGGCTCGTTGTGGTCGAGCCGCGAAGTGGTGTCGCCGAGCGATCGCCAAAACGCAGTGAGCGCGGCGGGTCCGCCGATCCGCGCCAGCAGCAAATTGGCGCAGGTATTGTCGCTGAGCTCGACAATCGCCTTGCACATGTCGGCGACCGACATTGCGCCGGTCGAAAGATTTTGCTTCGCGACCGGCGCGTAGTCCAGGAGATCGGCCTTGCCATAGGAGATCATGGCCGCAAGCTGCTCCTCGCCGCGATCGACCCTTGCCAGCACGCAGGCCGCGAGCGAAGCCTTGAATGTCGAGCACATCACGAACCGCTCGTCGGCGCGCCATGCGAGCTTTGCGCCGGTCGCGAGGTTTTCGGCATAAACCCCGATCCGTCCGCCGCTCTCGCGCTCATAGGTTTCGAGTTCAGGCGGTGCATTTGTGGCGAGCGCAGGTGAGGCGGCCATCCAGCAGAGTGAAGCGAGCAGTGAGCGGCGGTCGAGAGACATGGGGAGCTTTCAGGCTAGACGGAAGTGGGGTGGGATGTAGCGTCGTCATTGCGAGCGCAGCGAAGCAATCCAGTCTTCCTCCGCGGGCTCTGGATTGCTTCGCTGCGCTCGCAATGACCGAGAATGCGGAGCGAGTACGCCCGATTTCGGGCAGCGGAGGATCGAGCCCCTCACTCCCTCAGGTCATACCGGTACGACTTCGACACGATCTGCCAGCCGTCGGCGAGCTTCATCGCCACCAGATAGTCGGTGAAAAAACGTGGCGGCAGTTGGCACCTGACCTTGATGAAGGCGGTCTTGTCATCCGAACGATCGATGGTGACGATGAAATCCTCGCGCGGCTTGCCTTCGGCCTTGGCGGAGGCGCGCTTGCGCACGCGGTCGAGCCAGTCGGGCACGGTCAGCACCTGCAGCTCGCCCTTCTCGACCCAGCGAAGGTCGGCCGAGGGATGGAAGATGGCGCCGAGTTTTTCGGCGTCGCCCTCGTAAAGTCCGTCGAAATAGCTTTGCACGACGGCTTCGACGCTCGAACGGTTCTGGCTCATGGGTCGTCCCCTCGCATGATGGCTTGGACGGAGCTTAGTCGCGCACATCAAATTGCGCTATGGGTGTCTCAGCCAATTGTGCGAGGACACAGTGATGCCCGGATCAGACAATTCGAACGTTCGTAACCTGACTGGTGAATGCTATTGTCGCACGGTGCGCTATGAGGTGGCAGACGCGTTTTCCTATGCGATGAACTGCCACTGCTCGAATTGCCGCCGCACCACCGGCTCCGCCTTCAAGCCGTTCGCCGGGATCGAGCAAGAGAAGCTCCGCATCGTCCATGGCGAGGACCGTCGCATCATCTTCGGCGACGACACCACCCATGATGCCCACTGTGCCCGTTGCGGCTCGCTGCTCTATTCCCGGGTGCGCGAAGGAAAATGGGTCCATGTCGCCATGGGGACCCTGGTCGATGCTCCCTCGATCCGGCCGACCGCCCATATTTTCGTGGGTTCGAAGGCGCCCTGGTACGAGATCACGGACAATCTGCCGCAGTATCAGGGGCACGTCGGGAATGGCTAGGATAACCCGGTCGCGCGCATTTGTCGGCGAACCCCACTTGTGCTGGCGCGACAAACCAAAGGGGACTTTCGGCCTGTCGCCGGCACCGTCTTCGTGACCTCCATCACAAGCGCCAGCGGCGGATATTGCTAAAGTGGCCCCAAAGGGGGGCTCTAACGGCCCTGAACTTTCGGAAGTCGTGTCATGCGCAATCTGCTCAGGCTTTGCTCGCTTCTCCTCGCGGTCGCGCTGCTGTTCGGCGCCGGGCCCGCTTTCGCCGGAAAGCGTGTCGCGCTGGTGATCGCCAACTCGGCCTATCAGCACGCGCCGTCACTCGCCAATCCCGTCAACGACGGCGCGGTGATCGCCAGGACACTGAAGCAGGCCGGCTTCGACATCGTCGATTCCCGGCATGATCTGTTGGCGCTGGACACGCGGCGTGCGCTGCGTGAATTCGCCGACGCGACCCGCGATGCCGACATCGCCGTGATCTACTATGCCGGTCACGGCATCGAGGTCGAAGGCTCGAACTATCTGATCCCGGTCGACGCCAAGCTCGAGCGCGACACCGACGTCTATGACGAGGCGCTTTCCCTCGACCGCATCCTGGTCGCGGTCGAACCTGCAAAGCAGCTTCGCCTGGTGATCCTCGACGCCTGCCGTGACGATCCGTTCGGCAAGACCATGAAGCGCACGGTCGCCACGCGCGGCATAGGCCGCGGCCTGGCCCAGGTCGAGCCGACCAGCCCCAACATGCTGATCGCCTATTCGGCCAAGGCCGGTTTCACGGCGCAGGACGGCGACGGCGCCAACAGTCCCTTTACCGTGGCGTTGTCAAAGCATCTGACGACGCCGGGCCTCGACGTCCGCCGCGCCTTTGGCTTCGTGCGTGACGACGTGCTCAAGTCGACCGGCAACAAGCAGGAGCCGTTCGTCTACGGCTCGCTCGGTGGCGAGGACGTGCCGTTGGTGCCGGTCAAGGTGGCGGCAACTGCAGCGGCTGCTCCGAATCCGCAGGCCGATATCCGCCGCGATTACGAGCTTGCGCTCCAGGTCGGCAACAGACCGGCATGGGAGGCATTCCTCGCCCAGCACCCCGATGGTTTCTATTCCAGCCTCGCCAAGCTTCAGCTCGAAAAAATCGGGGCCGAGCAGACCCATGCGGCGGCGATCGAGAAGACGAAACAGGCTGAAGCCGAGCGCGATCGTCTCGTTGCGCTTGGCGCGCAGAAGGATGCGCAGGCCAAGGCTGCCGCTGACGCAAAGGCCGCCGAGCAGGCGCAGCTTGCCGCGCAGAAGGCCAAGGAACAGGCGCAGCAGCAGGCGGCCGCCGCCGAGCAGCAGCGCGTCAACCTCGCCGCCGCTGCGCCGGTCGTTGCGCCGGCAAGCGCTGCGAGCCCGTCTGGAACGAACGTCACTTCGCTGACGCCGGCGACCGCGCCGGCTGATCTCAGCCGCTCGGTGCAGACCGAGCTTGGCCGTGTCGGCTGCTTCTCCGGACAGGCCGATGGCAACTGGAATACGTCCTCGCAGCGGTCGCTGTCGCGGTTCAACCGCTATGCCGGCACCAAGCTCGACGTGAAGGTGGCGAGCACTGACGCGCTCGATACGATCAAGTCAAAGCCGTCGCGCGTCTGCCCGCTGGTTTGCGAGCACGGCTTCAAGGCCGACAGCGACAAGTGCACCAAGATCGTCTGCGGTGACGGCTATGCGTTGAACGACGACAATGAGTGCGCGAGGAAGCGCGCAGCCAAGCCCGTGCCGTCGAAGCCTGCGGCCGGCGCGCGTCGCGCCTCAGGCGGTGGTGGCCAGGTCTATTGCGGCAGCGGCGGCACCTGCCGCCCGGTCAATCGCGGCTGCCATCTCGAATATCGCGGCGGCGGCCCGGGCAATGATGCCAATGTGGAGGTATGCAACTGACACCGCCGGGCCGGGACGATCGTCAAGGCGCGATCGCACTCGCCGCGATGTTCACCGTCAGCGCCAGCAATGCCGTGTTGTAGATGAAGGACACGATGCCGTGCGCGGTGGCGGTGCGGCGGATGGTCTTGTCGGTGATGCCGACGTCGGAGACCTGCGCGGTCATGCCGATCACGAAAGAGAAATAGACGAAGTCCCAATAGTCGGCGTGGTCTTCCTTGTCGCCGCTGGGGAACTGAAGACCGCCCGGCTTGGCGTGCCGATAATAATCATGCGCGTAATGTAGCGCGAAGGTCGTGTGTACGGCGGCCCATGACAGTGCGATGGTCGCAATCGCGACGGTCAGCTCCAACACTCCGCGATGCGACGTCCCGAGTTCCGAGACGATCGCGGCAATGCTGGCGAAGGCGCCGGTCGCTGTCACCAAGAGGATCACGAAGCGGCCGTCGTCCTGCATCGCGGCGGCACGGCGAATGTACTGGTGATCGTTGCAAAGCATCATGATGTAGACGAGCACCAGATAGACCGCGACCAGCGCATCCCAGCCGAACAGCAGCCGCGTCACCAGCCGGTGCGCGCCAGGGATCAGCAGGCAGACGAGGATGCCGACGCCGAGCGAGATGAACGCCCGCCGTCGCGCATAAAGCAGCCGCATCGGCCGCGACATCTGACGGAAGCGGACGAGGACGGGATCTTCCTTGCCGTCGGCCGCCATCGATGTGCGTCAGCTCTTGCGCTCGGCGACAAACCGCGCGGCGGCTTGCAGCACGGCGGCGCGGTCGCCGAAGATCGACACTGCGCTGTCGGCCCGCGCGAGCAGGTCGCGCACGCGCTGCCGGGCGCCTTCGAGGCCGAGCTGGGTGACGAAGGTGGTCTTGCCGAGCGCTGCGTCCTGGCCCGAAGGCTTGCCGAGGGCCGCCGCATCGCCTTCGACGTCGAGCAGATCGTCGGCGATCTGGAAGGCCTCGCCGATCGCGTGGCCGTAGTCGTCGAGCGCCTGATATTCTTTCTGCGAGGCTTGGCCGAGAATCGCGCCGGCGATGCAGCCGTAGCGCAGCAGCGCACCGGTCTTCATCTGCTGGAGGCGCGCGACATCGACCGGCTCGCGGTCGCCAAAGCGGCCTTCTCCGGCGAGATCGAGCATCTGGCCGCCGACCATGCCGCCGATGCCGGCGCAGCGCGCCAGTGCGCGCGTCAGGAGCAGCCGCACATTGGCGTCGCGGTGAATCTCGTCGCGGGTGATGATGTCGAAGGCGAGGGTCAACAGACCGTCGCCGGCGAGGATCGCGGTCGCATCATCGGTCTTCTTGTGCAGGGTGGGGCGGCCGCGGCGCAGGTCCGAATTGTCCATCGACGGCAGATCGTCATGGATCAGCGAATAGCAGTGGATGCATTCGAGCGCCGCACCGGCGAGCAGCGCGGCCTCGCGCGGAACACCGAACACGGCCGCGCTCTCGACCACCAGGAACGGCCGCAGGCGCTTGCCGCCATTGAGGCTCGAATAGCGCATTGCGTCCATCAGTCGCTTGGGCCGGGCGATCTCATCGGGCAGGATGTCGTCTGACAACAGGCGCCCGAGCAGGGCCTCGGTATCATCAGCGGTCTTGTCCAGACGTTTGGCGAAATCGGACGGGGATGTGCCAGTCATCAAGAAGAGCTCCAGAACTAAAATTCGGCGGGACAATCCTTTATGCGACCGGCCCAGTCAATCGTTTGGAAGGCCTAAAAAGTGCTGGAAAAGGCTCGAATTATCACAGACTTAATGCCCGATCCGTGGCCGCGTTTCATTTTGAGCCGGAAAGGTCGATTTGCGCATCGTCAAAATCCTCCTCGTGCTGCTCGCGGTCGTAGCTCTCGCGCCCTACGTGATCACGCCGTTCTATCGCACCGGCCATCCCGTTTCGACGCTGATGGCCTGGCGCTGGCTTCGCGGCGCACCAATGCATCGGGAATGGATAGATCTGGCGGCGATGTCGCCCTATCTGCCGCGCTCGGTGGTCGCGGCGGAGGACGCCCATTTCTGCAAGCACCGTGGCATCGACTGGGGGGCGCTGCGCGAGGCCATCGACGATGCCCGGGAGGACGGCGCGCCGTTCCGGGGCGCATCCACCATCACCCAGCAGGTCGCGAAAAACCTGTTTCTCTGGCAGGGGCGGGATTTTGCCCGCAAGGCTTTGGAATTCCCGATGGCGCTGTGGATCGACTTCGTCCTGCCCAAGCCGCGGATTCTGGAGATTTACCTCAACATCGCCGAGTTGGGCCCACGAGGCCAATTCGGGGTGGAAACGGGCAGCGCCTATGCTTTCGGCAAGTCGGCGGCTGACCTCTCTCCCCGGGAGGCGGCCCTGCTGGCCTCGATCCTGCCGAATCCGGTCAAACGCAGCGCCAGGACCCCCGGACCCGGCGTCCGGAGGCTGGCCGGGACCTATGTGGCAAGGGCGCAGGCCAGCTCGCTTTCGACCTGCTGGCGGGAAAATCGCTGATTTCGGGTCCTTTTCGGGCGTATTTTCCGGCCCAAAAGCCTAGCTTTACGGCCAGCCTTCCTCTATAAGCCCGGCCTTGATCGGTATTTAGCTCGCCTCGTATTGCGGGTGCTGAGCCGTCCCTTCGTGGACGATGCCCTGACAACACCAATCCCTAGAGGATATTGAAATGGCCGTTCCGAGAAGAAAAACCTCGCCGTCGCGTCGTGGCATGCGCCGCTCGGCAGACGCCATCAAGAAGCCGACCTACGTGGAAGACAAGGACTCCGGCGAGCTCCGTCGTCCACACCATCTCGACCTCAAGACCGGCATGTACAAGGGCCGGCAGGTTCTGAAGAAGAAAGAGTCCTGAGCCCGGACTTTTCTTCAGGCGGGTTGATATGGCTTGCCTGACTTCGGCCAACCCATGAGATATGACGGTGACGGCGGCGGAGCGAATGCTTCGCCGCCGCATTGTCCTGTCCGGATATCTTGATCGAGAAGGCATTTCGCCGATGGTTGGTTTCCCGCTGCTTCTGATTCCGCTCGCGGTCTACAACATCATCGTCTTCCTGATGCCGAGCGTGTCCGTTGCGGACGTGCTGTTCAAGGTGCCGATGATCACCGGCGAGAGCTGGCCGGTCACGCTCGCCGACCTGCTGCTCGCGCTCGGTATCGTGCTGCTGCTGCTTGAGGTGATTAAAGGCGCGCGGCCCGGCTCGAAATTCCTGATGGATCATTTGCTGTCGCTGATCGTGTTCGGCGCGGCCGCGGCCGAATTCGTGATGTGGCCGAAATTCGGCAACTCGACCTTTTTCCTCCTGGTGCTGCTTGCGATGGCCGATTTCGTCGGTGGCGTCGCCCAGCGTACGCGCCGTCGTGTCACCTATGTCGCCGAGACGACAGTGCCGGCGCCGCGCAAGGCCAAGCGCCAGGTCGAAGCCCCAGCGGACGATGCACTGGCCGAGCCCAAGTTCGAGCCGGTGTCCGCGCCGCAGCCGGCTCCGGTCGTGCCGCCCGCGCCCACGGCGCAGTCGGTCGCCGAATCCGTGCTGATGGATCATCCTGCGCCCAAGCCCGCGTCGACCGTCACGCCCTCGCCGGAAATCCCTTCGCCGCATCTGCAGCCGGGCAACGGCACGCCGCCCTCGTCCGATACGCCGCGCTGATCGATCTCAAGCCACTTGCCGCGTGCGCGCGCTGACGCTCGGCAGCGGGCGTTTGCTGCCATAGGCCATCCGCGCATCTTCGGAAGACGCGCGGCGCAGGCGGCTTGCCTGGGGCAGGTGCTCGGCATTGGCGATGAGCTGGGTGACGAAGCTCGGATCGGGTCGCGGCAGCGGCGCCTTGTGGACCCACTGCAACGTCGGCAGCAGCGGCATCAGGGCCGTGCCCGTGCCGTTGTCCGCCTCGTCCGATCGATCAGTACTCAACATCGCAATTACCGTTGATCCGGCGAAGCCTGTCGCGTTTCGGGACGCTGGCGCCGGTGCGTGCCATGTACTCGCAAGGCCTATGCCGGCCGGGCCGGTTTGGTCCGCCGTGCCAGATAACATGGTTTCCAAATTGTTTATGAACTTTGCTTAGGGTTGGGCGCGAATCTGGTCGTATCCTGTGCCGGCCCAGGACTCCCTCTGTCCCGAAACGAGGCGATTTTGACCCCAGCATTGCCGCAAGCCTCCGACATCCTGGCCGTGCTCGGCCAGGCCGTGTTCGCCTGGGACATCGCCAGCGACGTCATCGTCTGGGGTGAGCAGGCCGGCGCTGTCTTCCCCGGCATCCCCGCCGAACGGCTCGCGACCGGTACCGAATTCGCCAAGCTGATCGAGCCCGCGCAATCGCTGCGGACCGCGGCGCTGGCGCAGACCTCCGCCGTGCATGGTGCCGACGGCACGCCCTACCGGGTCGAGTACGGCGTGCGCATGAGCGCCTCCGATCCCGTGGTCTGGATCGAGGAGACCGGCCGCTGGTTCGCCGGCCCCGATGGCCGCCCCATGTGCGCGATCGGCTCCGTCCGCATCAACAATGAGCGTCATGCCCGTGACGAGGAGCTGACGAAGCAGGCCCGGCTCGATCCCCTGACCGGTGAGCTCAACCGCTCCCACCTGATCGCCGCGCTGGCCGAGGCGATCGAGGAGACGACCCGCTTCCGCTCGACCGCCGCCTTCATGCTGGTCGGCATTGATCATCTCGCCCGCGTCAACGACGCCTTCGGCTTCGATGTTGCCGACGCCGTGATCCTCGACGTCGCCAAGCGTATTCGCGCGCGCCTGCGTGGCGGCGACGTGCTCGGGCGCTTCTCCGGTAATAAGTTCGGCCTGATCTTGAAGAACTGCACCGTCGACGACATGAACGTCGCCGCCGAGCGCTTCCTCGCCGGCATCCGCGACGAAGTCGTGCCGACGAAATCCGGCCCCGTCTCGGTCACCGCCTCGATCGGCGCGGTCAGCGTGCCGCGCTATGCCCGCAATACCGACGAGGCCGTC
The DNA here is from genome assembly GCA_023388935.1 of Pseudomonadota bacterium. GTDB lineage: Bacteria > Pseudomonadota > Alphaproteobacteria > Rhizobiales > Xanthobacteraceae > Bradyrhizobium. The sequence goes on along the minus strand of JAEWFG010000093.1, from coordinate 54,110 downwards.
AATCGTGCCCATGAGACGCTGGACGCCGCCAAGCGCCGCCGCGCCGGCTCGTTCGCGGCGTGGCGTCCGGATGCCGCGCGCGACGCGCAGCGCCGCGTCAACATCCGCGTCACCGACGAGATCGTCACCGCACTGAACGAGCGCCGCATCAGGCTCGCCTATGAGCCGGTGGTTGCGGCTGCCTCGCGCGATCGCGCATTCCACGAATGCCTGGTGCGGATGGACCAGGGCGACGGTCAGGTGCTGCTCGCGCCGGACATCGTGCCGGTCGCCGAACGGCTCGGGTTGATCCGCCTGGTCGATCACCGCGTGCTCGAGCTCGTGGTCGCCGAGCTCGCGGCCGCGCCCGACGTCCGTCTCAGCCTCAACATCTCGCCGGACACGACGATGGATCCGGACTGGTGGGCGAGCATCGAGTCGCTCATGCGCGCCCATCCCGGCGTTGCCGAACGGCTGATTGTCGAGATCACCGAAACGGTCGCAATCCAGGATATCGACGACGTCCGCGCCTTCGTCGGCCGCCTCAAGCATTTCGGCAGCAGTATCGCCATCGACGATTTCGGCGCCGGCTACACCTCGTTCCGAAATTTGCGCAAGCTCGGCGTGGACATCGTCAAGATCGACGGCGCTTTCGTGCAGAACATCACCCACTCCGCCGACGACCGCGCCTTCGTCCAGACCCTGATCGATCTCGCCCGTCGCCTCGACATCAAGACTGTGGCCGAATGGGTGCAGGACGAAGAGGCCGCAAACATGCTGTGCGACTGGGGCTGCGACTACATCCAGGGCCGCCTGATCGGGCTCGCGTCAGCTGAGCGCCCGTGGACCGCGACGCCGAATGACGCGCTGCCGGCGGCGAGCTGAGGCATCGTAGGGTGGGCAAAGCGAAGCGTGCCCACCGTTCGCACCATAGAGTTGGAGAAATGGTGGGCACGGCGCAAGAGCGCCTTTGCCCACACTACGAAACTCCTCACGCGCCCTCATATAACGCCACCAGCTCGCGCTTCTTGCGCAGCGCGGGCAACAGCGGTGCAATCAGGAGCACCAGCGCAAGCGCAAGGCAGGCCGCCGAGATCGGCCGCTGTACAAAGGTCCAGAGATCGCCTTGCGACAGGATCAGCGACTTGCGCAGATTGTTCTCCAGCATCGGTCCGAGCACGAAGGCGAGCACCAGCGGGGCCGGCTCGTAGCCGAGCTTGCGCATGAAATAGCCGATGATGCCGAACGCGATCATGACGTAGACGTCGAACACGTTGTTGCTCGAGCAGTACACGCCGAGGATCGTGAACAGGATGATCAGCGGGAAGAGGATGTTGTAGGGCAGCTTCAGGAGCTGAACCCACATGCCGATCATCGGCAAATTGAGGATCAACAGCATGACATTGCCGATATACATGCTGGCGACGATGCCCCAGAACAAGCCGGGATTTTGCGTGATCAACAGCGGTCCCGGTTGCAGGCCGTGGATAACGAAGGCGCCCAGCAGCAGCGCCATCACCACGTTCGGCGGGATGCCCAGTGTCATCAGCGGAATGAACGCGCCGCCGGCCGCTGCATTGTTGGCGGACTCCGGACCCGCGACGCCCTCGATCGCGCCATGGCCAAACCGCTCTGGCGTTTTCGACAGCCGTTTCTCCAGGGCATAAGACGCAAACGAGGCCACCACCGCACCGCCGCCCGGCAGAATGCCCAGCAGGAAGCCAAGCAGCGTGCCACGCGCCACGGGGCCGGTGCTCGCCTGCCAATCGGCCTTGTTGGGCAACAGCTGCGTGATCTTTGCATTGATGATGTCGCGCTTGATTGCCTGCTCGGTGTTGAGCAGCACCTCGGCCACGCCGAACAGGCCCATCACGACGGGCACGAGCCCGATGCCGTCGATGAGCTCCATGCGGCCGAATGTCAGGCGTGGCTGCGCTGTGATGCTGTCGAGCCCGATCAGTCCGAGCACGACGCCGATGCACGCCATCAACAGCGCCTTCGGCATCGAGCCCTGGGTCAGGAAGGTGAGCACCACGAGGCCGAGCACCATCAGGCTGAAATATTCGGCCGGACCGAACGCGATCGCGATGCTGGCGAGTCTTGGCGCCACCAGCATCAGCGCGACCAGCGCGAACGTGCCGGCGATGAAGGAGCCGAAGGCGGAGATGCCGAGCGCCGGGCCTGCGCGGCCCTGCTTTGCCATCTGGTGGCCGTCGATGCAGGTGACAACGGAGGCCGCCTCGCCAGGGATGTTGACCAGGATCGAGGTGGTCGAGCCGCCATACATCGAGCCGTAATAGATGCCGGCCATCATGATGATGCCGGATTCCGGCGTGCCCGACAGCGTCACGGGTAGCAGCAGCGACATCGCCGAGATCGGCCCGATGCCCGGCAGCACGCCGACCAGCGTGCCGATGAAGACACCGATGAAGCAGTAGAGCAGGTTGATCGGTAGCAGTGCAACGCCGAGCCCATGCGCGACGTTTACGAGCGTATCCATGTGATCATCCGATTCCGAACAGGCCCGAGGGCAATTGAATCAGCAGCAGGTGCGTGAGCCCCCACCACATGCTGAGCGGGGCCAGCACGGCGATCGGGATCGCCAGCGTCCAGCGCACCGGATCGATCAGTCGCAGCATAAGCAGCATCAGCGGAATCGAGGACAACAGAAATCCGAGCGGCTCCAGGGCGAAGGAGAACGCGGTGAGGCAGGCGATGACGAGAAGAGGCTTGCGCCAGCGCACATTCTCCCAGCGCGAGGCCAGTGTCGGCCCGCCCTCGGTGATGGCCGAGATGATGATGCTGGTTGCGAACACGCACATCAGGATGCCCGTGTAGAACAGCACGTAGCCGGAGCCGGGATCGTTGATGGTGCCAAGCTTCAGCTTCAGCCCCGACCAGATCACGAAACCGCCAAGCGCGAGCCCGATCAACCCGCCCCAGAGTTCGGAATTGCTGAGGCGAAGTTTGACGTTGGTTTGATTGTTCATCGACGCCCTCTCGGCCGTTCCCCGAACGCTGCGCAGCACCAAAAGTGCGTTCACGCGTGTCTTCAACGCGCTATGGTGGTGTGCTGCAGATCCGGGGGGCTAGGTTCGTGGCTGGGTGGGGCCCGGCTCTGCGGTGCACCGCTGAAGAAGCGCTGCGCCGCGTCCGGGATACGAAAGTGGCCGCAATCCTACTTCTTCGCAAGTCCGAGCGCGTCGATGATCTTGCGCTCGGACTCCGTGACCTCGACGACGAACTTCTTGTAGTCCTCGGTGTTCTTGTAGTTCGGCACCATGTCGTATTTGGCGAGCGTCGCAATCACCGCGGGGTCCTCGACGGCCTTCTTGAAGGCGTCGTGTAGCTTGGCGACGATCTTGGGATCTACGCCTTTCGGACCAGCGATGCCGAACGGGGAATCGTAGACCATGGGATAACCGAGTTCCTTCAGCGTCGGCACGTCGGGGTAGTTCGGCGATCGTGCGCCCGTCCACACCATCAGCAGCTTCAGCTTGCCGGCGTCGACCAGCGGCCGCCAGCCGGTGGAATCGGCCTGCAGCATCGTGTGCTGCCCCAGCACGGCTGCGTTGGTCTCTGCGCCGCCCTTGAACGGCACCTGCGTGAGCTTGATGCCGGACATCGCCGCCACCTGCTCCATGCCGATATGCAGCGAGGTGCCGGTGCCCGGAGTGGCATAGGTCACCTTGCCCGGATTTGCCTTGGCGAACTCGACCACGTCCTTCCAGGACTTAAACTGCGACTCTGCGCTCGTGGTCACGCCGAACGTATAGCCGGTGAGGTGGATGATATAGGTGAAGTCGTTCGCCGGATCCCACGACACCTCCTGCATCAGGGGCAGGCGGAACACTGTGATCGGAAGCTGCGCGATGGTGTAACCGTCCGGCTTCGCGGCCGCGGCCATGGTCGCAGGGCCGACCGTGCCGCCGCCGCCGGCCTTGTTGTCGATCACGATCGGCTGCCCGAGCACCTTCGAGGCGCTGTCGGCGATTGCACGCATCGAGATATCGGTCGATCCGCCTGCAGGCCACGGCACGATCAGCGTGATCGGCTTGCTGGGATAGTCCTGTGCACCGGCGGCGGTCGAGAGCAACACGCCCACAACAGCATGCATGGCGGCAAAGGCGATCGTCTTCAGCCCGTATCGTGACATCGAATTTCCTCTCTCGCAGCGGCCTCTTTGGAGCCGCCGTTTCGTATTCTTGTGAGGCGATTGTTCCCGAAATCACGAAAGAAGAAAAGCGCATTGCGCGGGCCGCGCCTGGCGGTGGATGCGGCAATCCCGGCGGAATCGGCACGTGCGACAATTGGTCGTTCGAAGGTGTGCCGAGCGGCGGAATTTGGGGCGGCCGAAGCCTCATGCTACGAGGCGGATTGCGTTCAGCGTCTCGATGGTGTCGCCGACTTCGGCCGCTAGGCAGGGCTTGCCGAAATAGTATCCCTGCACCGCAGTGCAGCCGCATTCGCGCACGAAGTCGAGCTGCTCAATCGTTTCGACACCCTCCGCCGTGGTCTCGACGCCGAGCACGGAGCCGAGGCTTGCGATGGTGCGGACGATGGCGATGCTCTCGGGACTCTCGCCAAGCGTACCGACGAAGGAGCGGTCGATCTTGATGCGGTCGAACGGAAACTTTCGCAGATAGCTGAGCGAGGAATAGCCGACGCCGAAATCGTCGAGGCTGACGCGCACGCCGAGCGCGCGGAGCTGGTGCAGGATCTCGATCGTCGCTTCGCTGTCGTCGAGCAGCGCCGTCTCGGTGACCTCGAGCTCGAGCCGCTGTGGCGGCAGCCCGGCTTCCGCAAGCGCGCTCGTGACCATGGCGACCAGCCCGCGCGAGCGGAACTGCACCGGCGACAGGTTCACCGCGACGGTGACATCGGGCCAGGACACGGCGGTCGCACAGGCGGTGCGCAGCACCCATTCACCGATCGGAACGATCAGCCCGTTCTCTTCTGCAAGTGGAATGAACTCTGCGGGCGAGACGAAGCCGCGCGAAGGATGTTTCCAGCGCAGCAGCGCCTCGAAGCCGGTGAGCTCTGACGAATCGAGCCGCACCTGCGGTTGATACACCAGGTGGAATTCGCTCCGTTCCAGCGCGGTGCGCAAATCGTGCTCCAGCGCGTGACGGTTGCGGGCCTCCTCCTCCATCTCGGGTTCGAACAGCTGAAAGGCGCCGCGTCCCTTGGCCTTGGCCTTGTACAGCGCAAGGTCGGCGCATTTCATCAGCTCGTCCGCATCGAGCCCGTGCTCGGGCGCAATCGCGATGCCGATCGAAGCGCCGATGTGGATCGACTGGCTTTCAAGCGGCGGCGGGTGACCGATGATCTCGACCAGGCGGTGCGCGAGCCCTTCGGCCGATTGCGGCTGAGGGCCACGCTGGAGAACAGCGAATTCGTCGCCGCCGAGGCGGGCGACGGTATCGTGCTCGCCGACATTCTCCTTCAGGCGCGCCGCGACCCAGCGTAACAGCCGATCGCCCGCGGCGTGGCCGAGGCGGTCGTTGACGGTCTTGAAATTGTCGAGGTCGAAGCACAGCACGGCCATCTCGCCGCCGGCGATCGCCACCTGGTTCAGCCCCTCGCTCATCTTCTCGAGGAACACCGTGCGATTGGGCAGATCGGTGAGCGAATCGTGCCGCGCCATATGCGCGACGCGGGCTTGGGCCTTGTGGCGATCGGTGACGTCTTCATAGGTGACGACCCAGCCGCCAAGTTCTATCCGTTTGTGATTGAGCTTGATGATGCGGCCGTCGCTCAGATGGTGGTGCAGTGTGTGCTCGCCCTCGCGCAGTCTCTCGACATAATCGGCATAGAGCTTCGCAGCCGTTGTGTCCGGATGAATGCCGAGTTCGCAGCTGTGCTCCATGATCTCGCGCATCGAGATGCCCGGTTTCACGATTTCCGGCGACAGTCCGTACATCTCGATATAGCGGCGGTTGCAGACGATCACGCGCAGGCTCGAATCGAGCATGCACAGGCCCTGGCCCATGTTGTTCAGTGCCGCGTCGAAGCGGCGATACTGCTCGCTCAGCTCCTCGACCGCGCGCTCGCGCTCGGTGATGTCCTCATAGGTGGCGACGAAGCCGCCTTCGGCAAGCGCGCAATAGCGCACCGAGATCACGGTATCGTTCGACATGCTTCGGCGCATCGGCGAGGAATCCCGGCTCGCAAGCCGTGCGCGGGCGGCTTCGAGGATCTGCTGCGGGCTGTATTCCGAAGAGAACGCTCCGTTCGCCATCGATCGCTCGACCAGCTCGGCGAGATGCGTGCCGGGCCTGGTCTCCTCCGGCGACAGCCAATAGATCTTGCGATAGGTGGTGTTGCAGACGCGCAGGCGCAGATCGCTGTCGTAGAATGCGAGGCCGTGCGCCATGTTTTCGAGCGCTGCGTCCAGCATGAAGTTCTGCTGCTTCAACGCCTCCTCATACTGCAGCCGTTCGGTGACGTCTTCGTGCACCGTCACCCATCCGCCGTCGGGCATGAACCGGGAGACCGCCTGCACTTTTCGGCCGTCATAGCGCGTCACCAATACGGGTCTGGCGTTCCGGGTCCGCACATCGTTCATCCGGATAGCCTGGAATTCGTCCTTAGACATGCCCGGCTTGTTGCCGCGCGATAACCAGTGCTCGAGGGTCTCGTTGTGCGAAGCGCCGGGCTTCACGATGCCGGGGTCGAGATCGTAGAGGCGCAGGAATCTCTCGTTGCAGACGACGACGTGGCCGCTGGCATCATACATGATGAGCCCGTGCGACATGTGGGCGAGGGCATGCTGGCTGCGCTCGGTGTGGAGTTGCAGCTCCGTCTCGAGCCGGGCCCGGCGCGTGACGTCGTCGCAGATCGTCATCCAGCCCCCGCCGGGAAGCGGCTTCAGCTCGAGCGCCAGGACGACGCCGCTCGCCAGGCGCTGTTCGATCCGGAACGGCGTGCCGGCCGCGATCCGCTTCATGCGACCGGTATAGAGCGCATCGAGCTCGGACCCCGGGAGGTTGCCGAGCGATGCGCTGTGAGCGAGGACGTCGCGATAGCTCGTGCCGATCCGCACGACCTCGGCCGACATGTTGAACAGCGACAGGTAACGCTGATTGACCAGCACGATCCGGTTGTCGGCATCGTAGACGCAGACGCCCTGCTCCATGTGGTTGAGTGCAAGCTGGCTCAGCGCGAGCAGGGCTTCCGGGCCTTGCTCGCGGCGTGCACCAAGCTCTTTGTCGCGGGTCGGCGTCATCGGATCGGCGGGGGTTCGGCGGGCAATACACTTAACGCAACGCAATTCCGACGCCGAGGGTAGCGGGTAGGCGGGAAAATTCCCTTAATCGCAGTAGTTTACGGAGCGTGACCGGGCACTGCATCCCGCGCGAGGCGAGCCAATCCACGACCGCTGGCATTGCGATGGCTTGGCAGTGGCTCGGTACCGTGTAACCTACGCGTCCCGGGGATGTGTTAGAGGGAGGTGAGTGCCGTGTATCGCCGCGCCGTCTTGCTGGGGTCGGTTGTGATAGCCGCCTTCACCGCCGCTTCGCCGGCCGCTGCCGCCGATACCGTGCGCTGTCAGGAACTGACCCGCCAGTTTCAGGGCACCAGGGCGCAGATCACGGCCATCGAGGTGTCGCTGCTGCTGTTTTCAGCCGCCGATTCCGGTTGTCTTGCGCTGGAAACCGAACTTCTCGACGCCGGGGCCTCCGTCGACGCGCGCGACCGGCTGGGGGCACGGCCGCTCGGCCACGCAGCACGCTTTGGTAACCTTGATGTGGTCGACCTGCTCCTGGCGCGTGGCGCGCCGATCGACGCGCGCAATCTCGCCGGCGCGACCGCGCTCTATGCTGCCGCCGAACACGGCCAAGCCGCGGTGGTACAGCGCTTGGTCGAGCATGGCGCCGACGTCAAGCTCACCGGCCGCAGCGGGATCTCCCCCATCGCGGCCGCGGCCTATGCCGGCAGTGACGCCATCGTCGAGATCCTGCTCGCGCACGGTGCCGATGAGCGCCTCGCGGACGAAACCGGCAAGCCGCCGATTGTCTATGCGGCGGCCGCCGGACGGCTCGACGTCGTCAAGCGGCTACTGGCCCGCAACATCGACGTCAATGCGCGCTATCCGCACGAGCTGACGCTCCTGATGTGGGCGGCTGGCGCCGACGAGAAGGTCGATCAGGCCGCGGTGGTGAAGGTCGTCGCCTTCCTGCTTGACGGCAACGCGCATATCGACGATCGCGACGCCCGCGGCCGCACCGCGCTGATGATCGCCGCGGAGGGCGGCCGAGCCGATGTCGTGGCGTTGTTGTTGGACCGTGGCGCCGACCCGTCGCTCCGCGACAACGCCGGCAAGCGAGCCGCTGATCTCACCGTCCTTACCGCGCTGCGCGAGCGGCTGCTGACTCATTGAGAGGAGAGGGCGCGCCCTCACAGTCCCGCCAAAAACTCCGCCAGCGCCGCGAGGTCGCTCTCCGGCGTCGCGATCATCAGGTCGGACATGCCAGGATTGTTGCCGCGGGCGCGAGTGCGGAAGTCGGCCATGGTCTTGGCGAGATATTCGCGGCTCTGTCCGGCGAGCCGCGGCGCGGTGCTGGTGCCCTGAAACTGCTCGAGATGGCAGCCGGTACAGCCGATCGAATGCTCGGCGTCGGTCGCTTTCTTCGAAACGTCCTTTGGCGCACGGGGCTGCCCCAGGTCCGGCCACTTCTTCTGCGAAAAATATTCCGCGATCGCCAGCATGTCGTCCTTCTCGAAGGCCGATGCGATCGGCTGCATGATCTCGCTCTTGCGGTCACCGCGCTTGAAGTCGCGAAGCTGGATGTAGATGTAGCCAGTGAGCTGGCCCCAGATCACCGGCGTTGTCTTGTCGATCGGTTTGCCGTCGGCACCGTGGCAGCTGGCGCAGACCTCGACTTTTTCAGCGATGCTGTCTGCCGCTGCGGGCGCGGCAACTGCGCTGAGCGCAAGTCCGAGCAGAATGACTGAACGCAAATTCATCGTCATGAAATCAATCTGTATGCTCTAACGAAAGCGGGGCCGCGTGCGGCCCCGCTTGGTTCACGAAAGGATGGCTATCGGTTCAATCAAGCGTAAAGGCGATGATGTTGTTGCCGCGCTTGAAATTGACCTGTGTGTTGCCGCCCGCGCCGACCACGATGTACTGCTTGCCGCCCACCATATAGCTGGACGGTGGTGCGTTGACGCCTGCGCCGGCGCGGAAGCTCCAGAGCTCCTTGCCGTCGGCGGAGTTGTAGGCCGCGAACTTGCCGTTGCCTTCACCCGTGAAGACGAGTCCGCCCGCAGTTGCCAAAATTCCGCCGATCATCGGCTCCGGCGTCTTCACCTGCCATTTGATCTTGCCGGTGTCGTAGTTCACCGCCGTGATGTTGCCGGACTGCTTCTCACCGGGAATGGCGGTGAAGGCGCCGCCCAGCCACAGCTTGCCGTTGGGATACGACGAGTTCTCCACGCGGTAGGTCATCGGCTGGTGCAGGTTGATGGCGTAAGCCAGCGACTGGCTAGGGTCGGTCGCGATCGGCGACCATTCGACACCGCCGTTTGCACCCGGCAGCATGCGGGCGCCTTCCTTGGTCGGAAGCACCCACATGTTCTCCTGCGGCACCATTGCCTCGGAGAAGCGGATCAGGCTGCAATCCTTGCGGTCGTGCACGTAGATGTGCCCGGTCTTGCCTGCATGGAGCACGCCGGGGACGGTCTTGCCGCTTTTGTCCTTGACATCGACCAGCACCGTCGGGCTCACCGCGTCGAGATCCCAGACGTCGTGTGCGATGTACTGGAAGTGGCAAACGTACTTTCCGGTATCGAGGTCGAGCGCGACCAGCGAGTTCGTGTAGAGATTGTCGCCGGGCCGGTTCGAGCCGTCGAGATCGGGCGAGGGATTGCCGACCACGAAGTAGATCCGGTTGGTGGCGAGATCGACAGCCGGATTTTGCCAGACGCCGCCGCCGAGCTTGGCGAAGGGATCGCCGTTTTTGGCAAGCACATCCTTTTCGGCCGCGATGTCGCGGTGCATGTCGCGGCCGGTGGCATCCTTGGTAGCCCAGACGCCGACCGAGTTCTCCGGAATGGTGTTGAAGTTCCAGACCTGCTTGCCGGTCTTGGCATCATAGGCACGCAAGAAGCCGCGAATGCCGTATTCGCCGCCGTTGGTGCCGATCAGCACCTTGTCCTTCACAACCGTGGGCGCCATCGTCTCGCTGTAGCCCAACTCGGGATCGGCGAGATCGGTCTTCCAGACCACTTCGCCGGTCTTGGCGCTCAGCGCGATCAGCTTCGCATCGAGGGTTGCGAGATAGACTAGGTCGTTGAGGACCTGGACGCCGCGATTGTTTGGGCCGCAGCAATAGGTCGTGATCGGACCCATCTTATGATTGTAATGCCAAAGCTCACGGCCGGTCTTGGCGTCGAGCGCATAGACGTGGCTGAACGAAGTCGTCACGAACATCACGCCGTCGACCACGATGGGCGAGGTCTCCAGCGATTCCTTGACGTCGGTCTGGTAGATCCAGGCGACGTGCAGGCCCTTCACGTTCTTCTGGTTGATCTGCTTGGCCGGGTAAAACCGGGTCTGCGCATAATTGCCGTTGGTCAGCAGAAAATTGGTGGCGTTCTTGTCGGCGGCATTGAGCATCGCCTGCGTCACCGGCGTGACGTTGGCCGTGCCCACCGGGCCGACGAAGTCCTGCTTCACTTCCTGTTGTGCGTATGCGGTGGCTGGCAGAAAACAAGCCAAGCCAAATAGCGCGGCGTAGCCGCCGATCGACAATCTATTCATCCGTTTGCCCCAAATATTGCTTTGGTTTAACCGGCCGAATATTGCTCGGTGTGAGGAAACTCTGACTCCGCGATGGCCACTTTGACAAGGAGAAAGAGTTTCAGCCTCTCATCTCACGCACGCAAATTAAATCGTTCGCTATTGCGGAATGAATTGTTGCTCTGCAATGGCCGAGCGAGCCATGTGGGTGCCCGACGGCCATTTGTCGTGATTGCGAGCGTCGCGAAGCCGTCCAGGATCTTCCCGCAGGGGCCGCGATGACCGACGCCCGGCGTATCTGCCCTCAAGGTCCGTACAGCACGAGCTCGGTGTCGGTGAGGTCGCCGAATTGTGGCCGGTGCGGGCCCTTGAAATATTTGCGGCCGAGCCGCTCGTTGTAGATACCGACGAGGCCCGGAATCGGGGCATTGGAATCGACGATCACCGAGATCTTGCCGAGCCGCAGCAGCAGCCGGCCGATGCGGCCGGCACAGGCGGCGTATTCGGCGGCGCTGCGGCAGTAGATCATCTTCATCGCGGGCGGCGCGATGAAGCCACGGCGGATGCGCACCGGTTGCAGGATGAAGGGGAACGTTCCCTCTGGCGTGCGGCAGACGAGGCTGAGGCAATTGTAGCGCGCATGCCGCGTCAGCAGTTCGGTCTCGTCGTCGCAAAGCCCCTGGATGGTCCTGGCGTGCGGCGAGATCACCTCGATCTTGCTGCGACGCGGCGCGTGCGACAGCGCCGGCACCGAGAAGAATATTCCGCGGCAATAGGGGCGGAAGCCCTGCGTCTCGATGATCGGCCAGGTCCACGGCGCCGGGCTGATGTTGAGATAGGTGACGTCCTTGTGCCGCTGCGCGATCTTGGTGAGCAATGGAGCATAGTTGCGGTACGCCGGATCGACATACCAGCTCGACAGGTTGCACTGGATGGCAGTCTCCTCGCCGTCCTTCCGCGCCGTGTAGATCAGCAACAGCACGCCGACCGGCGTGCCGTCATTGTCGAGCATGTAGCCGAAGCGCGGGTAGCCCTCCGGCACGCGCCGGAAGGCCTGTCGGCGCAGGCCCTGGATCCAATAGTTGCGCGAGCGGCCGACAAAGCCGCGCGTCAGCAAGTCCGCGACCGCATCGACGTCGGACTCAGTGATCTCGCGGCATCGGACCTTGGTGTGGATCACGCTCGTCTTGCCCGTGGAAATGGGAGGCCTCGTTCCGTTAGCGCCAGCCCTCGCCATGAGCATCGGCCGGCGCTGGCGGCTGCATGCCCATGATCTCCCGGACCTTGGCGGGCCAGGCTGAGAGATCGGTGCCGTGGGTGTGGAACATGGCGACTGCCAGGCGGTCCATGCCGAAGGCGACGCAGCCGGTGTGTGCCGGTTCGCCATTGGCGTCCTGGATGCCCCAGGTCGTGCCGAAATGTTCGCGGTGATAGTTGAAGCTCATGCAGGCGGTCGGCTGCGCTTCCGAGCGCAGCGGGATGAGGAGCTCGAACTTGAGCTGCTGCTGCTTCTGGCTCACCGCCTTCATCTGGCCGACGCGGCCGAAGAACGGATCGCTGGCGTAGTCGACGCGGAAGGTCAGGCCGAGGTCGCGGGCGATCGCCTGCGCGCGCACCATCCAGCGCTCGCGGAAATCGGCGACGTCGTCGGGCGTGCCGATGCAGACATATTCGCGCATCCGGAAAGATTGCAGCCGGTCGAGGTGCTTCGACGGCTCGCGCCGGAAGCAGTCGGCAGCGACGTCGAAGCGCAGGCCGCCCTTCGGCAATTGTCCGCGGCTCGCCGCGATCGGATAGACGGGATAGCAGGCGGCGGGCGACAGCACGAGGTCGGCCGGCGAGAGCGAGGTGGTCCAGTTGCCGCCGACATCGAAGCGGCTCACCGCGGCGTTGATCTCGCGTTCGGTGCCGTGAAGGCCGCAGACGCAGCCGAGCAGGTTCGGAAAGCTCTTGAGATAACCGGACTTCTCGAGCTGGGCGCGGCTCATCACCGGCGGAAAGCGCATCACCTCGGTGCCGGCCTCGCGATGGCAAGTGATCAGCGCGGCGAGCTTCTCGACGACGCCCTCATAGAGTGCCGTGCGGGCATAGACCCCGTCCGAGCCCATGCGGTGGAAAAGCTTGTCGGCGAGATGATCGAGCGGATCGGCGATTTGCGGCGCGATCTCGGGGGAGTCGGGGAGGACGGCAATGTTCATGGTTCAATGTCCTGCCATTTCAAAATTGTTCTTGTTGGTTCAGTCGCGAAGACTCGTCGGCACGCCGCTCATCAATGTCGAGGTGGCGGCGTTGGCCAGAATGCGGTCGTTGTTGATCATGATCGGCGACGACAGCACGTCGCGCAGGTGACGGCCCATGGTGAATTCGCCGTCGTTGCGGTAGCCTGAAAGACCCGCGGTCCGTATTGCGTGCATCACGGTCTCGACCGCGAGCTCTGAGGCCTGCACCTTCAGCAGCGTGATCGAGGACTGGAAGTCAAGCGAGCTCAGCGCGCGTTCGTCATGCTCGACACCGGCAAACGCATCGGTATTGGCGGCGATCAGTGCGCGCAGCTTGGCCAGCGACATCTTCGCGGCGGTGAAATGCGCCGCGGCCGGCGGCATCTGGCCGCCGGAGCTGCGCGCCGCCTTGCGGATGAAGGCCTGCGCGCGGGTCACGGCCGCGGCGGCGATGCCGGCCCAGGCTGACGACCAGCACAGATGCGCGAACGGCGTCATGGTCTGGGCGTGGATCTTGTCGTAGGATTCCGGGAAGACGCGGTCGGCGGGACAATCGACTTTCAGCTCGAAACCTGTCGAACAGGTGCCGCGCATGCCGAGCGTTTCCCAGCCCAGCGTCCGCTTCAGCGAATAATCGTCCTTCGCGAGCGCCAGCAGCACCTGGTCGGAGGCTGCGGCTTCGGTGGCGCGGCGGGCGATGGTGACGAGACCATCGGCTTCGGCGCCGTAGGAGATCACGGTAGCGTCGCGCACGAGCGAGACGGTATCGCCGGCGTGATCGACGGCAGCCGCGCTGGCGCGGATATTGCCGCCGTTCTGGCCTTCGGTGGTGGAGGAGGCGAGCAGCCACTGGTCGCGCGCGACCCGGCGCATCATGGTTTCCATCCAGGGAATGCCGAGGCCGTGTCTGACGACGCAGGCGACCTTGGTCTGGTGCATCGCGTAGATCATCGCGGTCGAGGCGCAGGCGCGCCCGAGCGTGTAGCAGATGTCGGTAACGTCGTAGATCGAAGCGCCGAAGCCGCCGAACTCGACCGGGATCATGACGCCGAGCAGCTTCTGCTCGCGTGCGACTTCGAAAGCCTTGTACGGGAAGCGAGCGTCGCGATCGACCCCGTCTGCGTCGGCGGCCGCTGTTGCGGCGGTTCGCGCCGCGCGTTCGATCAGAGAGGGGCCTTGCTCGAGGAAGTTCGCCTGCGTTTCGTCGACAGTGAGGACTGCGTCACGCACGTTCATACCCGTCCGCCTCCGGTTCGTCGTTCAGGATCGCCGGCAGCATTCGCGATGCCGCGTAAGCGATCCTCCGGCCATCTTTTTTTGTGAGATGAGGCTACGGATTTAATTCAAATTCGTCGATGAAATAGAGGGTAAACAAAGCGCTATTCCGAACGAAGAGTTAAGGTCCGGTTTTTTGCATCGCCCGAATTTCCGTGATCGCGTTAGTGATCTGGAAGAGACCTGAATTTTAGTCAATCTGAGTCATCGTTTGCTAAGAAAGGCGAAGTAATGCTCGCGCCCATTTCGGGATCGGCTGGTCGTGCACATCGTAGCCGTCAGTCCGGTCCGACTCCGATAGAAAGATGGGAATTTGCAGATGCAGGCCTTCGAAACCGACGTGCGTGATCGCATCATCAAGCTGGTGAATGGCATCCTCGAACAAAACTCGCTCTCCGCCGACGTCACGCCGTCGGCGAAGCTCGTCGACGTCGGTCTGACCTCGATGGACATGGTCAACCTGATGCTGGGCGTGGAGGCCGAGTTCGACTTCACCATCCCGCAGTCGGAGATCACGCCGGAAAATTTCCAGTCCGTCGAGACGCTGGAGCGCATGATCGCCGTCCAGTTGCAGCCTGCGACCGCGGCCTAGCCAGGTGCGCGTCTTCTCCTGCTGACGGCAAGACCCGGCGACCCCGTTCCAAAACCGCCGCAAAACTGGCATAGCTTCTCCACGGGATCGCGTAGCGATGATAGGGTGGAGCGGGCATGACGCAGGCAGTATTGGGCATTATCGGCGGCTCCGGCATCTACGACCTACCGGGGCTGCAAGACGCTCGCGAAGAGGTGATCGAGAGCCCTTGGGGCGAGCCTTCGGCCCCTCTGCGGCGCGGCTCGATCGCTGGCCTGCCGATTGTATTCCTGCCGCGGCATGACAAGGGCCACCGGTTGTCGCCCTCCGACATCAACTATCGCGCCAATATCGACGTCCTGAAGCGGGCCGGTGTCACCGACCTGATCTCGCTGTCGGCCTGCGGCTCCTTTAGGGAGGAACTGCCGCCGGGCACCTTCGTGCTCGTCGATCAATTCGTCGATCGCACCTACAAGCGCGAGAGCTCATTCTTCGGCAGGGGGTGCGTTGCGCATGTGTCTATGGCGCATCCGGTCTCGCCGCGGCTGCGCATCCATCTCGCGGCGGCCGCCGACGCCGAAGGCATCGCAGTCGCGCGCGGCGGCACCTATGTCTGCATGGAGGGGCCGCAATTCTCGACCTGTGCGGAAAGCATGACCTACAAAACATCAGGCTATTCCGTGATCGGCATGACCAACATGCCCGAGGCGAAGCTGGCGCGTGAGGCCGAGATCTGCTACGCGAGCGTCGCGATGGTGACTGATTTCGACTGCTGGCATCCCGATCACGATGCCGTCACGGTCCAGGACATCATCCGCGTGCTGACCTCGAACGCCGACAAGGCGAAGGCGCTGGTGGCGCGGCTGGCGAAAGACTTTCCGCGCGAGCATGAACCATGTCCGATCGGCTCGGACCGCGCGCTCGACACCGCGCTGATCACGGCGCCCGAGGCGCGCGATCCGGAGCTTCTGAAGAAGCTCGACGCGGTGGCGGGACGCGTGCTGCGGGCGTGAAAGCGAAAGGCAGAATGCCATGAAGGTCGACGGCAAGCATTTCCGCAGCATCTGGCGCGAGCGTGACGGCTGGTCGGTCGGCGCGATCGACCAGCGCAGGCTGCCGCATGAGTTCGTCGTCGCGAAGCTCGTGTCATGCGAGGACGCGGCGGTCGCCATCCGCGACATGCTGGTGCGCGGCGCGCCGCTGATCGGCGCCACCGCGGCCTACGGCATGGCGCTTGCGATGCGGGAGGACGCCTCCGACGCCGGCCTGCAGCGCGCCTACGAGACGCTGGTCGTGGCGCGGCCGACTGCGATCAATCTGAAATGGGCCCTGGACGAGATGCGCGCAACGCTCGCGCCGATCGATCCGCTCGAGCGGGCGGAGGCGGCGTATGCGCGCGCCGACGAGATCGTCGAGCAGGACGTCGAGATCAACCGTGGCATCGCTGGCAACGGCCTGAAGCTGATTGAGGCAATTGCATCGAAGAAGCAGCCGGGCGAGACGATCAATGTGCTCACCCATTGCAATGCTGGCTGGCTTGCGACCGTCGACTGGGGCACGGCGACGGCGCCGATCTATCTCGCGCACGAGCGCGGCATCAAGATCCATGTCTGGGTCGACGAGACGCGGCCGCGCAACCAGGGCGCCTCGCTCACCGCCTGGGAGCTCGGCCATCACGGCGTGCCGCACACGGTGATCCCCGACAACACCGGCGGCCATCTGATGCAGCATGGCATGGTCGATCTCGCCATCGTCGGAACCGATCGCGTCGCCGCCAATGGCGACGTCTGCAACAAGATCGGCACCTATCTGAAGGCGCTCGCCGCGCATGACAACGGCGTGCCGTTCTATGTGGCGCTGCCGTCGCCGACGATCGATTTCGCGGTCGACGACGGTATTCGCGATATTCCGATCGAGCAGCGCAGCGGTATTGAAGTTTCTGACGTGACCGGCCGTACCGCCGATGGACGGCTCGAGACGGTGCGCATCGTGCCCGAGGGCTCGCCGGTCGCGAACTACGCCTTCGACGTGACCCCGGCGCGTCTCGTCACCGGCCTGATCACCGAGCGCGGCGTGCTGAAGCCGGACCGAGCCTCGCTCGCTGCCGCTTTTCCGGAGCGGGTAGCCGCCGTGGCGAAGTAAATTTTGTAAGCGATACCTGGCCACAGCCGTCGGTGCGCTCGCAAATGACGAGTTCGTTGATGCGGTACGTGACCATCTCTCTCTCCCTCACCCTGAGGAGCCGCGCAGCGGCGTCTCGAAGGGCGAGGGGCACGAGCGGGGCCTATATCCTTCGAGACGCGCGCTGGGGCGCGCTCCTCAGGATGAGGGATTAGCAGCGTAGCTAAGTCAGCTTCAGCCCCGTCGCCGCCTCGAGCTCGGCGATTGCCTGGGCGCCGCTGGCGACCTTGATCGTGGTCATGCCCATCTCGCGCGCGGGCTTCAAATTGACGCCGAGATCGTCGAGATAGACGCAATTCTTCGGATCGACCTTCAGTGTCTCTATCATCATTGTGTAGATGCGCGGGTCGGGTTTGCGTAGGCCGATTTTGGCGGACTCGATGACGTGGTCGAACAGGACCATCACCTCGGCGACGTAGAGTGAGCGCCCGGTCATGCTGCCGATGGCGTTGGCGGGCAGATTGTTGGTGATGCAGCCGGTCTTGAAATTTGCCTTGATGCGCTTCAAGGCCTCGACCATTTCAGGGCGAAGATCGCCCTGAAGCAGCGGCAGCACGTCGCGGCCGCGCACCTCCGCGCCGAGTGCGCGTGATTCCTCCGCGAACAGTGTGTCGAAGGTGTCGACATCGACCTCTGCCCGCTCGAACTTGGCCCAGGCATTTTCCAGATGGTTGGCGGCATTGGTGCGTCGGATGATGTCGATGGGTAAACCCCGTTCCATCTCGTATCGCGAGAACGCCTCGAACGGCGAGCTCGTCAACACGCCGCCAAAATCAAAGATCACAGCCTCGATCGCCAATGTCCTGCCCTCGTCAATTGCTTTCCAAAAGGGCTAGCATGCGATATCGGCAAGGGCCAGTCCGAAGCAATCCGTCGCCTTCACCAATGTCGACGCCAGATCGTGTTCCCATGAAGAAGCTTGTGACTCCCATCATTGCCGCGCTGCTGCTCGCGACCCCCGCCCATGCCATCGTCGGCGGCGGCACGCCGCAGGACGATGGCGTCGCGCGCGCCGTCGTCACCATCGTCGGCTCGCGCGGCAATTTCTGCACCGGCAGTCTGATCGCGCCAAAACTCGTGCTCACGGTTGCCCACTGCGTGCAGCCCGGCGCCGACTACAAGATCGTCGACCGCGGTGCCGACGGTCAGCCGCAACTGCTGAACGTTCGTACCGTCGCGATCCATCCGAACTTCAGCATGCAGGCGATGCAGGCACATCGCGCCACCGCAGACGTGGCATTGCTGCAACTGGAAATTCCACTCAAGGGAAAATCGGCCGTGCCGGTCGGCATGCCGAATATTCCGATCCAGGTCGGCAGCCGCTTCGTGATCGCCGGCATTGGTGTCACCGTGCGCGGTGACGGCAAAAGCGGCGGCACGATTCGCGTTGCCGCGCTCGTTGCCACGGGCCAGCCCGGCACGCTGCAGATCCGGCTGGTCGACCCCGTAACCAACGGTGTTCGCGACGGAATTGGCGCCTGTACCGGAGATTCCGGCGGCCCCGTGTTCGAGGACAAGCCCAGTGGCCCCGTGCTCGTCGGCGTCATCAGCTGGTCGACCGGGCCGAACGGCGCCGCCGGCTGTGGCGGATTGACCGGGGTCACACCGCTCACGCTCTATCGCGACTGGATCTTGCAGACCGCGCGGAGCTGGGGTGCGGCGCTGTGATTTGACCGCGAATTGATCTATGTCATTTTGCAATGGAAGCGCGATGGGCGACCATGCCCGTCGCAGAGGAAACGCGCCGTCCGGTCAAGGGCGGCCACAAAAACAAGCAAGGCATAGAAGCAACAATGAATGTCGCTGTTCGCAGTCACGCCACGGCCAAACAGGCTTCTGAACATTTCGACGTGCTGATCGTCGGTGCCGGCATCTCCGGCATCGGCAGCGCCTATCACCTCACCAAGCAGCTCCCGGGCACGAGCTACGTGATCCTGGAGACGCAGGAGACGTTCGGCGGCACCTGGATCACGCATCGTTATCCTGGCATCCGCTCCGACAGCGATCTCCACACCTTCGGCTATCGCTTCAAGCCCTGGGTCGGACCGCCGATCGCGACCGCCGAAGAGATCCTCGCCTACATGAACGAGGTGATCGAGGACAACGATATCGCCCGTCATATCCGCTACAAGCACAAGATCAATTCGGCGAGCTGGTCGAGCGAGCAGAATCTCTGGACCATCGAGGCGGTGACGACCGACACGGGTGAGCCCAAGAGGTTCACCGCCAATTTCCTCTGGATGTGCCAGGGCTACTATCGCCATTCGGAAGGCTACACGCCGGAATGGAAGGGCATGGACCGATTCAAGGGCCGGATCGTCCATCCGCAGACCTGGCCGGATGATATCGACCTGACGAACAGGAAGGTGGTCGTCATCGGCTCGGGCGCGACAGCGGCGACGTTGGTTCCGAACATCGCGGACAAATGTGCGCATGTCACCATGCTGCAGCGCTCGCCAACCTATTTCCGGCTCGGCCGCAATGCCATCGAGATCGCCGAGGAGCTGCGCCGGCTCCAGGTCGATGAGGAATGGATCCACGAGATCGTGCGGCGCAAGATATTGTTCGAGCAGGACGCCTTCACCAAGCTCTGCGTGTCCAAGCCCGAGCAGGTCAAGAGGGAGCTGATCGGCCAGATCAGCGCGGTCCTCGGGCCGGATTACGACGTCGAGACGCACTTCACGCCGACGTACCGGCCCTGGCGCCAGCGCATCGCCTTCGTGCCGGATGCGGATCTGTTCAAGGGCATCGCCGCCGGCAAGGCATCCGTCGTCACCGACGAGATCGAATGCTTCGTCGAGAACGGCATTCAGCTCAAGTCGGGCAAGCTGCTCGAAGCCGACGTCATCGTCACCGCGACCGGATTCAACCTCGCCGCCCTCGGCGACATCGCCTTCGAGATCGACGGCAAGCCGCTCGCTTTCGGCGACACCGTCACCTATCGCGGCATGATGTTCACGGGCGTACCGAACATGGTCTGGGTGTTCGGCTATTTCCGCGCGAGCTGGACGCTGCGCGTCGATCTCGTCGCCGATTTCGTCTGCCGGCTGCTCGGACACATGAAGGCGAAGGGCAGGAAGAAAGTCGAGGTCAAACTTCGCGCCGAAGACCACAACATGCCGATCCTGCCCTGGATCGACCCGGAAAACTTCAACCCCGGCTACATGATGCGCAACATGGACCTGTTGCCCAAGCGCGGCGACAAGCCGGAATGGCAGCACAGCCAGGATTACTGGATCGAGAAGGACGAGATCCCGAAGACGGATCTGGATGACAAGGCGTTCGTGTACGGGTGAGGTGAACCAGGGGGGCCGGCCGCGGTGAAGCGTGGCTAGTCTAGCCCCTCCAGGGGAGGATAAGAAAGAACGTTACCGTTTCTGCTGGGTGGGCCGGCGGGGCGGAGCAGGGGAGGCGGCAGCGGGCGTCCCGCTCATCTTGTTGGCGGCCTCGCTGATGTCGAGCAGTGAGCGACGGACATCCTCGATGTAGCTCGCCGATTTCTTCTTCATGGTGTCGGCGAGCTCGCGCAATCCCTTGATCTTCTCGAACAGCTCGTCGGCCTTGCCGTCGGCGAAGCCGGGGACCACGCCCTCGATCCTGGTGACCGCCTTGTCGAAGCCTGCAAAGGCGCTGTCGACCTTGGCCATGACGGAGTCGATCTCGTCGGCCTTGCTCCTGAGATCAGCGGTGTAGTCCTCGAAGGTGCGTAGCCCTTCCGCGATCGCGGGGGCGTTGCTCACGATCGTGCGGTCGACACTGTGCAGGGTGTCGACGATGGATTCGGCGTCGCTGAGATCGGCGGTCAGCACCGGGATGCCGTCGGAATCCAGCGGCACCGGCGGCGCGGAGGGAGCGCCGCCGATCAGCGAGATCGCGGCGACACCGGTGAGGCCCTGGAACTCGATGCCCGCCACGGTGTCCTTGCGGATCGGCGCGGTGTTGTCGAGCATCACGAGCGCGACGATCTTGCGCGGATTGTCCAGCTTGATCGACAGGATCTGCCCGGCAGGCACGCCGTCGAAATTGACCGGCCCGCCGCGGCGCAGCCCGCTCGCGGAACCGCCTTCGAACACCACGCGCAACTGGCTGCGGCTCTGGAGGGTGCGCCATTTCTGTACGCCGAGCACGCCGCCGAACGCCAAGGCGATCACCGCCAGCGTTACCGTTCCGATCACCAGATTGCTCGCGCGTGCCATAAGGTGCAATTCTACGGCCAAAGCGGGGAAGTTGGAAGGATGCTTTGGTCGCGATGTTTAAGGAGGGCGGGTTAGCGAAGCGTAACCCGCCGCTTTCTCTCGCGTGCGTGACGGCGAATTGGCGGATTGCGCGGTGCTAATCCGCCTACGCGACATCAATGCCCGGCGGCGCGTTTTGCCGCAGCATTGTTCAGCACGATCAGGGCGTCGACGGCTACGCCCGTTTTGGTGTTGATCAGGAACGGGTTGATGTCAATCGAGGCAATCCGGTCGCCGGCGTCCGCGATCAGGTTGGACAGGCCGACCAGCGCCTTCACGGCGGAGGCCTCGTGCAAGGCCGGCTTGCCGCGATAGCCGCGCATCTTGATTCCCGCCTTGGTGCGGCCGACCAGGAGCCGCGCCTCGGCCTCATCCAGCGGCGCACCGGCAAGCGCCACGTCCTTCATCAGCTCGATGTCGATGCCGCCGGTGCCGAACAGCACGACCGGCCCCATCTCGGCATCGAGCGAGGCGCCGACCACGAGCTCGAGATCGGCCTTGACCTGCTGTGCGATCAGGATGCCGTCGAGCTTCGGCTTGCCCTTCAGCTTCTTCACCCGCGCGGTGATGTCGGCGAATGCTTTTTTCACATCGGCCGCGTTGTTGAGGTTCAGCACCACGCCGCCGATGTCCGACTTGTGCAGGATTTCGGCGCTGACGACCTTAGCCACGACCGGGAAGCCGATCTGCTTGGCGATCTTCACGGCCTCCGCCGCCGTCTGTGCGATCGCTTCTTTCGAGACAGGAATGCCATAGGCCTTCAGGAGCTTTTTCGAGGCGACTTCGTCGAGCGCAGCTCCGGTTGCCGATTTCAATGCCTTCTCCAGCACGGCGCGCGCGGCCGGCTTTGAGCTCGACACGATGTCGGGCACTTCCTTGCGCAGCTTCGCGTAGTCGAGCAGCGATTTGATCGCGGTCACCGCGCGGTCCATGCCCTGCATGACCGCAAGATGCGGCAGCGATTTGCGCAAGCCCTTGGTGAACTCGGTGAAGCCGATCGACATCGCGCTGATGTAGATCACGGGCTTCGAGGCCTGGCTCGCCATCTCGTTGACGATGCGCAAGTTTCGCTCGCGCTGCTCGTGCGGGGCCTTGGGCAGCTCGGAATCGACGATGACGATGTCGATGTCGGGATCGTCGATCATCAGCTTGATCGACTTCATGTAGACGGACGGGTCGACCACCGCGGCGAAGCCTGCGTCGAGCGGATTGCCGACGATCGATCCCGGCCCGAGCATCTTTGCGAGTTCGCCACTGACATGCGGGCTGAGCGGCGCGAAGTTCAGGCCTTCTGCATAGAAGGCGTCGATCAGCATCCCGCGCTTGCCGCCGGACAGCGTGACCGCGGCGAGCCGGTCGCCTTTGGGCACCGCGGCATGGACGAAACATTCCGTGGTTTCGATCAGCTCGTCGAGTCCTCCGATCCGGATGACGCCTTCACGCGTTGCAATGGCGTCGAAGGTCTCGATCGAGCCTGCGAGCGCGCCGGTATGCGCCATCGCCGCCGCGCGGCCACCCTCGGATGCCCCGAGCTTGAGCGCGATCACGGGCTTGCTCGCGGCACGCGCCGCCTTGCAGGCGTCGCGGAAGGCCTTGGTGTCGCGTACGCCTTCGAGATAGACGACGATCACCCTGATGCTCGGATCCTCGGCGAAATAGCGCATCAGGTCCGGCGTCTCGAGCCCGGCCTCGTTGCCGGTCGTGACCATGTAGCCGACCCCGACGCCGCGATCCTCCAGCGCCTGGCGGATCGCCATGACGATGGCGCCGGACTGCCCGGCGATCGCGACCGCGCCCTGTTCCATGGTGACGACACGGTCGTCGATATTGGTGAAGAGCTTTTCGCCCGCGCTCAAATTGCCGAGGCAATTCGGGCCGGTGACGGCCAGTCCCGTCTCGCGCACGGCCGCCTGCAATTCGGCGGCGAGCTTCTGGCTCTCGTCATCCTGCAATTCGCTGAAGCCCGAGGTGACGATGGTGGCCGAACGCGCACCGGCCGCGGCGGCGTCGCGGATCACCTGCACGGCAAAGCGTGCAGGCACCAGCACCAGCACATGGTCGGGCTTTTCCGGGAGGCTGGCAAAATCCTTGTAGCAGGGAACGCCCCAGATAGTCTCGCGCTTGGCGTTGACCGGATAGAGCCCGCCCTCGTAGCCGTACTTGACCAGGTTGTTCCAGATGCGCTCGGCATAGTTGCCGGGCTTGTCGGTAGCGCCCACCAGCACGATGTTGTGCGGGTGCAGCATGGCGTGGATGCCTTTGACGACGTCGCTCGCGTCGGGCGGTGGAGACCATGGGCGCGGAGAAACGGACGCAGCAGACACGTGGGCTTCCATGGCGCAATCCTCACCTGTTGTTTTTGTTGCAGCGCGTGGTTCTGTTCTTTGGCGAGCTCCGGCGAGGCCATCGCGACAAGCACAATGCCGCCAGACGGAATGGGCGGGACTTCATGCGAGAAGGCTAGCATCACCGGACTTTTGGCGAAAGTGCGGACGATCCGGCAGCGTGACAATGATCGTCAACGCCGTGCTCCAGCAATCGTCGTTCTCGCGCTGTGTTGAATTGTTCGATCCGCTACCACACCTCACGTGGCCGTGGCGGCGAGGCGAGGCCGGCGAGCAGCACGGCGAGAATTCCCGTGAGGAAAATGCCGTCGAAGGTTCCTGCGCCGCCGATCGACGCGACGGGCGCGCCGAGATCGCCGATCTTGTCGAGGTTGAGGAGATCGGCCCCGATCAGAGTTCCCATCGAGCCGCCGATATAGGCGAGCGGCGCGGCATACTCGCGCGAGAGCAGGAACGCCAGGATCGCGGTGGCGACGACAGGCACAAATACGGGCACCGCGATACCAACCCCCTGCACGGGCGTTGCCATCATGTGGATGATGAATGCGATTGCAATCACGGCGATCGCTGCCTTCACCCAGAGCTGATACCTCAGCACCAGATAGGTCGACATGATCGCCGGGATGACCGCGCCGCCGACATTGACTGCGAGCACAGTGCCCGGCCATTGCGTCACCAGCGGCACCACATAACGCATGCCGAAGAAATCGACGATCTCGCCCGAGCGCACCACCTTGGCCGGCAGTACTGTGATCGGAATGTTGAAATAGCTGCCGACCAGCGAGCCGAACAGCAGGAGCAGCGCCATGCCTGGACCGACGCCCAGCCGCATATAGGCGTAGCGCAGGATGCGGAGCTGGATCAGGATGATCAGCCCGGCGAACAACAGCACCAGGATGGAGAACAATCCCGGCGTGATCGGAAGGTACTGAACTTCGCCGCGCATTGTCGGATCCGATCGCAGACGATTTCGACCGGCAGCATCCCACGGGACGGTTGGGATGACAAATCTAGTGCCTACACAAAAATAGCGGCCTTTCGGCCGCTATTTCGTTGGGGATTGCGCAGTCGACGCGGGCTAGCCGTTGGTTTCGGCGCTGATGATGGGGCCGAACAGCTCCCACTGACCGTTCTTGAACCGCCACATCTTGAGCTGTTCGATCGGCGCGAAGTCGGTGGGCGAGGTGTTGATCGTGATCCCCGGGATCAGCGTGTCGGGGGCGAAGTCTTTCAGGCTGGCGGCCTGCTTCATCACGTTCTCGCGGGTCAGATTGTCGCCCGCCTGCTTCAGCACCTGCACCATCGTCTGCGCTGCGGCATAGCCGTAGACCAGATTGGCGTCCGAAATGTTTGCGCCGGGCATGTACTTGTCGATGAACGCCATGAACTTCTTCATGCCCAGATCGTCCTTCCACTGCGGATCCGACGCATCCTTCAGGTAGCCGGCCGACAGCACGCCTTCGGATGCCTCGAGCCCGGCCGGCTTCATCACGGCACCGATGGACACCGAGACGTCCGTCATCAGGTGCATCGGCTTCCATTCGAGCTCGGCGATCTTCTTGATCGCCTGCGCGGCGAATTTCGGCGTTGCGATGTTCACGAAGACATCGGCGCCGGTGCCCTTGAGCTTGACGATATGGGCATCGATCGAAGGCTCCGACGTCTCGTAGCTCTCTTCGGCCACGATGAGCTTTGACGCCTTGTCACCGAACACGTCCTTGATGCCGGCGACGTAGTCCTTGCCGAAATCGTCGTTGGCATAGAAGATCGCGACCTTCGCGTCCGGCTTCTCCTTCAGAATGTATTTGGCGAAGATCCGCGCTTCGACCCGGTAGCTCGGCTGGAAGCCCATGGTCCAGGGGAAGTTTTGCGGATCGTTCCACTTGCTGGCGCCGGTGGCGAGGAAGAGCTGCGGCACCTTCTTGGCGTTGTGATATTTCTGCACGGCGGTCTGGGTCGGCGTACCCAGCGCGTTGAAGATGAGGAACACCTCGTCGCTTTCGATCAGCTTGCGGACTTGCTCCACGGTTTTCGGCGGCGAATAGCCGTCATCGTAGGAGATGAAGTTGATCTTGCGTCCGTTGACGCCGCCCTGGTCGTTGATCATCTTGAAATAGGCTTCCTCGGTCTTGCCGATGACGCCGTAGGCGGAAGCCGGACCGGAATAGGCCTCGACATTGCCGATCTTGATCTCGGTGTCGGTAACGCCGGTGTCGTATTTCTTCTGCGCGTGGGCGCCCTGAGCCGTGAACAATGTCAAAGCCGTTGCTGCGGCAAGCAGGGAGAGTTTCTTGTTCATGAAAATTCCTTGGGTTCTTCTGGGTTGGAGCAGGCACGTCGAAAAAGAAAAGCGCCCGTGAAAGGGGAGCTTTGATCAGGCGTTGGCGATTTTCTGGTCGACCTCGGAAGCCGCTGAAAATTCCTTGCGCAAGGTCGGCTTGTGGATCTTGCCGGTGGCGTTGCGCGGCAGGGCATCGACGAAGCGGACCTGGCGTGGGCATTTGAAGCGCGCGAGGTTGGCCGCGCAATGCGCGAAGACATCGGCCTCGGTCAGCCTTTGACCCGGCTTGACCGCGACGATGGCGAGGCCAACCTCGCCCCATTGCGCGTCGGGAATGCCGATCACGGCGGCTTCCGCGATCGCGGTGAGCTGGTGCAGGACGTTCTCGACCTCGGCCGGATAGACGTTCTCGCCGCCGGAGATGTACATGTCCTTCCAGCGGTCGACGATGTAGTAGAAGCCTTCCTCGTCGACGCGCGTCGCGTCGCCGGTGTGCAGCCAGCCATCGGTGAAGGAGGATTTGTTCGCCTCCGGCCTGTTCCAGTAGCCCGGCGTGATGTTCGGTCCCTTCACCCAGAGCTCACCAAGTTCGCCGACATCGGCGTCGCTGCCGTCGGGCCGTACGATCCGTACCTCCGTGTGCAGCACCGGCTTGCCGGCGGAGCCCGCCTTCCGGGCCGCATCCTCGCGATCCAGCACCAGCACGGCCGGCGAAGTCTCGGTCATGCCGTAGCCCTGCTGGAGCGCGACGCCGCGGGCCTCCCAAACCTTCAGCAGCGGCACCGGCATTGGCGCGCCGCCGACACCGCCGACGATCAGCCGGGTCAGGTCAGTGGTCGCGAAGGCGGGATGCTGCGCCATGAATTGGTAGATCGCCGGCACGCCGAAGAACACGTTGATGCCCTGGGAGGGATCGTTGATCAGGCCGAGGGCAGCGCCGGGATCGAAGGCGCGCATGATCATCACGGTGCCGCCGGCATGCAGCACCGGATTGGTGTAGCAATTCAGGCCACCGGTGTGAAATAGCGGCAGCACGGTGAGCAGCACCGAGGACGGCCCGATGCAGGCGGGGCCGCCGAGATTGACGCAATTCCAGAAGGTCATGCCATGCGTGATGGTCGCGCCCTTCGGGTGGCCCGTGGTGCCCGACGTATACATGATGGTCGAGACGTCATCGAGCGTGACCTCCTCGATGGCCTCGAGCGGCTTGGCAGCGGCGATGCCGGCTTCGTATGCGCCGCCAGGGCCGAGCAGCAGGCTGGTGGCGACGCCGCAGAGCTTTGCGACGCTAAGCGCCGTCTCGGCGAGATCGGCGTCGTGGATCATCACCTTCGGCGCGCAGTCGCCGGTGATGAACTGGAGCTCGGGGACGGTGAGGCGGGTGTTCAGCGGCACGAAGATGGCGCCGAGCCGCCCGCAGGCGAACTGCACCTCCAGCGTATCGGTCGTGTTCAGCGCGAGCACTGCGACGCGGTCGCCGCGTGAGACCTTCAGCGTGTGGCGCAGGAATGAGGCGAGGCGCGAGACGCGGGCGTCGAGTTGCGAATAGCTGAAGCGGCGTTCGCTCGCGAGGTCGATCGCCGCAACCTTGCCAGGCGTGCGGCGGGCATGATGAGCGATCCAGTCGTAGTAACGAACGGCCAAAAATCCCTCCCTCGGCGGTCTTGGGCCGACTGTATTCTTATTGCGATGCACCATGCCCGGCGTGGCCATGGGAGGCCAGCCGGAGTTTGTGCATCGACGTCTTTTTTATTTCGGAGTTGGCCCGCGGGGGACGAAAATCGTCTTGCGTTGAGTTGCTAGTCTAGGCCTGCGCGGGGTGGCCTCCCCGCGCCAGCCACTCCGCGCAAGTGAGCCGCCAGTGTTCCAGCCATGGTGGATGCGACGAATCCATCCGCGAGGCGAGAGTGCGATGAAGAGCCCGTTCTATACCACCGAGCACGACGCCTTCCGTGAGGTGATGCGCCGCTTTGTCGAGAAGGAGATCGCGCCATTCGCCCATGATTGGGACGAGGCCAGCGAATTCCCCCGCGCGCTCTATCGCAAGGCGGCGGAGATCGGGCTGTTGGGACTGGGATTCCCCGAGGAATATGGCGGGATCGCCGCCGACCAGTTCATGAAGATCGTCGCGAGCCAGGAATTGGCGCGGGCAGGCGCCGGCGGCGTCAGCGCCAGCCTGATGAGCCACACCATCGGCTCACCGCCGATCGCGCGGGCCGCGCGGCCCGAGGTCAAGGCACGCGTGCTGCCGCAGGTGCTGGCCGGTGAGAAGATCTCCGCGCTCGCGATCACCGAGCCGGGCGGCGGCTCGGATGTCGCCGGCCTCCGCACCAGAGCGCGGCGCGATGGCGATCACTACGTCGTGAGCGGCGAGAAGACCTTCATCACCTCGGGCGTGCGTGCCGATTATCTGACCGTTGCGGTGCGCACCGGCGGTGAGGGCGCCGGCGGCGTCAGCCTGCTCCTGATCGAGGGGGATACACCCGGCCTGTCGCGGACGAAGCTGAAGAAGATGGGCTGGTGGGCCTCCGACACCGCGACGCTGCATTTTGACGACTGCCGCGTGCCGGTCGGGAATCTGATCGGCGAGGAGGGACAGGGCTTCAAGATCATCATGCAGAATTTCAACAGCGAACGCATGGGCATGGCGGCGAGCTGCACCGCCTTTGCCCGCGTCTGCCTCGACGAGGCGATTGCCTACGCCAAGGAGCGCAAGACGTTCGGCAAGCCGCTGGCTCAGCACCAGGTCATCCGCCACAAGATCGTCGACATGGCGCAGAAGGTCGCGGCGTCGCAAGCGATGCTGGAGATGCTGGCCTGGCGGCTCGAGCAGGGCGAGAGCCCGGTCGCCGAAATCTGCATGATGAAGAACCAGGCGACGCAGACCATGGCGTTCTGCGCCTCGGAAGCCGTGCAGATCTTCGGCGGCGCCGGCTTCATGCGCGGCATCAAAGCCGAGCGCATCTACCGCGAGGTCAAGGTCAACGCCATCGGCGGCGGCACCGAGGAGATCATGAAGGATCTGGCCAGCCGGCAGATGGGGTTGTGACGCGGGTCGTCATTCCGGGGCGCGCGCAGCGCGAGCTATGATGCGCAATTGCGCATCTGAGAATCCATCAGGCCGCACATACCGTAGAGAAATGGATTCCGGGCTCATCGCTTCGCGATGCCCCGGAATGACGAGAGGACAAAATGCTGTTTACCGCCGACCACGACGAGATCCGCCGAAGCTTGCAGAAATTCATCGTCAACGAGATCAATCCTCATGTCGATGAATGGGAGAAGGCCGACATCTTCCCGGCGCATGAGCTGTTCAAGAAGATGGGCAGTCTCGGCTTTCTCGGCTTGAACAAGCCGGTGGAGTTCGGCGGTTCGGGCCTCGACTATTCCTACGCGCTGATGATGGCGGAGGAGCTCGGGGCCATCACCTGCGGCGGCGTGCCGATGGCGATTGGGGTGCAAACCGACATGGCGACGCCCGCGCTGGCTCGGTTCGGCTCGGACGAGGTGCGGCGCGAGTTTCTGGCGCCGTCGATCGCGGGCGATTACGTCGCCTGCATCGGCGTGTCGGAACCCGGCGCCGGATCGGACGTCGCTTCGATCAAGACCAATGCGCGCTCGGACGGCGACGATTACGTCGTCAATGGCGGCAAGATGTGGATCACCAACGGCACCCAGGCCGACTGGATCTGCCTGCTTGTCAACACCGGCGACGGGCCGGTTCACCGCAACAAATCGCTGATCTGCGTACCGATGAAGAGCAAGGGCGTCACGGTCGCCCGCAAGCTCGACAAGATGGGCATGCGGTCCTCGGACACCGCGCAGATCTTCTTCGACAATGTCCGCGTGCCCAAGCGCAACCGCATCGGCGAGGAGGGCAAGGGCTTCACCTACCAGATGATCCAGTTCCAGGAGGAGCGGCTATGGGGTGCGGCCGCTTGCCTCAAGGCGCATGAATACATCATCAACGAGACCATCGAATACACGCGCAACCGAAAAGCGTTCGGCCAGAGCATCCTCGACAACCAGGTCGTCCACTTCAAGCTCGCGGAAATGCAGACCGAGGTGGAGCTGCTGCGCGCGCTGATCTATCGCGCCGCCGAGGCGCTGGTGGCTGGCGAGGACGTGACGAGGCTTGCGACCATGGCCAAGCTGAAGGCCGGTCGGCTCGGCCGTGAGCTCACCGACGCCTGCTTGCAATATTGGGGCGGAATGGGCTTTACCAACGAGACGCCGGTCAGCCGCGCCTATCGCGACAGCCGCCTGACCTCGATCGGTGGCGGTGCCGACGAGGTCATGCTGATGGTCCTGTGCAAGATGATGGGCACGCTGCCCGGCAGCAAGAAAGTTTGAGCATGATCTCCGCGCAAACGCGTTCCGCGTTTGTCGCGAGGAAAATGCTCTAGGGGAAATGCCTGATGATCACGCTCTATCACTGCGACGCCGCGCGCTCGTTCCGTCCGCTCTGGATGCTGGAGGAGATGGGGCTTCCTTACGAACTGAAGATGCTGCCGTTCCCGCCGCGGATCTTCGCCAAGGATTATCTCGGCATCAATCCGCTCGGAACCATCCCGTTCATGATCGACGGCGAGGCGCGGATGACGGAGTCGTCCGGCATCTGCCATTACCTCGGCATCAAATACGGGCCGACACCGCTGATGGTCGGGCCGGAGGACCCCGCCTATGGCGCGTTCCTGAACTGGATGTATTTCAGCGATGCCACGCTAACCTTCCCGCAAACGCTGGTGCTCCGATACACCCAGCTCGAGCCGGAAGAGCGCCGCAATCCGCAGGTCGCCGGTGATTACGCGAAATGGTTCCTTGGCCGGCTGCGCGCTGTCGAGGCGGCGACTGCGAATGCCGAAACCTTGTGCGCCGGCCGCTTCACAGCCGCTGACATTGTCATCGGTTACGCGCTCCGCCTCGCGGAAAATATTGGGCTCGCCAAGGACTTTGGGCCGAATGTCACAGCCTATTGGGCGCGATTGCAGCAACGCGACGGGTTCAAGCGCGCGGTCGCTGCGGAACAAAAGGCCGGAGCCGAGCAGAACGTCGCGCCGCGGGTACGAGGGTAACCCTCCAGTCGTACCGGCAAGGATTGTTGAACGGTTCCAGACACGGCTGATCGCCGTTCCGGATCGACGATATTTTGCGCTCGATGACAGCGCTATCGCGTCGTGACAGCGCCCCAATTTCGGCTAAGGTGACCTCCGTCCGCAGCGGCCAGAGAGCCGTGCGAGGAGGACCGCCAATGGAAGACAAGGGTCGCGAATCCGACCATCTGATGCTGATCACGCCGGAGCGGGTGTTCTATGCCGGGCTGCTTGGCCGCCCCCGCAAGCGGACGCCGGGTTGCTGCCATGTTTATGTCGCGGTCAAGGGCAGCCTGCACCTGACGATCGACGACGTCTTCGCCACCGGCGAGCTGTTCGTTACCCTGCCGAACCAGCGGCATTCAATTGCCAGCGACTACCGCACCGCAATCAGCGTGACGCTCGAGCCTGAAAGCATGCCGGATGGCGTGATCGAGGCTTTGGCCCAGCGACTCACCGGACCGGACAGGTCCGTCTATGCCCGCAAGATCCTCGCCGCCTACGCGCTGCTGCGGCAGCGCCGCTATGGCGACATCACCACCGCCGAGTTCGACGAGATGTGCTTTGGCGAGGCGCTACCGCGCCGCGTGCTTGACCCGCGGGTGACGCGGGCGGTCGCTCGCATCGAGCGCTTCTCCGGCGAACCGGTCACGGCCGATACATGCGCGACCGAAGCGGGCCTCTCGGCCTCGCGCTTCCTGCATCTGTTCAAGGAAGAGACCGGCATCTCGTTCCGGTCCTTCCGCGCCTGGAAGCGCGCGCGGCATCTGCTGCACTTCGCCAACCAGGACCTCAACCTCGCCCATCTCGCGCAGGACATCGGCTATCCCGACTCGACCCATTTCAGCCATTCGATCCGCCGCTTCTACGGATTGAAGCCGCGCGCGATCTTCGTCGGCTCGCGTGACCTTGCGATCTATCGCAGCAGCGAGACGGTGAGGGAGCTCGCGGAAGCGAGCTAGTGGTCGCTTCGTAGGGTGGGTTAGCGAAGCGTAACCCACCTCTTTAGTCTCCGCGGAGATAGACAGTGGTGGGTTACGCCGAGCGGACTGCGCTTCGCGCAGCCGCGGGGCTAACCCACCCTACGATTGTGCCATCAAATCCCTAGCTTCTCCGCGCAAGAAGCCGCGTGTCGCGCGTCACATGATCGTAAACGTTGAATTCTCAACGTGCGAGACATCCAAGTCATGAGTGACAAGGCATGAGCGACAAGGCCGTCATCACCTGCGCGCTGAACGGCGTGCTCACCGACCCGAAGCAGCACAACGTGCCGGTCACGCCGGAGCAGATGGCGCGCGAAGCCAAGGCGGCGTTCGATGCCGGCGCGTCCATCATGCATATCCATCTGCGCCAGCAGGCGCCGAACAAGGGGCATCTGCCGTCCTGGGAAGTCAGCGTCAGCAAGGAGATCCAGCAGGCGATCCGCGAAGCCTGCCCCGGCGTCATCATCAATCACACATCGGGTGTCTCAGGGCCGAACTACAGCGGCGCGCTGGACTGCATCCGCGAGACCAGGCCGGAGATCGCGGCCTGCAACGCCGGCTCGCTGAATTATCTGAAGGTGAAGGCCGACAACACCTGGGCCTGGCCGCCGATGATGTTCGACAACGCGGTCGAGAAGGTGAAGGACTATCTCGACGTCATGAACGCGGTCGGCACCATCCCCGAGTTCGAATGCTTCGACGTCGGCATCGTCCGCTGCGTCGGCATGTACCACCAGGTCGGCATGTACAAGGGGCCGCTCGAATATAATTTCGTGATGGGTGTCGCCTCCGGCATGCCTTCGGATCCGGAACTGCTGCCGATCCTGATCAAGCTGAAGCGTCCCGAAGCGCATTGGCAGGTCACCGCGATCGGCCGCGAGGAGATCTGGCCGCTGCACCAGCGCTGCGCCGAGCTCGGCGGCCATCTGCGCACCGGCCTCGAAGACACCTTCTATCTCGCCGACGGCAAGAAGGTGACGTCGAACGGCCAGCTCATTGAGGCCGTCGCCGCGTGTGCGCGCCGTGCAGGCCGCGAGATCGCGAGCCCGGCCGAGGCGCGGACGATCTTTGGGACGAATCGGTAGCGACATACTCGGTCATTCCGGGATGGCCCGAAGGGCCAGGCCCGGAATCCATAACCACGATCGGGAGTATGGATTCTGGGCTCGCGCTACGCGCACCCCGGAATGACGGGCAGGAGATTTGATGTCCATTCTCGAAAATACCATTTCCCCCGGAAGCGCCGCCTACCATGCCAACCGCGACGGCATGCTCGCGCTGATCGATCGCATGCGCGCGCTGGAAGAGCGCACGCGTGCGGCGTCGGCGGCAGCAAAAGATCGCTTTCACAAGCGTGGTCAGCTTCTGCCCCGCGAGCGCGTCGCGCTGGTGCTCGATCCCGGTGCGCCTTTCATCGAACTGTCGACGCTCGCCGGCTACATGTTCGACGTGCCGGATGCGAACAAGAGCGTGCCCGGTGGCGGCGTCATTGCCGGTATCGGCTTCGTCTCGGGCATTCGCTGCATGGTCAGCGCCAATGATGCCGGCATCGATGCCGGCGCGCTCCAGCCCTATGGCCTCGACAAGACGCTACGGGTGCAGGAGCTCGCGCTGGAGAACAAGTTGCCTTACGTGCAGCTCGTCGAGAGCGCCGGCGCCAATCTCCTGCGCTACCGGGTCGAGGATTTTGTCCGTGGCGGCAACATCTTCCGTAACCTTGCGCGGCTCTCGGCCGCCGGGCTGCCGGTCGTCACCGTGACACACGGGTCATCTACCGCCGGCGGCGCCTACCAGACTGGCCTGTCGGACTACATCGTCATGGTGCGCGGCCGCACGCGCGCGTTCCTTGCGGGGCCGCCGCTGTTGAAAGCCGCGACCGGTGAGATCGCGACCGAGGAAGAGCTTGGCGGTGCCGAGATGCACACGCAGGTCTCCGGCCTTGGCGACTATCTCGCCGAGGACGATCGCGATGCCTTGCGTATCGCGCGCGAGATCATGGCGGCACTGGAGTGGGAGCGGCCGGGCCGAGTGCCTGCACAGTTCAAGCCGCCGCGCTACGATCAGGACGAGCTACTCGGCATCATGCCGATGGATCACAAGCGTCCGGTCGACATGAAGCAGGTGATCGCGCGCATCGTCGACGATTCCGATTTCACCGAGATGGCGCCGAACTACGGCCCGGCCACTGTCTGCGGCCATGCCCGCATCGAGGGCCAGGCGATCGGCATCATCACCAACAACGGTCCGCTCGATCCCGCCGGCGCCAACAAGGCGACGCATTTCATCCAGGCCTGCTGCCAGACCCGTACGCCGCTGCTCTATCTCAACAACACCACCGGCTACATGGTGGGCCGAGCCTATGAAGAAGCCGGGATGATCAAGCACGGCTCGAAGATGATCCAGGCGGTCACCTCGGCGACCGTGCCGCAGATCACGATCTATTGCGGGGCCTCGTTCGGCGCCGGCAATTACGGCATGTGCGGGCGCGGCTTCCATCCGCGCTTCTGCTTCTCATGGCCGAATGCCAAGACCGCTGTGATGGGCGGCGAGCAGGCCGCCGAAACCATGGCGATCGTGACCGAGGCTGCCGCGGCGCGCCGCGGCAAACCGATCGAGAAGGACAAGCTGGATGCCATGAAGGCGCAGATCGTCGGCGTATTCGACGGCCAGATGGACGTGTTCTCGACCAGCGCGCGTGTGCTCGACGACGGCGTGATCGATCCGCGCGACACCCGCGCGGTTCTCTCCGAGGTGCTGGCGATCTGCCGCGAGGGCGACACCCGAACTCCACAACGCATGCAATTCTCGGTAGCGCGCCCATGAGGAACGGATCAGTGCAACACCGGCCGTTCTTCAAGGTCCTGGTTGCCAATCGCGGCGAGATCGCGCTCCGCGTGATGCGCAGCGCGCGGCGGCTCGGCCTTGGTGTCGTTGCGGTTTATTCGGACGCCGATCGCGATGCGCTTCACGTACAACAGGCCGATCAGGCCGTGCGCATCGGAGAAGCGCGGCCGGCGCAATCCTATCTCAACATCTCCGCGATCATTGCCGCGGCCAAGGCGAGCGGCGCGGACGCCGTGCATCCCGGCTACGGCTTCCTCGCCGAGAACGAGGACCTTGCGCAGGCCTGCAAGGATGCCGGCCTCGTCTTCATCGGCCCGTCGCCACAGGCGATCGAGGCGATGGGCAACAAGGCCGGCGCCAAGGAGATCATGAAGAAGGCGGGCGTACCTATCGTGCCCGGCTATCAGGGTGCCGACCAGAGTGACGAGGTCATGTTCGCGGAAGCCAAAAAGATCGGCTTCCCCGTGATGATCAAGGCAGTCGCGGGTGGTGGCGGGCGCGGCATGCGGCTCGTCACCGACGCCGCATCCTTCCCCGATGCCCTGCGCAGTGCGCGTTCCGAAGCGAAGGCGGCCTTCGGCGATCCGACCGTGATTCTTGAACGCGCCATCCAGAATCCCCGACACATCGAGATCCAGGTCTTCGGCGACAGCCACGGCAACGCCATCCATCTCGGTGAGCGCGACTGCTCGGTGCAACGGCGGCACCAGAAGCTGATCGAGGAGGCGCCGTCGCCGGCCGTGACGCCGGAACTGCGCGCGAAAATGGGCGAGGTCGCGGTCGCCGCGGTGAAGGCGCTGCGTTACGAAGGCGCAGGCACGCTTGAATTCCTGCTCGACCAGAGCGGCGAGTTCTACTTCATGGAGATGAATACGCGCCTCCAGGTCGAGCATCCCGTGACCGAGGCGATTACCGGGCTCGATCTCGTCGAGCTGCAACTGCGTGTCGCGTGTGGCGAGCCTTTGCCCGTGAAGCAGCAGGACATCCGCTTCTCGGGCCACGCCATCGAGGTCCGGTTGTGCTCGGAGGACGCCGCGCGTGATTTCATGCCGCAGTCCGGCCGCATGGCGCGCTGGCAGGTGCCGGACGACATCCGCGTCGAGCACGCGCTGCAATCGGGCACGGAGATCCCGCCGTTCTACGATTCCATGATCGCCAAGGTGATCAGCCACGGTGTGACGCGTGAGGAGGCGCGGAGCCGACTGATCTGCGGCCTCGAGCAGCTCACCGCTTTTGGCGTGACCACCAATCAGGCGTTCCTGATGTCGTGCCTGCGCCACCCCGGCTTTGCCAGGGGCGAGGCGACCACGGCCTTCATCGGGGCACATCGCGACGAGCTGCTGGCGTCGCCGGCGAACAGCGCATTCGGCGCTGCTCTCACAGGCCTCCTGCTCTACGTCACCAGCCCGCAGGCACCGTCCTGGCGCAGTGGCCGGAGCCTTGCGGCCACGTTCCCGCTGCCGGCGAGGATCGAAATCGCAGGCCACCCGCACGAGCTTGAGGTCACGCGCGAGCGTGACGGCAGCTACACCGTCGCCGTCGATGGTCGCCAGCACAGGTTCGAGATCGATCAGCTTGCCCCCGACGCCGTCCGCTTCCGCCATGATGGCGTGATGGACAGTGCAAGGTTCCTCCGCGACGGCGATCGGCTGTATGTCCAGCATCGCGGCATCCCGCTCTCGGTCACCGACCTCACCCTGGCCGCGCCGAAAGCCGCAGCAGCCAACGGCGGCGACGGAAAAGTCCGCGCCGCCATGAACGGCCGCGTCGTTGCTGTCCTGGTCAAGCCGGGCGACCGCGTCACCGCCGGTCAGCCGGTGATGACGCTGGAGGCGATGAAGATGGAGCACGTTCACAAGGCCGGTATCGACGGCGTCGTCGCCGCGATCGACGTCGCCGAGGGCGAGCAGGTCACGACCGGCAGGATCGTGGCGGAGATCGAGGCATAGCATCGAGGCATAGTCTCGTGTCCCGGACGCGCGAAGCGCGAGCCGGGACCCATGTCTCCGAGTATCACGGGCGGCCCTGGGTCCCCGCTTTCGCGGGGACACGAGACCTACGCACCCCGCCCCGTCCCCTCATTCAGCAAACAGGCCACCTGGTGCCCGGCACCCGCGTCCACCAGCGTCGGCCGCTCCGTCTTGCACCGCTCCATCGCAAACCGGCAGCGGGTGTGGAATGCGCAGCCCGGCGGCGGGTTGACCGGGCTCGGCACGTCGCCGTCGACCAGCGGCGCCAGCTTTTTCGCGAGCGGGTTGGCGATTGGCACGGAGGCGAGCAGGGCCTGCGTATAGGGATGGCGCGGATTGCGGAACAGCTCGTCCTTGTCGGCGATCTCGACGATCCGGCCCAGATACATCACGGCCACGCGGTGGCTGATATGAGCGACCACGGCGAGGTCGTGGGCGATGAAGAGATAGGAGAAGCCGTGCTGGCGCTGCAGGTCGATCAGGAGGTTGATCACCTGCGCCTGGATCGAGACGTCGAGCGCGGAGACCGGCTCATCGCAGACGATCAAGCGCGGTTCCAGCGCGAGCGCCCGCGCGATGCAGATGCGCTGGCGCTGGCCACCGGAGAATTGATGCGGGAAGTTCCGCATCTGGTCGGGCCGCAAGCCGACCTGCTCAAACAGTTTCGCGACGCGCGCCTCCAGCTCTTTGCCGGTTGCGAGGCCATGCACAGCCAGCGGTTCGCCGACGATGTCGCCCGCGGTCATGCGCGGATTGAGCGAAGCGAAGGGGTCCTGGAACACGATCTGCATCGAGCGGCGGTGTGGCCGCAGCGCCGTCTTGGAGAGATGGGTGATGTCCTCGCCGTCGAGGCGGATCTGCCCCGAGGTCGGCTCGACCAGTCGCAGCACGCTGCGCGCCACCGTCGACTTGCCGCAGCCGGATTCGCCGACAAGGCCGAGCGTCTCGCCGGTGCCAAGTGAGAACGAGACACCGTCGACCGCGTGCACGGTACCGACCTGCCGGCGCAACACGCCTGCACGCACCGGATAGTGCTTCCTGAGATCGGTGACTTCGAGCAGAGCCTCGGTCATGCCACCTCCGCTACTTCAGCCGCGCGCCAGCAGGCGGCGAGATGGCCGCCGCCCCAATCCGCCAGCGGGGGATATTCGGCCTCGCAGCGCTTCACCGCGAGCTTGCAGCGCGGCGCGAAGGCGCAGCCTTTCGGCAGCCGGACCAGCGACGGCACGGTGCCGGGAATTTCGTTCAGCCGCTCTTGCGCGGCGACGCCGGACGCCGGCACCGCCGGAATCGAAGCCATCAGTCCACGCGTATAGGGATGCTTGGGCGCGGCGAAGAGCGCTTCGACGCTGGCTTCCTCGACCTTCCGCCCCGCATACATCACGATGACGCGCTGCGCCGTCTGCGCGACGACGCCGAGATCGTGCGTGATCAGCACGAGACCGGTGCCGAGCTCCTTCTGCAGGTCGATGATCAGCGCCAGGATCTGCGCCTGGATGGTGACGTCGAGCGCAGTGGTCGGCTCGTCCGCGATCAGCAGCGCCGGCCGGCAGGCCAGCGCCATTGCGATCATCGCGCGCTGGCGCATGCCGCCCGAGAGCTGATGCGGATATTCCCGCGCGCGCCGCGCAGGCTCGGGGATGCGCACCAGCCGCAGCATCTCGACCGCGATGTCCCGGGCTTCTTTGGCCGGGATGTTCCGGTGCAGCCGCACGGCCTCGACGATCTGGTCACCGATCCGCATGACCGGATTGAGCGAGGTCATCGGCTCCTGGAAGATCATGGAGATCCGATTGCCGCGGATCGCGCGCATCTTCGCTTCGTCGAGCGCCAGCAGATCGGTGCCTTCGAGCGTGATCGAGCCGCCGACGATACGCCCGGGCGGATCAGGTACCAGCCGCATCAGCGACAGCGCGGTGACGCTCTTGCCGCAGCCGGATTCGCCGACGATCGCCAGCGTCTCGCCTCGTTTCACGGTGAACGAGACATCGTCGACGGCCTTGAACAGGCCGGAGTTCGTGAAGAACACCGTCTTCAGGTTCTTCACATCAAGCACGAGATCGGATGTGTCCGCCATCAGCCGCGTTGCCTCGGATCGAGGATGTCGCGCAAGGCGTCACCGAACAGGTTGGCACCGAACACGGCGAGGCTGATGGCGATGCCCGGGAAGATTACGAGCCACGGCGCGGTGCGGACATATTCGGCGGCGGATTCGGAGAGCATGCGGCCCCATGACGGATAAGGCTCGGGAATGCCGAGGCCGAGGAAGGAGAGGGAAGCTTCGGTGAGGATGGTCGAGCCGAGTTGGGCGGTCGCGAGCACGATCAGCGGCGCCAGCGTGTTCGGCAGCACGTGGCGCAGCGCGATGCGCACCTCGCTCATGCCGATCGACTTGGCGGCTTCCACGAATGGCTGCTCGCGCAGCGCCAATGTATTGGCGCGGATGACGCGGGCGACCGTCGGGATCAGCGGGATGGCGATGGCGATGATGACGTTCGGCAGTGACGGGCCGAGCGCGGCCGTCATCACCAGCG
This sequence comes from Pseudomonadota bacterium, assembly GCA_023388935.1. Taxonomy (GTDB): domain Bacteria; phylum Pseudomonadota; class Alphaproteobacteria; order Rhizobiales; family Xanthobacteraceae; genus Bradyrhizobium. The sequence continues at coordinate 14,853 of JAEWFG010000093.1, read as the reverse complement.
CCAGCACCAGGAGCGGCAACGCCTGGAGGATGTCGGAGACGCGTTGGAATACGAGATCGACCCAGCCGGATAGATAACCGGAGGTGAGGCCGACGATCACGCCGATGGAGCCGCCGAGCGCGGTCGAGCCGATGCCGACCGCGAGCGAGATCCGCGCGCCATGGATGATACGGCTGAACACGTCGCGGCCGAAGGAATCCGTCCCCATCCAGTGCGCCAGGCTCGGGCGCGCCAGCGCGCGTGCGGAGTCGATTGTCAGAGGATCATAGCGCGCGATGAAGTCCGCGAAGATCGCCGTGAGCACAAACACCGTCATGATGACGAGCCCGGCCGCGCCGAGCACATGCCGCTGCGCCAGGAACAGCACGCGACGCCAGCCGCCGGTCGCATGCGCGCCGGCCCGCCTCAGTTCGAGATCATAGTCGATTGTGGCCATGCGTCTCTCCGCGAGGAGAATCACCTCTCCCCATCGGGGAGAGGTCGGCGCGTAGCGCCGGGTGAGGGGGCTTAGGTCTCACGAGGGAACGTAACCCCTCACTCGGATCGCATCTTCCGATGCGATCCGACCTCTCCCTATGGGAGAGGTGAAACGCCGCCATCGCGTCTGATTGCTCTGGTCGCATCGACTTACTCCGTAAACCGGATGCGCGGATCGAACACCGCGTAGAGCATGTCGACGATGAAATTCGCGCTCACCACCACGACAGCAATCAGCATCACGAGGTTCTGCACGATCGGATAGTCGCGCCAGCGGATCGCCTCGACCAGGAAGCGCGCGACGCCGGGGATATTGAACACGGTCTCGGTTACGATCAGGCCGCCAATCAAAAACGCCGCCTCGATGCCGATCACGGTGATGACGGGCAGAATCGCGTTCTTCAGCGCGTGGTGATAATTCACGGAGGCAGCGGATGCGCCCTTCGCGCGTGCAGTGCGGATATAATCCTGCCGCAGCACCTCCAGCATCGAGGAGCGGGTGATGCGCATGGTCAGCGCGGCACTGCGGAAGCCGACGGCGGCGGCGGGTACGGCATAGGTCGCGAATGCCTCGAGCCAGGTCTGCGGATTGGGATTGAAGATCGGCATCTGGCCGAACATCGCGACCGACGCGGTGAGGATGAGCAGGCCGAGCCAGAACGAGGGCAGCGACAATCCGCTGAGGCTGACGACGCGGAGCGCGTAGTCGAGCCGTGTGCCCTGCTTCACCGCACTGATGACGCCCAAGGGAATGCCGATCGATGCCGAGAACAACAGCGCGAGCCCGGCAAGCCGCGCCGTGATCGGGATCCGCGGCAGGATTTCCTGAAGGGCGGGCTTCTCGGACACATAGGAGTAGCCGAAATCGCCGCGCAGGAAGCCACTGATCCAGTGCCAATATTGCACGATCAGCGGCTGGTCGATGCCGAGTTCCTTCTCCAGATTGGCCTTGTCGGCCGGATCGACATACCCGGCCGCGGCAAACAGGATGTCGACGATGTTGCCGGGAACGATGCGCAGCAGGAAGAAGATGACGATCGAGATCCCGAACAGGGTCACGAGCATCAGGAACAGGCGCCGCACCAGATAGGCAAACATGCATCGCCTCCTGTCGAACCCGTCAGCCGCCCGAGGCCTGCGCTACTTGTCCATCCAAACGTCCTCGTAGCGGTACCCATTATAGGAGCTGTTCGACATCACCGTCACGCCTTTGACATAGGGCTTCCAGCAGGTGCCGGTGCGGGCATGGAAGATGATCGGGCGGGCAACGTCCTCCTGCAACTTCTTGTCGATGTCCCACACCAGTTTCTTGCGCTTGTCGATATTGGTCTCCTGCGACTGCACATCGAAGAGTTTTTCGATCTCCTTGTTGCAGTAATTGGTGTAGTTGCGCTCCGAGCCGCAGGAATAGTTCTCGTAGAAGGATTGGTCGGGATCGTCGACGGCATTTCCGGTCAGGTTCAGGCCGAGCATGTAATCCTTGCGCGCGATCTTCGGGAACCAGTTCGCGGTCTCGACGACGTCGAGCTCGCCGTCGATATAGATGCTCTTGAGCTGGTCGATCAGGATCACCGCAGGGTCGCGGTACACGGGAATGTTGCGGGTCGAGATCTTGACCGCGAGATGCTTGTCCGGACCGTAGCCCGCCTTCTGCATCAGCTTCTTGGCCTCTTCGCGGTTGGCTTTCACGTCCGGGCCGTAACCCGGGATGCTCTCCAGCATGTCCTTCGGCATCGCCCAGAGCCCGGCGGGGGCAGGTTCCATGGTGCCGCCGATATCGGCCTGGCCTTCGAAGAGGATGTCGATGAAGGCCTTGCGGTCGAGCGCCATCGCCATCGCCTTGCGGATGTCGGGATTGTCGAATGGCGCTGTCGTCGAATTGACGATGATGTTGGTCGAGACGTTGTTGGGCTCGACGACGCAAACCGCACTCGCATCCTGCGACTTGACGTCCTTCAGCAGCGGAATCGAAACCTCGGTCGGGAAAGTCATGTCGAATTTTCCGGCGACGAAGGCGAGGATCGCGGTCGAGCGGTTCGGGATGATGGTGAACTCGATGCCGTCGAGATAGGGTCGGCCCTTGCGCCAATAATCCGTGTTCCGGGCCAGCTTGATCGATTCATTGGCCTTGAACTCGACGAACTTGAACGGGCCGGTGCCGATCGGGTGCGTGCGCATGTCGCCGGGCGAGACGTGGCAGGGATAGACCGGCGTATAGCCCGAGGCGAGCAGCGCCAGCAGCGAAGGCTGCGGCCGCTTCAGATTGAACGAGACCTCGAAATCGCCATTGGTCGCGACGTCGTTGACCTCGCTGTACCAGGCCTTGCGCGGGTTCTGCCGGAACTTTTGCTGCGACTTGCCCATCAGCATGTCGAAGGTGCATTTGACGTCGGCCGAGGTGAACGGCTTGCCGTCATGCCATTTGACGCCCTGGCGCAGCTTGAAGGTCAGCGTCTTGTTGTCGTTCACCCAGGCCCAGCTCTCGGCGAGCTCGGGCACGATGGTGTCCATGCTGTTCTGCGCCACATCCTGCTTGTAGATCACCAGGTTGTTGAACACGGGCATGAAGGGAACATTGAGCGAATAGGTCGCGCCCTCGTGGATCGAGGCATTGCCGGGACTGTCCCGGTGATACATTCGCAGGATGCCGCCCTGCTTGGGCTCGCCGGCGAGCGTGGTGGTTGAAGTCATCAGCACAGATAGCGCCGCCACTGCGGCGAGCGCCCACACGCTCCGCATCCTCGTCCTCCCTGGCATCGGCCTTTTGCGGCCTGTTTGATGAGACGATAGCGACGCTGGCGCAGCGAGGCAACCGGCAAGGCCGGCTGATCTCTCGACAATTCGGATGACGGAAAGCCGCAGGCTTTCATGCTCTCACAAATTGAGAGTGCAGATGCGAACGAGCCGGCGCGAGTGATGGGCTGCATCCTCCGCATCTCACGCGCGACACGAGTCGCCCTCACACAATCCTTGACGTCTTGTTCCCCCAATACCGGTCGCGCAGCAGCCGCTTGTACAGCTTCCCCGTCGGCAGCCGCGGCAGCTCCTTCTCGAAATCGACCGAGCGCGGCACCTTCTGGCGCGACAGGGATTGGCCGCAGAAGGCGATCAGCTCTTCGGCGAGCGCGGGTCCGGGTACGACGCCGGGCATCGGCTGCACCACCGCCTTTACTTCTTCGCCAAGATCGGGGTTGGGCACGCCGAACACGGCGGCATCGGCAACCTTCGGATGGGTGATCAGCAAGTTCTCGCATTCCTGCGGATAGATGTTCACCCCGCCCGAGATGATCATGAAGGTGGCGCGGTCGGTGAGGTACAGGAAACGATCGGCGTCGACATAGCCGACGTCTCCGACCGTGCTCATGCTGCCGTCGGCCGAGCGCGCCTCCTTGGTCTTCTCGGGATCGTTGAAATATTCGAACGGCGATGCCGTCTTGAACCAGACTTGGCCCGGCATGCCGGTCGGACACTCCTGCATGTTCTCGTCGAGAATATGGAGGTCGCCGAGCAGCACCTTGCCGACGGTGCCGCGATGGGCGAGCCATTCCTCGCTGTTGCAGGCGGTGAAGCCGAGGCCTTCGGTCGCGCCGTAATATTCGTGGATGATCGGCCCCCACCATTTGATGATGTCGTCCTTGACCAGCGCGGGGCAGGGCGCGGCGGCATGGACCGCGATCTCCAGCGACGACAGGTCGTAGCGGCTGCGCACCTCCTCCGGCAGCTTCAGCATGCGCGAGAACATCGTCGGCACCAGCTGGCTGTGCGTGATGCCCCACCGTTCGACGAGCTGGAGGTAACGCTCGGGATCGAACGTCTCCATGATGATCACGGTGCCGCCCATGCGGATCGTAAGGTTCACTGCGGCCTGCGGTGCGGAGTGATAGAGCGGGGCGGGGGACAGGTAGACCATGCCCTCGCGGTAGTGCCAGAGCCTGGTCAGGAAATCGAACAGCGGAAGATTGTGGCTCGGCGGCTCCTCCGGCAGCGGCCGCAGGATGCCTTTCGGCCGCCCGGTCGTGCCCGAGGAATAGAGCATGGCGGTGCCGAGCCATTCATCAGGGATCGGCGTCTTCGGCAGATCGGCGGTTGCCTCGGCAAGGCCGACGATACGCTCGCTCTCGCCGGGGCCGTCAGCGACGACGCAGAGCCTGACGTCGGGACAGGCCTTGATCGCCTCGCGCGCGATGTCGAGTTTCGCCATCGACGTGATCAGGATCTTCGACTGGCTGTTGACGAGGAGATAGGCGAGCTCGCCTGCGGTGAGGAAGGAGTTGATGCAGGTGTAATAGAGTCCGGACCGCTCGCCCGCGCCGCAGGCTTCAAGATAGCGCGAATTGTTTTCCATGAAGATCGAATAGTGATCGAGCCGCCTCAAGCCGTGCTTGCGGAACAGATGCGCCAGGCGGTTGCTGCGCGCATCGAGCTCGCGATAGGTGACGGTCTCACCGGTCGCGGCCATGATGAAGGCGGGCTGGAGAGGGCGCAGGCGGGCATGGTGACCTGTGTACATCAGTCCTCCGGTTTTGAGTTACGCGGCGAGAAGCAGGATTTCGCGGATGTCGGCGGGGCCGCCGATCTTGCGCGGATTGCGCGGAATCCAGTTCGTGCGCATCGCCTGTTCGGCGATGGCATCGAAATGCTCCGGCGAGACGCGCATATCCGAGAGGCTGCGCGGCATGCCGAGCGAGCGGATGAAGGCATCGAGCACGTCGGCGGCGTCCTTGCCGGGAAAACCCATCGCGGTCGCGACGATCGTCTGGCGCTCGGCATTGTCGCGTGCATTCCAGCGCATCACCGCGGGCAGCATGATGCAGGAGGTGTAGCCGTGCGGAACGTCGAAGGCCGCGCCCAGCACGTAGCCGATGCCGTGGCTCGCCCCCATCGGCACGCCGGCCGCAAGCGCGCCCATCGACAGCCAGGTGCCGATCTGCGCATCCATCCGGGCGTCGAGATCGGAGGGATCGGCCTTCACGCGCGGCAGCGCGTCGGCGAGCATGGTGAGGCCCTTCACCGATTGCGCGTCGGCGTAGGGGTGCGTCTCGCTCGAGCAGATTGCCTCGACGCAATGGTCGACGGCGCGGATGCCGGTGGAGAGGAACAGCCATTCCGGCGTGTGCACGGTGATGGCGGGATCGAGGATGGTTGCGCGCGGCACCGTCAGCGGATGCCGTAACATCTGCTTCACATGCGTGCTGCGGTCGGTCACGCCCGCGATCGAACTGAACTCGCCGCCCGCGATCGTGGTCGGCACGCTGATCTGCCGCACGGTCGGCGCATTCATCTCTGGCGCGACGCCCTTGTGCACGCGGATGCGCTCGATGCCCTCGATATCGTTGATGCCGTTGGCAAGGCAGAGTTGCACCGCCTTGGCGCCGTCGGTGATCGAGCCGCCGCCCACGGTGACGATCAGATCGGCGCCTGCCTCGCGCGCCGCGTTGGTCGCCGCGATCACCGCCTCGCGCGGCGTGTGTGCCGGCATGGCGTCGAACAGGCCCGCACAGCGCGAGCCCAGCGCGTCCTTGATCTTCGTGATTTCGTCGGTCTGCCGGTTCAACGTGCCGGAGACCAGCAGGAACGCGCGTTGCGTCCCCAGCCGGTCCATCTGCGCGACGATGGCGCCGGCCGCAGGATGGCCGAACACGACCTCCTCGATCGCGCCGTAAACGACACGTCCCTGATGCACGCCTGTCCTCCCCGGACAATTCGTCTTGTTTTTTGTGATGGCAGTCTAGCCGAGCGGCTAGCGTTCGTCATGCGCGAAGACGCTGGTGCTCTTCTCCCTCTCCCCACAAACGGTAGGGCTATCGCATATGGCGGGGAGCTCGCCCGCGGCCATCCTTCGAGACGCCCGCCTGCGGCGGGCCCTCAGGATGAGGTCGCGTTTCGCGGCGAAATGCCAAACCCTCATGGTGAGGAGCCCGCCGAAGCGGGCGTCTCGAACCATGCCGGCCGAGAACGTCCGGCAGCCTCTCTACCGTCATATGCGATAGCCCTGCCGAAAGCGGGGAGAGGCGAAGGAAGGTCGGCGCGCGCCCCCCTCTCTCCCTGTCAACCCGCCATCCGGTCAGGGGGTTCGTCCGGGCATTGCGCATGCCGTGGTCTTGAAGAGTTCATCGTGGCCACCCATCTTGTGCCGCCCGCGGGTACGCGCGTACCCTGCTTCTTCCGCGGCTTTTATGCGAGGACCTGGGATGACTGGACCGGACGGAAGCGAGCGATTTGTCAAAAAGCACGATTTCGTTCTGCCTCGACTTTGCGCAACCGCCGCGCTCATCGTCGCCGGCTTCGCCCTCGCAGGCTGCGACAAGCCAGCTTCGCAGGCTGCCGCTCCGCCGCCCGCTCCGGTGACTGTTGCCCAGCCGGTCAAGCGCACAGTCACCGATTGGGATGAATTCACCGGCCGCTTCGAGGCGGTCGAGGAGGTGCAGGTGCGCCCGCGCGTCGGCGGCTTCGTCGACTCGGTGGAATTCCAGGACGGCGCCATCGTGCATCAGGGCGATCTGCTCTACGTCATCGACCCGCGCCCGTTCGAAGCAGTCGCGTTACAGGCCGACGGCCAGTTGTCCGATGCGCGCGCCAAGGTGGAGCTTGCCAAGCGCGAGCTCGACCGCGGCCTGAACCTGGTGCAGACCAGCGCGGTGTCCGAGCAGGTCGTCGATCAACGCCGCCAGGCGTTGCAGGCCGCGCACGCCGCCGAGACCCAGGCTGAAGGTGCGCTGAAGGCTGCGAAACTCAACATCGAGTTCACCCATGTGGCCGCGCCGATCACCGGCCGTGTCAGCCGCCATCTCGTCAGTCCCGGCAATCTCGTGCAGGGCAGCGATAACGGCTCTTCGACGTTGCTGACCTCGATCGTGACGCTCGACCCGATCTACATCTATTTCGACATGGATGAGACGACCTTCATCAAATACAGCAAGCTCTGGTTCGAAGGGCGGCGCCCGAGCTCGCGCGATACCGCGAACCCGGTGCAGGTTTCGCTCGCCGGCGAAACCAAGCCGTCGCATGATGGCGCCATCAACTTCCTCGACAACCGCCTCGACGTCTCCACCGGTACGCTGCGCAGCCGCGCCGTGGTCAAGAACACCGATCTCTCGATCCTACCCGGCCAGTTCGGCCGCGTGCGGCTGATCGGTAGCGCGCCCTATGAGGCGCTGCTGATCCCGGACGCTGCGGTCGCGACCGACCAGTCCCGGAAGATCGTGTTCGTGGTCAAGCCGGACGATACGGTGGAAGCGCGTCCCGTGGTGCTTGGGCCCCTCGATGACGGCCTGCGTGTGATCCGCGAAGGGCTGAAGGCGGATGATCGCGTCATCGTCAACGGCATCCAGCGGGCCCGCGTCGGCGCCAAGGTTGCCCCGCATACCGCGCAAGCGCCGGCTGGTAGCAAGTCATGAATCTTGGCCGCCTCTCCATCAACCAGCCCATCCTGGCGATGGTGCTGTCGATCGTACTCCTGATCGTCGGTGCGCTCGCCTATACGACGCTGCCGGTCTCCGAATATCCGCAAGTGGTGCCGCCGACCGTCGTCGTCACCACGCAATATCCGGGCGCCTCCGCGCAAACCGTGTCCGACACCGTTGCCGCTCCGATCGAGCAACAGATCAACGGCGTCGAGGACATGCTGTATCTCTACAGCCAGGCCACCTCGAACGGGCAATTGACGATCACCGTTACCTTCAAGCTGGGTACCGACCTCGACAAGGCGCAGGTGCTGGTGCAGAATCGGGTCGCGATCGCGCAGCCGCAACTGCCGGACGAGGTGCAGCGCAATGGCGTCACCACGCGCAAGAACTCGCCCGACATCCTCATGGTCGTGTTCATGCTGTCGCCCGACGACACATTCGACCAGCTGTACATCTCCAACTACGCGCTGCTCCAGGTCCGCGATCAGCTGCTCCGCCTCGACGGCGTCGGCGACATCCAGATTTTCGGCGCCCGCGATTATTCGATGCGGCTCTGGCTCGACCCCGACCGGATCGCCAATCTCGGCCTGACCTCAACCGAGGTGGTGGCGGCGATCCGCGCGCAGAACATCCAGATCGCAGGCGGCCAGATCGCCGAGCCGCCGATCACCGACCGCGCCTTCCAGCCCAACCTTACCTTCACGGGGCGTCTGAAGGACACGAAGCAGTTCGAGGATATCCTGATCAAGGCCGGCTCCGACGGCCGCACGGTACGCCTTCGCGACGTCGCCCGCATCGAGCTCGGCGCACTCTCCTACACCACCAACAGCTTCCTCTTGCGCAAGTCGGCCGTCGGCATGCTGGTGACCCAGCGGCCGGGATCGAACGCGCTTGCGACCGCCAAGGGCATCTCCGACGCCATGGCGAAACTCAAGCAGAGTTTTCCCAGAGGTCTCGACTACAATATCGGTTACAATCCGACCGAGTTCATTGCGCAGTCGGTCCACGAGCTGATCAAGACCATCTACGAGGCGATGCTGCTGGTCGTCGTCGTGGTGCTGGTGTTCCTGCAGGGCTGGCGGCCCGCAATCATTCCGATCATCGCGATCCCGGTCTCCCTGGTCGGCACCTTCGCCGTGATGGCGGCGCTGGGCTTCTCGATCAACAATCTCACTCTGTTCGGCCTCGTGCTTGCCGTCGGTATCGTGGTCGACGACGCCATCGTGGTGGTCGAGAATGTCGAGCGGCATCTCGAACACGGCATGAGCCGGCGCGACGCTGCGCTCAAGACCATGGAGGAGGTCGGTGGTGCGCTGGTCTCGATCGCGCTGGTGCTCTGCGCCGTGTTCGTCCCGACCGCGTTCCTGGGCGGAATCTCCGGGCAATTCTTCCAGCAATTCGCCGTCACGATTGCGGTCGCGACCGCCATCTCCTGCTTCTGCTCGCTGACGCTGTCGCCGGCGCTGGCCTCGCAGATCCTGGTGCCGCATGAGGCGAACCGGCCGCCGGCACGCTGGAATGTCATCGCGCGCGGCTGGGGCGCCTTCACCGGCGTCTTCAACCGCGTGTTCGACCGGCTGGCGCATGGCTATGCCGGGCTCGCCAATTTCGTGATCCGGCATTCGGTGGTGATGATCCTGGTCTACGTCGTGCTGATCGGCAGCGCAGGCTGGCTGATCGCGACCACGCCGCAGGGCTTCATTCCGGCGCAGGATCGCGGCTACGTCATCGTTTCCGTGCAACTGCCCGGCGCGGCTTCGCTGGCGCGCACCACCGCGATCGTGCGTGAGATCGAGCGAATCGCCCTGGATACCCCGGGCATCATTCGCGTTGCCGCCTTCGCCGGCTTCTCCGGTGCGACGCGCACGCAGGCCGGCAACGCGGCGGCGCTGTTCCCGGTCTTCGACGAGCCGGAGGCGCGGCTGAAGAAAGGGCTGTCCGCCAACGCCATCACGGCCGAGCTGCGCAAGCGTCTTCTGGCGATCCAGGGTGCGTTCATCATCGTCATTCCGCCGCCGGCCGTGCCCGGCATCGGCACCGGTGGCGGCTTCACCATCCGCATTCAGGACCGGCAGGGCCGCGGACCGCAAATGCTGGCGGCTGCGACAGACGAACTCGTTACGGCCGCGCGCAAGGCGCCGACCTTGACCTCGGTGTTCTCGCCGTTCACGGCCAACACGCCACAGCTCTTCGTCGACATCGACCGCACCAAGGCGCAGAAGCTCGGCGTGCCCATCGCAAGCATCAACGACACGATCCAGACCTATTTCGGATCGACCTATGTCAACGACTTCAACCTGTTCGGCCGCACCTATCACGTCACGGCGCAGGCAGACTTTCCGTTCCGAAAAGAGCCAAGCGACCTCGCACGCCTGCGCACGCGCAACGCCGCCGGCGACATGGTGATGCTCGGCAGCGTAGTCGAGTTCAGGGACGTAGCGGGGCCGGACCGCGTCGCGCGCTACAATCTCTATGCAGCGTCCGAATTGCAGGGCGAGCCGGCGCCGGGCACCAGCTCGACCACCGCGCTCAACACCATCAAGAAGCTCGCGGACGACACCCTGCCGAGCGGCTTCACCTTCGAGTGGACGGACCTGTCCTACCAGCAGGTCACCGGCGGCAACGCGGGCTTGTACGTGTTCCCGATCTGCGTGCTGTTCGTCTATCTCGTGCTCGCCGCACAATATGGCAGCTGGACACTGCCATTCGCGGTGATTCTGATCGTGCCGATGTGTCTGTTAGCCGCCACCATCGGTGTGCGCATCATGGGGCAGGACGTCAACATCCTCACCCAGATCGGCTTCGTCGTGCTGGTGGGACTGGCGGCGAAGAACGCGATTCTGATCGTCGAGTTCGCGCGCGATATCGAGAACGAGGGCAAGCCGCGGCTGGAGGCCGTGATCGACGCCTGCCGCCTGCGCCTGCGGCCGATCCTGATGACGTCCTTCGCCTTCATCCTCGGCGTGCTGCCGCTGGTGATCTCCACAGGCTCCGGCTCGGAGATGCGCCAGGCCGTCGGTGTCGCGGTGTTCTTCGGCATGATCGGAGTCACCCTGTTCGGCCTCCTGTTCACGCCGATCTTCTATGTCGTGGTGCGGAACCTTGCCGAGGGCCGCCGCGACAAGAAACCGGAGGTGGCGGCTTAGTAATGCCTCCTGTGGCCATCGGCGCAGCCACAACTTCCATGTCGTCCCCGCCTTCGCGGTGACGACACCTTTGCGCGGCCCACTCTTCATACTAACGACCAACATGCAATGGATGGGCAGGGGCGGGGTTCTTCACTAGTATCCGCGCGATTTCAAACAGAACACTACTGGGAGTTAACAAATGAAATCAGCACTTTTGGCCGCTGTCGCAACCTCTGCCCTTTTGCTGGCGGCGCCGGCCTCCGCGCAAGGCGTCAAGATCGGTGTCCTCAACGACCAGTCCGGCGTCTACGCCGATTACGGCGGAAAATATTCGGTCGAAGCCGCCAAGATGGCGATCGAGGACTTTGGTGGAGAGGTGCTTGGCCAGAAGGTCGAGTTGGTCACCGCCGATCACCAGAACAAACCCGATCTCGCCACCTCGATCGCGCGCCGCTGGTATGACGCTGACAATGTCGACATGATCACCGAGCTCACGACGTCGTCGGTGGCGCTCGCCGTCCAGGAGCTGTCGAAGGAAAAGAAGAAGATCGATATCGTGGTCGGCGCGGCTACATCGGCCATCACCGGACCCTCTTGTTCGCCTTACGGCTTCCACTGGGCCTTCGACACCCACGCGCTCGGCGTCGGCACCGGCGGTGCGCTGACCAAGGCCGGCGGCGACAGCTGGTTCTTCCTCACCGCCGACTACGCCTTCGGCTACGCGCTGGAGAAGGACACCAGCGAGATCGTCACCGCGAATGGCGGCAAGGTGCTGGGATCGGTCCGCGTTCCCCTCAACTCGTCGGACTTCTCGTCCTTCCTTTTGCAGGCGCAGAGCTCGAAGGCGAAGATCGTCGGCCTTGCCAATGCCGGCCAGGACACCACCAACTCGATCAAGCAGGCGGCTGAATTCGGCATCGTCTCGGGCGGCCAGAAGCTCGCCGGCCTCCTGATGACGCTTGCCGAGGTGCATGGTCTCGGCTTGCAGGCCGCGCAAGGCCTGGTCCTGACCGAAGGCTTCTATTGGGACCACGACGATACGACACGTGCCTTTTCCGAGCGCTTCTTCAAACGTACCGGCCGGATGCCGAGCATGATCCATGCCGGCACCTATTCGGCGACGCTGAGCTATCTGAAGGCGGTGAAGGCTGCCGGCACCAAGGATACCGAAGCGGTCGCCAAGAAGCTGAAGGAGCTGCCGGTCGACGACGCCTTCGCCAAGGGCAAGGTGCTCGAGAACGGCCGCATGGTCCACGACATGTATCTGTTCGAGGTCAAGAAGCCCTCGGAATCGAAGAAGCCGTGGGACTATTACAAGCAGATCGCGGTGGTCCCCGGCGACAAGGCGTTCTACACCGCCAAGGAAAGCGGCTGCCCGCTGACGAAGTAAGCCTCGTGTCCCGGACGCGGTGCACGCGCCCATAAGCGCGTTTACGCGCGTCTTCAACGCGCTATGGCGGTGCACCGCAGAGCCGGGACCCACGCTACTCCACGTTTCAAGCCCCGATTGGTCCCGGTTCAGCGGCGCAGCGTTACACGCTGCACCGCGCCCGGGACACGAGCGCATGTGCAGCGCATCCACTGCTACACCAGTCGCAACACCACCGCCCCCAGCGCACCGCCCCATAGCGCGATGGCGGCGAGCGCCTGGATCGCAAAGCCGGGGCCGCGCTTTGCCGCCGCCTGCGAATAGCCAATGAAATAGACGATGCGGCCGATGATCCAGACCGCGCCGATCGCCGCAGCAATCGTGTCGCTGATATAGATCGCGAACAGCCAGAGTGAAGGCAGGAAGATCGGCATCCATTCCAGCGTGTTCATCTGGATACGGAAGGCGCGCTCGAAGTCGGGATGGCCCGACGTAGCCGGCGCCTTGACGCCCGTCCTGGTCCGCGCCCGCGCGACGTTGATACCGGTCAAGAAATAAAATGCGATCGCCAGCAGCGTGACGAGCGTGGTGAGATGATGCATCACTAATCCCTTTGAACAGGTCGCGTTTCAATAGCCGGTCAGCTCGAGATAGCCAACGCCGTCATGCGTGCCTCTAAAGCTGATCGGCCCCTCCCAATAGGAGAATCCGGTCCCCATCCAGGCCTTTGGATTGAGCGGCGTGGTCTCGATCGCGAGACCGTGGGCCGGAAGGTTCACGCGCCACGAGGTGGGTATCTTGCGTCCGCCGATGTCGGTCGTCGCCAGCGGCGTGAGGCTGTTGCCGGCATTCCTGATCTCGACGGAGCGACCATCGGAGGTGATCCAGTTGCCGTGCAGGCTCCCGCGGCCATCCTTCTGGCGCACCCGGTACAGCATCAGCTTTTCGTCGCCCGGCAGATGCAACGAGAACCAGTCCCACCCGGACTGGTCGGCGTCGAGCGGCTGGCTGCTCCATTCGCGGTCCATCCAGGCCTGGCCGGACACATCGACCGGCTTGTCGTCGATGGCGAGCGTGCCGTGCGCGCGGTAGAACGGCTGGCTGTAATAATAGGATGCTTGCCCGCGCTCCGACTTGCGGCTGTAGCCGCCGTCGCCCTGCAACACGACTGGACGATCGGCCTCGAGCGTCAGGGCGTAGTTGAAATCGGTGCCGGACGCTTTCAGCGTCACTGGCGCCAGAGCGCGATCATCAGTGCGCTCGGACCCTTTCATTTCCCAATCGTCGATCCATGCCGCGAACGGTTTTGCTTCGACGCCGGCCTGCCCGATCCCGCCGCGTGAAAACGCTTCGTTGAAACGATGGGTGCCCGCGCGCGTCACCGCGGCATGTCCCATCCAGACCTGCTGATTGGCCCAGCCCTCGCCTTGCGGCCCCGGCCGCGTCGCCTGGCGGAACAGCGTCCATTGCAGGCCGCAAGGCGCACCGGTGCCGTCGACCAGGTTCGCCGTCAGATACCACCACTCGATGCGAAACTCCGGATGCGGTCCGTGATCGGCGGGAAAGGCAAACGTCTTTCCGGGCGTGACCTTCGCGAAGCCCTCCGCCGTCTCGCCGAGCCCGGCATAGCCTTGCGCCCCGGCACGGCGCGCCAGAGCGAGCGCGGCGATGCCGCCGGCAAATGCGCGCCGCGATATCCTCTCAGCGCTCATTGGCGAACACCTTGACGAGGCTTGCCGGCTGTATCCGCGCGAGCCGTACCATCGGCAGCAGCGCCGCAAGCAGCGAGGCAAGCAGCGCCACCGCGACCAGTTCGACCAGTTGCAGCGGAAACACATGGAACGGCAGCCGCCAGCCGAACGCCTTCACGTTCACGATCGCGATCAGGCACCACGCCACCAGCAGCCCGAGCGGCACGGCCAGCAGCGCCGTGAACAGCGCAACCGACAGCGTCTTGGTCAACTCGATCGCCGCAAGGTGTGGCCGCGTGATGCCGATCGCCCAGAGCGGCGCGAGCTGCGGCAGGCGGGAATTCGCCAGCGTCAAGAGGCTGGTCAATAGTGCGATGCCGGCGACGCCGAGCGTGAAGGCGTTCAGGGCGGACGTGACCGCAAAGGTGCGGTTGAAGATGCGGATCGATTCCGCCTTCACCGTCGCCTGGTCGGCCACGCTGCGGTTGTCGAGCGCAAACTGCTTCTGCAGCGCCGCGATCAGGCCGGGGATATTCTCCTTCGCGACGATGAGGCCGATCCGCGTTTGCGGCGTCTGCGGGAAGTGCCTGATCAACGCCGCCACATTGACCGCGAGCTGTCCCTTGGGGTTGCCGTAATCGGCATAGATGCCGACGATATCGAGCTCCCAGGTCCCGCCCGGTGCCGGCACCTCGACGACGTCGCCGACACGGACGTTGAGGCGGCGGCTCAACTGCTCGCTGATGAAGGCGGCATTGCCTGGCACGAGCTGGGTCCAGGCG
>JAEWFG010000068.1 GCA_023388935.1 Pseudomonadota bacterium | reverse complement strand
CGCGCGATGGACTCCAACGATTTGGAGCGCGAGCGCGGCATCACCATCCTGGCCAAGGCGGCCTCGGTGCAGTGGAAGGACACCCGCCTCAATATCGTCGACACCCCCGGTCACGCCGATTTCGGCGGCGAGGTCGAGCGCATCCTCAATATGGTCGATGGCGCCCTGGTGCTGGTCGATTCCGCCGAAGGCCCGCTGCCCCAGACCAAGTTCGTGGTCTCCAAGGCGCTGAAGGTCGGCCTGAAGCCGATCGTCCTCATCAACAAGGTGGACCGCCCGGACGCCCGGCCGACCGAGGTCATCAACGAGGTGTTCGACCTGTTCGCCGCACTCGATGCCACCGACGAGCAGCTCGATTTCCCGATCCTCTATGGCTCCGGCAAGCAGGGCTGGATGGCGGAGAGCCCCGACGGTTCGAAAGAGGCCGGCATGGAGCCGCTGTTCGACCTGATCCTGCGCCACGTGCCGCCGCCGAAGGTCGAGGAAGGCCCGTTCCGGATGATCGGCACGATCCTGGAGGCCAATCCCTATCTCGGGCGCATCATCACCGGCCGTATCACTTCCGGGAGCATCAAGCCCAACCAGGCGGTGAAGGTCCTGAACGCCGAAGGCAAGCTGATCGAGCAGGGCCGCATCAGCAAGATCCTGGCGTTCCGCGGTATCGAGCGCACGCCGCTCGACGAAGCCGAAGCCGGCGACATCGTCGCCATTGCCGGCCTGACCAAGGGCACCGTCGCCGACACCTTCTGCGATCCGACCGTCGAAGTACCGCTGCAGGCGCAGCCGATCGATCCGCCGACCGTATCGATGTCGTTCATCGTCAACAACTCGCCGCTCGCCGGCACAGAAGGCGACAAGGTGACGAGCCGCATGATCCGCGACCGTCTCCTGCGCGAAGCCGAAGGCAATGTCGCGCTGCGCGTCGTCGAAGCCGCCGACAAGGACGCGATGGAGGTCTCGGGGCGCGGCGAATTGCAGCTCGCGATCC
Organism: Pseudomonadota bacterium; assembly: GCA_023388935.1. Taxonomy (GTDB): domain Bacteria; phylum Pseudomonadota; class Alphaproteobacteria; order Rhizobiales; family Xanthobacteraceae; genus Bradyrhizobium. The sequence continues at coordinate 26,901 of JAEWFG010000068.1, read as the reverse complement.
TGATCGAGACCATGCGCCGCGAGGGTTTCGAACTCTCGGTGTCGCGCCCGCGCGTCGTGTTCCAGAAGGACGAAGCGACCGGCGCGACCATGGAGCCGATCGAGGAAGTCGTGATCGACGTCGACGAGGAGCATTCCGGCGTCGTCGTGCAGAAGATGAGCGAGCGCAAGGCCGAGCTGATCGAGATGAGGCCCTCGGGCGGCAACCGTCTCCGCCTGGTGTTCTACGCGCCGACCCGCGGCCTGATCGGCTACCAGGGCGAACTGCTGACCGACACCCGCGGCACCGCGATCATGAACCGCCTGTTCCACGGCTACGCGCCGTACAAGGGCGAGATCCAGGGTCGTCGCAACGGCGTCCTGATCTCCAACGACCAGGGCGAGGCGGTCGCCTACGCCATGTTCAAGCTGGAAGACCGCGGCCCGATGATGATCGAGCCGGGCTGGAGGGTCTATCGCGGCATGATCGTCGGCGAGCACACCCGGGACAACGACCTCGAGATCAACGTGCTCAAGGGCAAGCAGCTCACCAACATCCGCACCACGTCCAAGGACGAAGCGGTGCGGCTGACTCCGCCGATCAAGATGACGCTGGAAAAGGCGCTTGCCTATATCGAGGACGACGAGCTGGTCGAGGTCACGCCGAAATCGATCCGCCTGCGCAAGAAGCACCTCGACCCGAACGAGCGCAAGCGCGCGGAGAAGACCAAGGAAGCGGTGGCGTAACCGAGCGAATGGGGAATGGCGAGTAGCGAATAGGGACGTTTGGCCAGAGGCTGTGTTTCTTATACTCTGTTCGCCATTCGCCACTCACCATTCGCTCTTCCATGTCCCTCCCCTCCTCCGTCGACGTCGCGATCATCGGCGCTGGTGCCGCCGGTCTCGGTGCCGCGCACGCGCTGCAGAGCTCCGGCCTCTCCGTAATCGTGCTGGAGGCGCGCGACCGTCTCGGCGGGCGCGCGTGGACCGTCCAGGCTTCGCCGGAAGTGACCTTCGACGTGGGCTGCGGCTGGCTTCACTCGGCCGACAAGAACTCTTTCGTCCCGATCGCGCGGCAACTCGATTTCGAAGTGAACAAGGACCTGCCGCCCTGGCGCGAGCGCGCCTTCGGCGACGCGTTTCCGCAAAGCCTGCGCGACGACTTCATGCGCGCGACGGACGCGTTCTATGAGCGTCTCTGGGAGGCCGCGCAGACGCGCGAGGACGAACCCGCGAGCCGAAGCCTGGAACCCGGCAATCGCTGGAATCCCATGATCGACGCGGTCTCGACCTATATCAACGGCTGCGAACTGAAGGACATGTCGACGCTGGACTGGGACGCCTATGAGGACAGCAACCTCAACTGGCGCGTCCGCCGCGGCTATGGCGCACTGATCGCGGCATATGGTGCGCCTTGTCCGGTGGCGTTGAACTGCAACGTCACGCTGATCGATCATTCCGTCAGGCGCATTCGCCTCGAAACCTCGCAGGGCACGCTGTCCGCCGACAAGGCGATCGTCACCGTGCCGACCAATCTGATCGCGGATGAGGCGATCCGCTTTTCGCCGCCGCTCCGGGCCAAGGTCGATGCCGCAGCCGGCCTGCCTCTCGGCGTCGACGACAAGGTGACGCTGGCGCTCGAAGGCGCGGAGGCGCTTCCCAAGGAAGGCAATCTGCGCGGCGCCACCATGCGTACCGCCATGGGCACCTACCACATCCGCCCCTTTGGCCAGCCCTGCATCGAAGGCTTTTTCGGCGGCAGCTTTGCACGCCAGCTGGAAGACGCCGGCGAAGGCGCCCTTACCGCGCAAAGCATCGACGAGATCGCGGGTTTTCTCGGCAACGACATCCGCCGCAAGCTGAAGCCGCTCTACGAGTCCCGCTGGGCGCATGATCCGTTCGCCAGAGGCGCCTATTCACATGCCCTGCCCGGCCATGCCGGTGATCGCGCGGTGCTGGCCGCGCCCGTGGATGGACGGCTGTTCTTTGCAGGAGAAGCGACGTCGCCGAATTTTTTCACGACGGCGCATGGGGCCAGGGACAGCGGGGAGTGGGCCGCGAAGGAAGTGCTGACGGCTCTGGGCAAGCCGTAACCACAAACACCGTCACTCGATCACCCGCGCCCGCAAATCAGCGTCAGGCACGAAGCAAGCGTCGTACTTGCCGAAGACGCGATAGCGGTTGCGCGCGATGAGGCTGTACACAGGGTCTCGCAGCGGCCTCGGCACCGCAAACAACGCGCGCGTCCAGCCCCAGCCCGGAAGCTGCGACAGCACGGTCAGCGCAGCGTCCGACTTCATGAGCGCCTCGCCGCCATGGACCACGGCATTGGTGTCGGGATCATCGGGATCGATGCCGAACGTGCGCGCGAGCCGAGTGCCATAGTCCGACTGGATCGGCGTGAAGCGAAACCGCCTCGCCGTATCGCGCCGCGCGACGAAGCGGACCCAGTGCGAGCAGAAGATGCAGACGCCGTCGAACAGGATCACGTCGTCGTCGGGCCATCTGCTCATCAGCGATCGTCCCGTATCGGGAGCGCCACGAACATCAGCACGATCGTAGACCTGTCTTCACCAATACGCCGAGCGGCTCGATCCGGAGACCGGCGGTTTGACCAGGAAATGCACGTCATGGTTTCCTGGTCGCCGCTGGCTTGGGCAGGTTCAGCGCACGCGCGAGCTCGCCGCTCGCGGCTTTGACGCCGGCCTCGAGCTCGATCATCCAGTGCCCCTCGCTGCCCACGGCAGGGAGCGTGCGGAAGTCGACCTTGCCGCCGCTGCCGCGAAACGCATCGACCAGCGCTTGCGAAAACTTCGGCGCAAAGTAGCTGTCGTTGGCCGCGACCAGCCACGTGACGGGAATGCGCGCGGCCTTGCCGAACTCGGCTGCGGCCGCGAGAAGTGTATGCGGCGCGCAAATCCGGTTCGGTTCGTCGTTGGCATGGCCGCCGCGCCCAGGCGCAAAGGCGATGATCGCGGAGATCGCCTTCGGATCGGCACTCGCAAGCGCCAGCGCGCCCCAGCCGCCGGCGGAATGGCCGATCACGATGGCGGCGTCCTTACGGATAAAATCCTGCTTCCTCAAATAGTCCAGCGCGAGCGAAATCTCGTCTGCGGTTGTCCGGCCCGAGCGCGTGTAGTCCGCTTCGTCACAGCCGCCCTGGTCCTCGACATAGCGGCCGCCGGTCGCACCATGGCCGAGCCGCTCCGGCACCAGCACCGCAAAGCCGCGCGCGACGAGAAACGCGGCGAGCGCGCGGTATTCCGGTTGTGACATTTGTGCGCGACGCAGCACGTTCTGCGTCGAGGCGTGTGCGATGACCGCGAGTCGGAACGGACCGGTGCCGGCGGGGCGAAACAGCAGGGCATGCGCGGCGATGTCGGTATCCGGTGACGGCACACGCCACTCTTGCCGGCGAAACGGTTCGCCCTCGTCTCCCGATGACCCAAACGTAACCTGGGCGCTCAGAGGCGGCGCAGTCAGCAAGGCCAGCAGAGGCAGGAGCGCAACGGTGTTGAAGAGCCGCATGAATTGCCGAAGGCGAACACGGACAGCGAGAACCAGACTAGCGGGAACGAATCATCCTTGCCGGACTTTCTGCGTTGTCATCGTGGTTCATTCGTTGCCGCAAGGCAGTTTTGCACCGGTCCATGGCAGAGCATTGCCGTTCGCGACAGCGGCTTGTCTTCTTTCGGTACAACATGACCTGGATACTGGTGCAGAAAGTCCACACATTAACCGATAATTAACGATAGGTCTTGCCGCCGGCGCGGCGACTTGGTTTGATCGCGTCCATGAGCACAACCCTGATCGAGGTCCGGCCGGCCAAGGCTGCAGATGCAACTGCAGTGGCGTCCACCCATGACGAAGCCTGGCGCTCCGCCTATCAGGGCATCATTCCCGGCGCTGAACTCGAAAAGCTGATCAACCGCCGCGGTCCGCAGTGGTGGGACAGCGCGATCCGAAAGGGCAGCCGCGTCAGCGTGCTCGTGTTCGGCGACAAGATCGCAGGCTACGCCAATTACGGCCGCAATCGCGCCCGCAGCCTGCACTTCGACGGCGAGATCTACGAGCTCTATCTGCGTCCGGAATTCCAGGGCCTCGGCTTCGGCCGCCGCCTGTTCACCGCGGCCCGCCGCGACCTGATGCAGAGCGGCCTGAAGAGCATGGTGGTGTGGGCGCTCTCGGACAACGATCCCGCCACCGAGTTCTACCGGGCGCTGGGCGGCCGCATGGTGGCGCGCTCCTCGGAGCGTTTCGGGCCGAAGTCGCTCGACAAGGTTGCCTTCGCCTGGACCAATTGAGCTGCTGAAAGTCTCGCCGGCAGCGTTTCCCATCCGTCGATACCGTTGCCCTTTGAGCCGGTAGTCGCTGGATTCATTATTTCACAAAAACACCATGGATCGGCGGGACAAGCCCGCGTATGACAGCGCCAAAATCGCTGCCGGGCGCGATCTGACCTCGGCAACAACGGAGCCTTGAATGCGAATCGATGCGGTCTCGATCGGAAAAAACACGCCACACGAAGTCAACGTCATCATCGAAGTCCCCGTGGGCGGCGAGCCGATCAAATACGAGATGGACAAGGAGGCCGGCACGCTCGTGGTCGACCGCTTCCTCTACACGCCGATGCGTTACCCCGGGAACTACGGCTTCATCCCGCATACGCTGTCCGATGACGGCGATCCCTGCGACGTGCTGATCGTCAACACTCGCGCCATCATCCCCGGCGCCGTCATGAGCGTGCGTCCGGTCGGCGTACTGTTCATGGAGGACGAGGCCGGCGGCGACGAGAAGATCCTGGCGGTGCCGTCGTCAAAGCTGACGCAGCGCTACGACAAGGTGAAGTCGTATTCCGACCTGCCCGACATCACGCTGCAGCAGATCCAGCACTTCTTCGAGCACTACAAGGATCTCGAGAAGGGCAAGTGGGTGAAGATCCTGCGCTGGGGCGGCCCCGAGGATGCACACAGGCTGATCCTCGAAGGCATGGATCGCGAGAAGAGGAAGAAGGGCTAAGCTTTGGGCCCCGGCTCAGCAGCGCATCGTTTCACGCTGCGCTGCGTCCGGGGCACGAGAGCGGGGCTACACCGCCGGCTTCGGCAACCCTGCGATTGCGCAAGCCGCGCGCAACGTATTCACCAGCAGGCAGGCGACCGTCATCTGGCCGACGCCGCCCGGCACCGGCGTGATTGCACCGGCCACCGCGAGCGCTTCCTGATAGGCGACGTCGCCGACGAGGCGCGTCTTGCCGTCTTCTTTGGGGATACGGTTGATGCCGACGTCGATGACGGTCGCACCCGGCTTCAGCCAGTCGCCGCGTACCATCTCAGGCTTGCCGACCGCTGCGTAGACGAGGTCGGCGCGCTTCACGAGCCCGGGCAGGTCGCGCGAGCGCGAATGCGCGATGGTCACAGTGGCATTCTCGTTCAGCAGCAGCTGCACGAGCGGGCGGCCGACCAGATTGGAGCGGCCAATGACAATGGCGTTCATGCCTTCGAGCGAGGCATGCACGCTCTTGGTCAGGATGATGCAGCCGAGCGGCGTGCAGGGCGACAGCGCCTCGAGGCCGCCGGCGAGCCGGCCGGCATTGTTCGGATGCAGCCCGTCGACGTCTTTGGCCGGATCGATGGCATTGATGACGGCCTCGGTGTTCAGCCCCTTCGGCAGCGGCAGCTGCACCAGAATGCCGTGCACGGAGGGATCGCGGTTGAGCTTTGCGACGACGGCCAGCAGGTCGGCCTGCGACACGTCGGCCGGCAGCCTGTGCTCGAACGACGCCATGCCGGCGGCCTGGGTCTGGGTGTGCTTTGAGCGGACATAGACCTCGCTGGCGGGGTCGTTGCCGACCAGAACCACTGCGAGCCCCGGCACCAGATTGTGCTCGCGCTTGACGCGGGCGACCTCGTCGGCGACGCGGGCACGGAGTTCCGCGGCAATGACTTTTCCATCGATGATGTTGGCGGTCATGTCAGTTCCCTTGGTCTTTCGATTTGACTGATGCGAGCTGGCGCAGGGCTTCTCCGAGCCGCACCGGATCGCCGTCGACCGCGATCTGCTTCAGCCGCGAGGTCGCGCCGGACAGGAGCCTTACGTTGGCCTTGGGGACGCCAAGCGATTTCGCCAGCAGCACCAAAACGGCCTTGTTGGCCTCGCCGCCATCAGCAATCGCCCGCACCCGCACCTTGAGCACGCTGCGGCCATCGGCCAGCTGCTCGATCCCGTCGATGCCGTCACGGCCGCCGCGCGGCGTCACCCGCAGCGCGATGCTGATGCCTGCGGCTGAGTAACGCCAGGGTTCCTTGGAAACCAAGGCGCTCCAGCCCGCTTAGATCACGTTCGGGTAGATGTAATACAGGATCACGCGCTCGATGAACATGATGAGCAGGATCAGGATGATCGGCGAGATGTCGAGGCCGCCGAGACTGGGCAGGAAATTGCGGATCGGCGCCAGGACCGGCTCGGTGATCCGGTACAGGAACTCCGCCACCGCCGAGACGAACTGGTTGCGGGTGTTCACGACGTTGAAGGCGATCAGCCATGACAGGATCGCGGACGCGATCAGCAGCCAGACGTAGAGGTCGAGCACGATGATGACGATGTCGAGAACGGCACGCATGGCTTTTGAAAACTCTGGCTTCGGTCGGGATTGACGCCTTTTGCTAGATACCGGTTCCCCCCGGCCCAAACAAGGGAAGTCGGCACCTGGATGGCTAAAACCGGGTCACACCCGTCCTTGACTTGACCTTGGCGGCGACTTAAATGGCGCCCGGTTGTCGGCCGCATTCACCAGAGCGGCTAGCAAACGGGGCCATAGCTCAGCTGGGAGAGCGCGTCGTTCGCAATGACGAGGTCGGCGGTTCGATCCCGCCTGGCTCCACCACGCTTCGCCCTTCGGGCTATGCGTGGCGCAGCCGCGCAAAACCCGAAGGGCGAAGCGTGGTGTCCGGCGAAGCCCGCAGGGCGAAGACGGACTGTTTGAAGCCCCCCTACTTCCCCGTAAACCGTGGCGGCCGCTTCTCCATGAAGCTCGCGACCCCCTCCCGGAAATCGCTGCCGTTGAGCGCAACCAGCATCTCGCGGTTGGCCTCGATGGTTGCCTCGCTGAGCGTCTGGAACGGCACTTCGTAGAGCTGCCGCTTGATCACGGCCATCGCGCTCGGCGAGACGAAATCGGCGAGGTCGCGCGCATAGGCGTAGGTCTCCTCGCGGAGCTTCTCGGGCGAGCAGAGCCGGTTGACCAGCCCGATCCGGAGCGCCTCGTCGCTGGTCACGCGGCGGGCGGAGAGCAGGAGATCCATCGCATTGGCGTGGCCGATGATGCGCGGCAGCATCCAGGAGATGCCGTGCTCGGCGATCAGGCCGCGCCGCGCGAAAGCTGTCGTGAACACGGTGTTGTCGGCAGCAAAACGCAGGTCGCAATAGAGCGCGTGGACGAGGCCGATGCCGGCGGTCGCGCCATTGAGCATGGCGATGACCGGCTTGCCGATCGACGGGTAGAAGCCGTATCGCGTCTGCCAGTCCGGCCGGCGGTTCATGTCGAAGGGCGGCAGGTTCGACGCGCGCCTGACGTCGTTGGGATCGAGCCCCTTCAGCGCATCCATGTCGGCGCCGGCGCAGAAGGCGCGGCCCACACCGGTCAGCACGATGACGCGGACATTGTCATCGGCGCTTGACGCTTCCATCGCGTGACGCACATCGCGCTCCATGACCGGCGTCCACGCATTCATGCGATCCGGGCGATTGAGCGTGATGGTCGCGATCTTGTCGCTCACCTCATAGAGAATGTGTTCATAAGCCATGAGGCTCTCCCATTGTTTGCCGGCGCAATTTCGCGCGCGCTCGTTTGCAGCGAGCCTAGCATATCCTGGGATCAGGCAAGGACTTGCGCGAAGGCGCGATCACTCGGCGGCTTGCGCCAGCAGCGGCCGGCGCGCCAGCCAGCCGTCGATGAAATAGTCGAGCCAGGCGCGTTCTGCTGCATCGTACACGGCACGATCCGCGAAATGATGGTGCCGCTCGCGCGCGCCGGGCGCGCCGAGGCCGTCATAGCCGCGCGTGGTCCAGCAATGCATCATCGCGTAGGTCACATCGGGATGAAACTGCACGCCGAAGGCATTGCCCGCGCGGAACGCCTGCACCGGAAAATCATCGCCTTCCGCAAGCAATTCGGCGCCAACCGGCAACTCGAATCCCTCGCGATGCCAGTGATAGACCTGCGCCGGCCAGTCCGGGCAGAGCACGCGGCCCGCGGCGGTCGGACGGATCGGATAGTAGCCAATCTGCGTCAGCGCTTCCGCATGCGGCGCGACGCGGGCGCCGAGCTGCTTCGCGAGCATCTGGGCGCCGAGGCAGACGCCAAGGAACGGCCGCTGTTCGCGGAGCGGAATTTCGATCCAGTCGATCTCACGGCGGATGTAATCGTCGGGATCATTGGCACTCATCGGACCGCCGAAGACCACGGCGCCGGCATGCTGATCGAGCGTGTCGGGCAGGGGGTCGCCGAAGCGGGGCCGGCGGACATCGAGACGATGGCCAAGCGCGCCCAGTGCATTGCCGACCCGACCTGGTGTCGAGGATTCCTGGTGCAGGACGATCAAAACCGGCAACCGGGTTTCGGAGGCGACCGCGCTCGGCGTCCTTCTCGGGAAGGGCACCACTTCTGCGCCACCAAACCTGTCAGTCCGGAACGACATGGCCTCTTCGAGTACTATCGGTTCAGATCGCCAGCATAGCTAAGCGATGGTTAAGATCGTGTGAGTTCGCGCACACACGCCTGCTCTTGAAGCAAGCTACGGGCCACCATGGACGCTTCGGGCTTTCTCTGGAGCGTTTTCGAGCGAAGCGGATACCGGTTCGCGTCAAGAAAACGCGTCAAGACAAGAATCTAGTGCCTCTGCCTCTGGAACCAACTGGTGGCAGACAGGATGAAGCCGCGCGGAAAGAAACGCAGGGCAAACGGCACAATCTTGATGCCCAGACCAGGCAGCACTGCCCGCTTGTTGGCCATCAGGCCACGATAGGCCTCCCGTGCAACATCGGCGGCAGCAACATTGAGAAGGGACGTATCATGTCTGGAGCCAACGCCGGCGCGCGCCTGGAATTCGGTGGGTACCGGACCCGGGCAAAGCACGGTGACGCGAACGCCGCGCGGCGCGAGCTCCGCCCGCAAGGCCTCGGTGAGCGAAATCACATAGGCCTTGGACGCGTAGTAGACGGCCATGCCGGGGCCAGGCAGGAAGCCCGCGACAGATCCGACATTGAGAAGACCGCCCTTGTTCTTGATGAGCTGATCGGCAAAGCGCAGCGACAGATCCGTCAGAGCCCGGACGTTGACATCGACGATGCCGACCTGCTCGACGCGGTCGCGCTCGATTGCATCGCCGAACACACCGAAGCCGGCATTGTTGACGAGATGGTCGAGCTCAACGCCTTCGGCGGCCAGCGCGGCCGCGATCTTCTCGCCGGCATTCGCTTCCCCGAGATCGCAGGCGATCACGATCGGCTTCTTGCCGCCCTTGCAGGCGAGCTCGTTCGCGAGCGCCTCGAGCCGGTCCGCGCGTCGCGCCGTCAGTGCGAGCCGGTGTCCATTCGCGGCAAACACACGCGCGAGCTCAGTGCCTATGCCGGCCGAAGCACCGGTGATCAACGTTACCCGCTCAGTCACGATCGCAGTCTCTTGAATTGAAGTTTTTTTCGCCGCGCAATGGCGGAACGAGAGCATAGGCCATGCGCGGCAAGCAAGCGGCGCTGGCAGCATGGCTGCCTGAGCGGACAACAGGGAGAGCAGGAAAAACCGCGGATTTACAGAGGAATCCGGACCCCGGGCGTTCGGCGGCTACATTAAAGTTTCGTCATGTGATCCGTACAACCGGGAAATAGTTGCGTTGGCTTAATTCAGTCGCCGACGGCGCCCCTCTTCACCTGATCACCGGCGCGATCAGCGACGGCGTGCTTCAGGTCGATCCGGTCACGCTGGGAAATCCCGAGCAGGTCGGAGGCGCGCCAGACGACGTTGTCCTCGAACTCGGTCACCTGGCCGTCGGCGTAGACCAGCTCCCACATCATCTGGACGATGCGCTTGCGGCCCTCCTCATCGAGCGAGCGCATGATGACGCTGGTGAAATGATAGAGGTCGACCGCCTCGCCCTCGACCTGGGTGGCATCGGCGATCAGCCTGTCCGCGGTGCCGCGATCGAGTCCAAAGTGGCTTTCGATCAGGCTGTGCAGCTTGCGCCGCTCAGCCACAGTCGGCTGGCCGTCCAGCGAGACCACATGGACCAGCAACGCGGTGGCCGCGAGCCGATAGTCGCTGTCACCGAATGCACGATCCTGGGCATAAGGAGCGACAATGTCGGCGATGAATTGGCGCAGGCCGTCGAGCATAAATGAGGGTCCTACCGAAATCGATGAAGCCGCAGGAAGCGACCATTACCAGCATTATATGAGTGGGAAATTCTACCGGCGCAACGTGCGTCAGTTGCGCGCGCCCCATTACGTTTCGGCAATCTGGGAGCGCCGGTACCGTCTTGGCCCGGCACAACCCTCACGGGATCTCGTACACCACCATCTTGTCGGCGATGCCGCGCAGCGCAGCCTGTTTCTGAATCGGCTTGATCGCGCGCTGCTGCAGCACCTCGGCGACCGCGGGCACATCGAGCACCGGGCCGGTTATGTGGATCTCCTGCGCGGTCGACAGGCTCTGCACGCGGGCTGCGATGTTGACAGTCTGGCCGAAATAGTCCTGACGTTCGTTGAGCATCACCGCAAGGCACGGCCCTTCATGGATGCCGATCTTGACGATGAGATCGGCTGTGCCGCGCTGCTTGTTGAGCTCGCCCATCGCCGTACGCATACGCAGGCCGGCGGCGATTGCGTGTTCGGGACGAATGAAGGTCGCCATCACGGCGTCGCCGATGGTCTTCACCACCGCACCCTTCTCGGAGGAGATGATCTCGAGTAGCGCATGGAAGTGTGCGCGCACGAGGTCGAAGGCGGCGAGATCGCCGACGCGCTCATAGAGCGCGGTCGAGCCCTTGAGGTCGGTGAACAGGAAGGTCAGCGAGGTGATCTGGAGCCGCTGGTCGATGTTGAGATTGTCCGCCTTGAACACGTCGCGAAAGGTCTGGTTGGACAGCATGCGCTTTGCGGTGAGGAACGGCTTGCGCTTACCGATCAGATGGTGAAGCGCCTCGGCCGCGATGAACACCGACGGCAGCGCGCGCACGCTCGCCTGGTTCTTGAGCGTCAGGTTGAGCGGGCCCGGGCGCAGGCTGACCGTCTTCGTCGGCGACGGCTCATTGCTGTAGGCGATCGCGAGCTCTTGCGGCTCGGTGGCCGGCTCGCCCTGCACGTCGATGAACAGCGCGGCATGGGTGATCGGCTCGAAGACGATGATGAATTGCGCAGGCAGCTGTAGCGAGATCGTGGTGGTCTCGCCGTGCGGCAAGTCGCGCGTCGCAAGCGTCACCTCGTCTGCGAGCGTCGCGACTGATTCCTCCGTGAAATCGACGCCTGAGCTCCAATACATCTGCTTGTAGTATTCCCACACCGGAAGCGTGTCGGGATCGTGCGCCGCGATCCGCCGCACCCGCGGATTGACGGTGAAGGACACCTCGACATGGTCGTCGACATTCGGCTTATACCCTGAAGCGCAGAGCGCGCAGTGATAGTCGTCCGTCTTCAGCGCCTTCAGTGTCGAGTGCGCCCCGAGCACACCACCGCAACCCGGGCATAGGACGTTCCAGCCGAGGTCGAACAAGCCGAGCCGTGCCGAATGCAGGAATGCCGAGATCGTCCGCTCTTCGTCCAGACCGTGCAGCCTGGAGAAATCGATGGCATTGACGCGGTTGAGCTCGTGATCCCTGCCGTGCTCCACGAGACGCGCGATCGCGTCCACGGCCTTGGGATCTGCGGCCTGCTTCAGCGCGGAGAATTGAGACCGGGTATCATTCATGGCGCAGCTCTATCTAGGGCGGATCACGCCATTGGCCAGACGGGCGCCTGTCACCGACGCGTGATGCGGAACATGGGTGAGTGGTCCGGCTGGGTCGTGACGACGCCGAGCGGGATCACGGGAGCCGTATCGGCCAGTTCGACGCGGAACGCCCCGATGAGCCGGGCCAGCGCCAGCACGGATTCGGCTTGCGCGAACGGCGCGCCGATACAGACGCGCGGTCCCGCGCCGAACGGCAGGTAGGCGAAGCGATCGGGCGCCTCGGTCGACATGAAGCGTTTTGGAATGAACGCGTTCGGCTGATCCCACAGCTTCTCATGCCGGTGCAGCAGCCACGGCGCGATCATGATGATGTCGCCCTTGCCGATCTCGACGCCGGCGGCATTGTCCTTCTCGCGCGCCGCCCGTGCGATCAGGAACGCCGACGGATAGAGCCGCATGGTCTCATCGATCACGGAGCGGGTGAATTTCTGCCTATCGATGTCGGCCTTGCTCTCGAGATGCGCACCGCGGGTCTCGGAGGCGACCTCCTCCTGCGTCTCCGGATCAAGCGCTAGCAGATAGAGCGCCCAGAACAGCGCGATCGCCGTGGTCTCATGACCGGCGAGAATCATGGTCGCGACTTCGTCGACGAGTTCCGCGTCGGAAAAGCCCTTGCCCGTTTCGGGATCGCGCGCCTCGTCCATGAGATCGAACAGGTCGCGCGGCGGCGCGCCCTCCTTCTTGCCGGCGGTGCGCCGCTCTTTAATCAGCATCGCGACGAATGCGGTCCAGCGTTCGCGGAAACGACCGCGGGCAAAATCCATCGGGCTCGGCCACGACAACGGCAGCAGCATGTCGAGGAAATACGGCCGTGCCAGCCGCTCGCCATATTCCATGACGAAATTGCGCAAGGTCGGACCGTGACGATCCATGCCGAACGAGAACATCGTGCGCCCGGCGATCTCGAGCGTCATGCGCTGCATGATCTCGCGCAAATCCACCGGCTCACCCGCGCGCGCATCGAACTTCGCGATGGTCTCGTCGAGCACCGCCGTCATGTGCGGAACGAGGTCCGCAGTCGCTTTCGGCGTGAACGCCGGCGCAAGCGTGCGGCGCTGAAACGTCCACGAATGGCCTTCCGCGGTCAGAACGCCGTTGCCGACCACCGGACGCAGCATGCGGAAACCGGCCGGCGTGCGTGTGTAATTCTCGTAATTGCTGAGCAGGACGTGCCGGATCGCGTCCGGACGATTCAGGATGAAGCTGTTGCGGAAGAAGAAGCGGCCCTTGATGACGTCTTCCTCGTAGGCACTTTGCGTCCAGGTTGCGATCATGTTCTGCCGGATAACCGCGAGCCGCCCGAAGAACGACATGTCGTCCGGCGCTCGCGGCGGGGTCGGAGGGACGATGGGCCGACGCACGCTGGCGATATTCATGGCTCGCTCCCGCAGATGTGACGCAGGCAAATAGCTAGGAAGTCAGCTCGGCAATCGCAATCCTGTTCTCGGAGGCAGGCCAGGCGCGTGCCACAATTCGTTCTTCGTTGAACTCGGCCACGACGTTACGCCCGACCTCGCCGGTCGGAAGGCGCAAGGTTGCTGCCGAATCCGTGGGCACGCCCGGCTTGACGTCGGCGGGCTCCCTGCCATCGAACAGCACCACGTCCCGCGGCCGGCCGAAATAGCCGCGCGGACGTGACATGATGACGACAGCGCCGGCGTCCTTGTCGGCCGGCCCGAGCGGTCGCGCGGCACGCAGATGCACGACGTCGGACGAGCGCGGGAAGGGCGAGCGGTAGATATGCGTCGTCGGCGCATCCGGCGACGTCAGGACGAATTCGAGCGACCAGGAGGGATCGACCTGCGCCGGTCCCCAGCGGCCGTCGGCGCCGGTCTTCGCGCTATGCACGGCGCTGCCCTTGCGCTCCCCGGTTTCGGGATCGACGCGGAAGATCTCGACGGTTGCGCCAGCCACCGGACGATTGGTCGGTACGCCACCGGGCGTGCCGGTGACCAGACCGCTCAGCCTGACGTTCTGCTCCGGCACGATCGCGATGCGCGCGGGCTCGCGACCGGCGATGAATTTGTAGATCTCGCGGAAGGCTCTGGGGTGAAACGCCACTTCACGATGATCGAGCGCGCCGAGCACGAGGTTGGTGGCCCCCTTCAACTCCGGGCCTTCGACGGTGACACCGGTCGGCACGCCAGGCTTGCCGATGAAGCGGCCGTCGGCCTGCGCGTACTTATCCATGCCGTCGCTGCGCAGTGTGAGGAAGGCCGGGCCCGGCGTGACCTCGCTCTCGCCCTCGTTTAGGCCGCGCAGGAACACACCGCGGCCGTTGAACTCGTTGTTAGGCTGGTCGTCGGTCGCGAACACGCCGTGATTGGGCGTGCCGCACAAGACAGCGTGGCTGACATCGCCCGCACCGCCGCTCTTGATGACGTTGCGAATCGCATAACCGCCGCGCGAGCTGCCGACCAGTGCCACGCCGGAGGCACCGGTGCGGCGCTTCAATTCAGCGATGGATGCGGCGAGCTCGCGGCGCTCGTCTTCGGTCGAGGAGCGACCCGCCTGCTCGATCTTGTCGTCGTTCCGCGCCAGGGGATCGGTGAAATTGATCGCCAGCATGCGATCGCGTGCAATCCCGTTGGATTCCATCCGCCAAAGCGTCGTCATCCAGAGCGCGTCGTAATCGCCATTGCCGTGGACGAACAGGATCGGGGGCACTTCGGTGCTCGGCGCGGCGGCGGGCGCGGTCTGGGCCGCAGCACCCGTCCGCAAGCTCGCAACCGCGAAAGACAGCGCGCCCGCTCCCTGCAAGATCGTCCGTCGCGACAGTCTCATATGTTCCTCCCCCCGGCAAAACCATGTCTTTGCACCGCTTATAGCGGCCTAATCACTGGACAGCGAAGGACTTTCGCAGGCATCACTGGCTAGCCGGAATCACCAAGATCACTTCTGCCATCCGATATGGAAGGGGATATGACCGAGCAGCCGAACCGTCAGAAATTCGCCGGCGACCGTATCACCGCGCCGCTGCAATACACCGTGTTCCGGCGCATCTGGCTCGCCAGCCTGCTCTCCAATCTCGGCCTGCTGATCCAGGGCGTGGGCGCGGCCTGGGCGATGACGCAGATGGCGGCCTCCGCCGACAAGGTCGCGCTGGTGCAGACCGCGCTGATGCTGCCGATCATGCTGATCTCGATGCCGGCCGGCGCGATCGCCGACATGTATGACCGCCGCATCGTCACTCTCGTCTCGCTCTCGATCGCTCTGATCGGCGCGACGGCGCTCACGGTGCTGGCCGGGCTCAAGCTCATCACCCCGGAAACGCTGCTCGCCTTCTGCTTCGTCGTCGGCAGCGGCAACGCGCTGTTCGGCCCGGCCTGGCAGTCCTCCGTCAGCGAGCAAGTGCCGCCAGACGCGCTGCCGTCGGCCGTCGCGCTGAACGGCATCAGCTACAACATCGCGCGCAGCTTCGGCCCCGCGGTTGGCGGCGTGATCGTCGCCGCGGCCGGCGCGGTGGCGGCGTTTGCCTGCAATGCGATCCTCTATCTGCCGCTGCTGGTCGTGTTGCTGCTCTGGCGGCGCGAGGTCGAACCCTCGCGCCTGCCGCGGGAGAAGCTCAACCGGGCCATGGTTTCCGGCTTCCGCTACATCACCAATTCGCCGCCGATCAAGATCGTGCTGTTGCGCACGCTGGTGATGGGCCTGATCGGCGGTGCCATCATGGCGCTGATGCCCCTGGTGGCGCGCGACCTCCTGCATGGCGGCGCGCAGACCTACGGCATCATGCTCGGCGCCTTCGGCATGGGCGCCGTGGTCGGCGCACTGAACATCCACGAACTACGCAAGCGCATGAGCGGCGAGGCCGCGATCCGCGCCTGCACCATCTCGATGGCGTTCGCGATGGCCGCGATCGCCCTGAGCAGCGAGCCGGTGCTGACCGCGGCTGCGCTGGTGCTCGCCGGCGCGGTCTGGATGGCCGCAGTGGCGCTGTTCAACATCGGTGTGCAGCTTTCGGCGCCGCGCTGGGTCGCGGGCCGCTCGCTCGCGGCATTCCAGGCCTCGATTTCCGGCGGCATTGCGATCGGCGCATGGGGCTGGGGCCATCTCACCGACTATGCCGGCGTCGAGATCGCACTCCTGGTCGCGGCCGGCCTGATGCTGATCTCGCCACTGCTCGGGATCTGGCTTGCGATGCCCCGCGTCGGCGCGCGCCACGAGGACGCCGATGTGCTGGCGGATCCGGAAGTCAAGCTGTCGCTGACGGCGCGTAGCGGGCCGCTGGTGGTCGAAATCGAATACCGCGTGACGCAAGAGAATGCGCGCGCGTTCCACAACGTGATGCAGGACGTGCAGCTCTCCCGGCAGCGCAACGGCGCCTATGGCTGGTCGATCGCGCGCGACATCGCCGATCCGGAATTGTGGACCGAGCGCTATCACTGCCCGACCTGGCTTGATTATCTGCGCCAGCGCAACCGTGCGACCCAGTCCGAGCGCACATTGTACAAGAGCGCGAGCGACTTCCATATCGGCCCCGAGCCGGTGCGAATCCGCCGCATGCTGGAACGCCCGTTCGGTTCAGTGCGCTGGAAGGAGGAGACGCCGGACCGCGCAAGCGCCGAGGTGTTGCCGGTGGTCGCGACCGCGGCGGGGAGCAGCACGTAGGTTTTGTCAGTCCGCTGCGTCCTACTGCCCGTGATCCGTTAGCACCTTGTCGCAGGCCTTGCTGAGGCGGGTGCGATTCTGCTTCAGGCAGGCGAGCACGGCTCCATCGCCATCGTTCATGACGACGCGGCAGAAGCGCGTGACATCGCGCGCACAGGCATCATGGCCGGGCTGCTGTTGCGCCGATGCGGCCGATGCGCTCAGGAGCAAAGGGACAATGAAAAGAAATCTGGTCATCGCGGAATGCCTCTTAACCCGAAACAACTTCCGGGCGAAGCTAGTGCGACGATCCCGGGCCCGCAACGGCTTTATTCGCCGGCTGCATCGCTCCGCCGCGTGGCCCCGTCTTGACGCCGGAGCACATCGCGAAGGGAGCTAGCCGATGCAACAATCGCTGCTGTTGCGCGTGCTCTTACTGACTGTCCTACTGGCTGTCTTGGGCGTCAGCGACCTTGCGTGACGCGCCCTTGGCGAGAGTCTTGTCCATCACCGCGCGGCAGCCGGCGCTCAGATCCGAACGATGCTTGATCATGCACGCCGTGATCTTCGGGATGTTGGGGATTTCCGACGAGCACAGGCGGAAGGCATCGCCGGTGCACATCTGCTGCGCCTCGGCCGAGAAGGCGAAGCTCGAGGTCGTCGAGAGGATCGAGACGATGGCGGCAAAGCCCAGAGCCAGGCTGGTGTCGCGGATCTTGCTCGTCAGGGACTTGGTAGAAAACGACTTGGCCATTTGCAGCTCCCATTGGCACCGCAAAGCGGGGCCCGTTGTTGATGGGATCTAGGATGCTCCAGCAAAGACCTTTCTACTGTGATGACGGTCACGGGCGGCTCGCCCTCTGTGACCTCGGTCACTTTAGCGCACCTGCCTGATTTTCCTCCGCATCAGCCGTCGTGTTGGTGTCACGTTAACTGTTCCTTCGCATTAATGGCTCGACGCGCGGGAAATTCCGCCGGTTTGGTTGCGTAATTGGAAAGAGTGGCGATGCGTAATGCGTTAGGCCTGATGCTGGCCAGTGTAGTTGCGGCGGTCGTGATCGCCGCCGGAGGTTGGTTTTATTATTCCGCGCGCGCCGATCAGGCCGCGCCCAAGACAACGGCCGCCCGTACCGCCGATCCGTTGCCGGCACAGGCGAAGCTCGCCGCCAAGGATGACGTCGAGATCACCGCGGCGATCGCGACGAAACCGGCGGCACCTGCGCCCGCTCCGGCCATGCCGGTGCAGCAAAAATCGACCTGCGCCAATCCGAACGCGCTGGGCGTCGCCCGTGTCGTCGAGATCGACACCACCGGTGGCCCGGGCTTCGGCTTCGAGCATTTCAAGCAGTTCGATTTCCTCACCGACAAGGAGGTCGTGCTGACCTTCGACGACGGTCCGTGGCCGGTCAACACGCCCGCGGTGCTGAAGGCGCTCGCGGACGAATGCACCAAGGGCCTGTTCTTCTCGGTCGGCAAGCACGCGACCTACCATCCGGAAATCCTGCGCCAAGTGCTGGCCCAGGGTCACACGGTCGGCGCGCACACCTGGTCGCACGTCAATCTGAACAGCAAGAAGATGACGGAGCAGCAGGCCAAGGACGAGGTCGAGAAAGGCTTCAGCGCGGTGAAGTTCGCGCTCGGCACCAACCCGGCGCCGTTCTTCCGCTTCCCGCAGCTTCAGCACAATCCGGCGATCGTGAGCTATTTCGGCACCCGCAATGTCGCGATGTTCTCGACCGACATCGACTCCTTCGACTTCAGGAAGGGCGCCACGCCGGAGAAGATCGTCGACACGGTGATGACCAAGCTCGACAAGCTCGGCAAGGGCATCATCCTGATGCACGACTTTCAGAAGCACACCGGCGAAGCGATGCCGACGTTGCTCGCGCGCCTGAAGGCCGGCGGCTACAAGGTCGTGCAGATGAAAGCCAAGACGACCTTCCAGACGCTGCCGGAATACGACGAAGCGCTGCTGAAGGAGCTGAAGGTGCCGACCTCGAGCGGGCGTCCGATCTCCAGCGTGGTGCAGACGGTCTCGCAGTAAGCTCGGACCAAACCGGTCCCTCGATACGCGCATGGCCGGGCGGTTGCCCGGCCATTTGCTTTTCGTGGCGAGCGACGGCTACCAGTAGATGCCGTGGCGATGCAGCTCGCCGATGATGCGGCCTTCGGTCCAGGTGCGCTTGTGCTTCGGCTTGCCCGCCTTTGCGGTGGGCTTCGCCGTCGCCGCGGGCGCTGACGTTGTCGTGGTCACCTCGGGAGTGGTCGCCGCAGCAGGCGCAGGGGCGGACACCGCCGGCGGACGATCGACATATCGCGGAGCCTCCGCGGCTGGCGCGACTTCGCTCACCTTCGTCGTGGCGGTGGTCGTCGCCTGCGGAGCCGAGGCCTGCTCGTTGACTGCCGCCAGCGACAGGCTGCGCGAGCCGCCTGCATGGGCAGATGCAGAAGCCAGGACCATGGCGGCAACCAGAATGATCTTGCGCATGTGAAATCTCCCCGTGTTTGCGTGACCGGGACACTACGGGGATCTCGTCCGGCGCTATGTGACCGGCGTCACGCGGGCTGCTGCGGGACGCGCGGATCGACCAACAGCGCATCGCCGGTCGCAGCTCAATCCGCGGCGCGCTCATGCCGGCTGGATGCCTCGGTCAAAACGCTGACTTGTGACGATGGGACGATTCTAAGCGCTGGTGCCGCAAGAGGGATTCGAACCCCCGACCCCGTCATTACGAATGACGTGCTCTACCGACTGAGCTATTGCGGCGAACCCTGGCGGGGCGCCCGGCGATGCCGGCCCCGATACGCGCGCTCCTGATATCGGGCATGGCCCGAATTGGCAAGGACAAGCGGGGGGCCAAATGCGCCTCAAGCGCCCCAGCGGGACCAAAATCCGCGCCAGCCGCCGGCTTGGGCCTTCGGCGTGCCGATTTGTTCCGTAAATTCATCGCTCGGACCCTCGTCATCGATCCCGGGATCGTCCGGGGCGCGGATGATCGGGATGACGGCCTCGATCGGCGCGGGTGCAGGCTTGCCGAGGTCGGCGCGGGTCCGGAACACCGGCGTTTCCGCCGGCGGCGATGATTCGACGAGCTCAGAGGCCGGTTTGGCCGGCTCGGCGGGCGTGACGATCGGCTCTTCCTTGGCGAGCGGGGGCACATTGTCCTGTGCGGCCGGCACCGGAGCCGGTGCAGTAACGGGCGGTTCCACCGGGCGTTCGCTCAAAGGTGCGGTCACCTGCTTGGGCGGCGGGGCCGCCAGCATGGCTTCCTCGAAGGCCGAGGATTCGATCGTGAGGCCCTTGTCTGAGGGAAGGCTCGCGACCGGCGTCTGCCATTGGAAGGCGTCGAGGCGGCCGGTGACCGGGGAGACCGGGCGCCAGCGGTCGCTGACGTAGCCGTCCGCGGTCCAGGCCGGATCGTGGCGGGCGCGCACCGCGCGCAAGGTCCAGGCCCGGGCCCGGCCGCCGTCGCCGTGCTCGGTGCGCTCGATGTCGGCCATCAGCAGCGCGACGCGCTGGGTCGGATCGTTGACGTAAGGCGCCAGCACCTCGCGCGCGCGGGCGAATTCGGAAGCATCGATCGCGGCGCGCGCGATCGCGAGCTGGCCCTCGATATGGCCGGGCTTGTCGGAAGGCACCTTGGCCGCGAGCGTCTCGACCCGCTGCAGGCGCTGCCGCGTGGAATCGCCGAGCTTCACATGCGCATAGGCCTCCGCCAGATCGGGATGCGGATTGGCGAGCCAGGCGGCCTCGACCAGCTTCATGGCGCGGCGCACCTGATGCGCCTCGCTCTCGAATTTTGCGGCGAGCACCGCAGCCGGCACCAGGGTCGGCGCGAGCTTGACCGCTTCCATCACGCTCTCGCGCGCAACGTCGCGGTCCGTGGTCTCGAGCTCCAGCGCGCGCGCCGTGAGCAGCACGCCGCGCTGCCGGCGATAAGCCTGCTTGTCGATCAGGCCAGCGGACAAATTCGAATCGAGAATCGCGAGCGCACCACTCCAGTCGCCGCGCGCACAGCGGAAGCCGAGCACCGCATGCGAGGCCCAGGTCGAGGACGGCGACAGCTTGATCGCTTCCTCCGCGATCATTACGGCACCGACCGCATCGTCGGCCCGCTGCGCCTCGATGAACAGGCCGCGCAGGCCGAGCAGGCGCGTGTCCTCGCGTTCGGCCATGGCGCGGAAGACGCGCTGCGCTTCGTCGCGATTGCCTTCGAGCTGCGCCGATTGTGCATGCAGCAGCAGTGCGAGCGGATCGTCCGGCGCATGTCGCCGCGCCGCCTCCGCATGACGACGGGCGAGCGCGATGTCGCCATGACCGATCGCGAGCAGGCCGTGGGTGATGGCATGGCGGCCCCGCGCGTCACGTTTTTCGTGGTGGCGGCGGCGCAGGCGTCTCGGCGTGCGCCAGATCACCGTCAGAATACTCCAGACGAGCACGACCGCCGCTGCAAAGATGCCAAGCTCAAGCACGAACTTGGGAAGCGTCGTTGTGATGCGATAGACGCCCCAGGTCAGGACGAAATCACCGGACTGGTCGGCAATCCAGGCCGCGCCGGCTGCCGCCAGCGCAATCAGGACCAGGAAAAGGACGATGCGAAGCATGGCGACCCCTTTTACGCGCTAGTTATTGCGCGAACCTTATTGAGCGGGCTTGATTGGATCAGGCTTGGCGAGATCCGCCATGGCATCGTCGGCGAATTTGCGGGAGGCGGCGAGCGCGGCGTCGCGGGCGTCGGCCTTGTCGAGCCAGGCCTGTGCCGGCGCACGATCGGCCTCGGGCAACATCTTCAGCTCGCGCCGGGCTTCCACGAAATCGTTGCGCAGCGCCGCTGCGGTGATCCGCGCGACGATGGCGCCGCGATCGTTGCCGACCCCGTCGGTGCGCTCGATGCGAACGAGCTTCGACGCCCCCGCCTGAAGGCGCTCGACAATGCCGCCGCCGCTGGCTGGAGCTTCCGCCGGCGGCGCGAGCTTTGGCACGATATTGACGAGCTCTCGGCTAAGCGCGACCGGCGTCGGGATACCTGACGCTGCAAATATGTCGAGCGGCTTCAGCGCGTCGGGCTGGGCTGCAAGCGACCGCGCCGCGGCCAATTGCGACTCGTAAGGATCGCCGTGGCGCACAGCGACGTCGAGCAGGGCCGCCGCCACCACATGGCGCAATAGCTTGTCGTCCATCGTTCTGTTATCGGCAATCTTTTCGCCCTGCCGTGCGAGCTCCGCCTGCTCGGTCTTGCTGGCGCGCTCGAGCTGCGCGATGCGGTCGTTGAGATCGGCGAGGCCGGAAATTGCAGCCGCATCGCGCGGTGCAGATTTCACGTCGTTCAACGCGCTCGCGGTCTTGTCGGACTGCGCGCGCAGATTGCCGATGTCGCTGCGCAGCGCACCCACCGATTTTTCCAGCGCGTCGATCCGGGCCGCCATGGCTGGATCGGCGGCGGGCTTGCCAGCCTTGGCCTCGACTGCGGCAACGCGGCCACTCAGCGCGTCCACCGTCGCGCTTGTCACTTGCGGTGCGGCAGGCGGCGCCTGCACCTCGGGCCAGCCCAGCATCCAGCCGACCGCGAGCACCAGTGCCGCGGCCGCCGCGCCTGAGAAGGGCGCAATGACCCAAGGCGAAATCCGCGGCGAAATCCGCGGCGGCACAGGCGCGGACGCCACGGAAGGCTGCTCCCCGGCGGGCTCGGACTGAGGGTCGGCCCCGGCATCTTGTAACTTGGCCTCTTCGAATTTGGCCTCTTCGGACTCGGCCTCTTCGGATTTGGCCTGCTCATGCGCAGCCTGCTCGCTCACCGGCTGAGCCTCCGGTTCGCCCGCCACCTCCTGCGGCTGGGTCGAGACTTCGGTCGCCTCGAGGTCGATAATGGGCGGGGTGCGCTTGGCACGGCCGGCGTCGGGGGCCAATCCTGCGTCTTCAGGCTTGTCGTCGGCCATCGTGACGGTTCCTCACACTTGCGTACCCGGGGCGGACCCGATTGCGTCGGATTCGGCCCGACCTCTTACGCCAAACGGGTGCGCAAAGCACGCTCCAAGGTGTCGAACAGGGCATTTTCGTCCGGGGTCGCCGCCACCAGAACCCGCGACGCACCGGCATCGCGCAGCACGCTCGCGACCGTCTCGGACAGGCAGCATTGCGGGATCGCCAGCGCCGAGATTTCGACGCCTTCGTCCCGCGCCGCATCCAGGAAGGCCCGCGCGCTGCGCCGGGAGTAATGTAGCACGGCCTCGATCCCATGCGCGGCAAAGCCCTCGCAGACCTGGCGCGGCAATATCTTGACCGGGACCATGCGATAGGTCGTTTGCGTGACCACATTAAATCCTTCGGCGCCGAGATCGCCGCCGAGATCGCGCGACAGATCCGCGCCTGCAAGATAAAGCAGCGCGCTCTTCTTCTTCAGCACCCCGTCGCGCGCGCTCTGTATCACCTTGTCGCGCAGGGACACTGCATCGCCGCCGGCGACGAACACCTCGGCAAAGCCGGCATCGCGCGCGACCCCCGCAGTATGCCCGCCGACCGCAAACAGCGGCAACTCCAGCAGGCCAAGATCCCGCAATTGCGGCGCGGCGGCGCGGATCGCGTTGGCCGACGTGACGATGACGGCGCTGTAGCCCGCCTCGTTCTCGTCGTGGAAAGCGACCGGCTCGAACTTGAGCACCGGCGCGAGCA
This sequence comes from Pseudomonadota bacterium, assembly GCA_023388935.1. Classification (GTDB taxonomy): domain Bacteria; phylum Pseudomonadota; class Alphaproteobacteria; order Rhizobiales; family Xanthobacteraceae; genus Bradyrhizobium. The sequence goes on along the minus strand of JAEWFG010000068.1, from coordinate 3,665 downwards.
GCACCACATGACCCCGTCCGCGCAGATTTTCCGCCGTCGCCTCATTGTCGGGATGCGGCCTTGTGACAAGAATGGACATCGCTTGTGTTCCCGAACCACGTGGCGGTGACGCATTCGCGAGGATCGCCGCGCGTGACGATTGCACAGGCCGACCCCGGAATGCTACCGGACGTACCAGAACTCTGCTTTACGGATGAGCGCAAGGGCGCAAATTGGATAACAATTCGCCAATGCTGGTACTGGGCATCGAAACCACCTGCGACGAGACCGCCGCGGCCGTGATCGAGCGCGCGCCTGACGGCAGCGGCAAGATCCTGTCCAATATCGTGCGGTCGCAGGTCGAGGAGCACGCCCGCTTCGGCGGCGTGGTGCCTGAGATCGCCGCCCGCGCGCATGTCGATTTGCTTGATGGCATCATTGGCCGCGCCATGCGCGAGGCCGGCATCGACTTCGCCCAGCTCAACGGTGTCGCGGCGGCTGCGGGGCCGGGCCTGATCGGCGGTGTCATCGTCGGGCTCACCACCGCGAAGGCGATAGCGATGGTGCATGACACGCCGCTGGTCGCGGTGAATCATCTGGAAGCGCATGCGCTGACGCCGCGCCTCACCGACGGAATCGAATTTCCCTACTGCCTCTTCCTCGCCTCGGGCGGCCACACGCAGATCGTCGCGGTCACCGGCGTCGGCCAGTATGTGCGGCTCGGCACCACCGTCGACGATGCGATCGGCGAAGCCTTCGACAAGGTCGCGAAGATGCTGGGCCTGCCGTATCCGGGCGGACCGCAGGTCGAGCGCGCGGCGGCAAATGGCGATGCCACACGGTTCACGTTTCCGCGGCCGATGCAGGGACGCCCAGACGCCAATTTCTCGCTGTCGGGATTGAAGACGGCGGTGCGCAACGAAGCGAGCCGGCTCACGGAGATCACGCCGCAGGACATCAGCGATCTCTGCGCGAGCTTCCAGGCCGCCGTGCTGGATTCGACGGCCGACCGGCTGAGCGTCGGCCTGAGACTTTTCCGCGAACAGTTCGGTGCGCCACGCGCGCTCGTGGCCGCCGGCGGCGTCGCCGCCAATCAGGCGATCCGCGGCGCCCTGCAGGACGTTGCCAGCCAAGCCAAGACGCAACTGATCATGCCGCCGCCTGCGCTCTGCACCGACAATGGCGCGATGATCGCCTGGGCCGGCGCGGAACGCCTTGCGCTCGGCATGACCGACACGATGGAGGCGCAGCCCCGCGCACGTTGGCTGCTCGACGCCAACGCCACGGCACCTGCCGGTTACGGCAATACGCGGGCGGGATTCTAGCGATGACCGCGTTCCAATCCGTCGCGGTGATCGGAGCAGGTGCCTGGGGCACGGCGCTGGCGACGGTGGCGGCGAGGGCAGGGCGGAGCGTGACGCTCTGGGCGCGCAACGCGGAGCACTCGGCGCGGATTGCCTCGACACGCGACAATCCGCGGCTGCCCGGCGTGCGGCTTGCCCCGGAGATCGTCGTGACGAGCGATCTCGCTATGGCGGCACGCGCCGACACGCTGCTGGTCGCAACGCCGGCGCAGCATCTGCGCGGCGCGGTCAACGCGCTGGCCTCGCACATCACCAAGCCGACGCCGATCGTCGCCTGCGCCAAGGGCATCGAGCACGGCACCCACAAATTCATGACCGACGTCATCGCGGAAGCCGCGCCCCATGCGCAGCCGGCGATCTTGTCGGGCCCGAGCTTTGCCGACGACGTTGCGGGCGGCTTGCCGACGGCGGTGACGCTGGCGGCGAAGGACGAGGCCATGGCGAGCGCGCTGGTGCAGGCGCTGGGCTCACCGACATTCCGCCCCTATCACTCCACCGACATTCGCGGCGTCGAGATCGGCGGCGCGGCCAAGAACGTGCTGGCGATCGCTGTCGGCATCGCGGTCGGACGCAAGCTCGGCGCATCCGCCCAGGCCGCGCTCACGACCCGCGGCTTTGCCGAGCTGACACGCCTCGGCCGCGCACTCGGCGCGCGCAGCGAAACGCTTACGGGCCTGTCCGGCCTCGGCGATCTGATCCTGACCTGCTCGAGCCCGCAATCGCGCAATTTCGCGCTCGGCCTGGCACTCGGGCGCGGTGAGCAGCCGCCCGCCGGCAAGCTCGCCGAGGGCGAGTTCACTGCACCGGTGCTGATCGAGCTCGCATCTTCGCAAAGCATCGAGATGCCGGTATCGGAAGCGGTTGCTTCGATCCTGAGCGGCCGGAGCACGATCGACGCCGCGATCTCGGGACTTTTGACGCGCCCCTTCAAGGCAGAGGAATGAACATGGCGTACTGGCTGGTGAAATCCGAACCGTCGGTGTGGTCCTGGGACCAGCAAGTGGAAAAGGGTGCCAAGGGCGAGGCCTGGACCGGTGTACGCAATTACACCGCGCGCCAGAATCTCGTGAACATGAAGAAGGGCGACAAGGCGTTCTTCTATCATTCCAACGAGGGCAAGGAGATCGTCGGCATCGCCGAGATCATCAAGGAAGCCTATCCCGATCCGACCGACAAGACCGAGAAATTCGTCTGCGTCGACATCAAGGCCGACAAGCCCTTGAAGACACCGGTAACAATGGCCGCGATCAAGGCGGACAAGAAGCTCGCCGACATGGCGTTGGTGAAATATTCACGCCTCTCGGTACAGCCGGTGACGGCCGAGGAGTGGAAGCTGGTCTGCAAGATGGGCGGGGTTTAGTCGTCGGCTTTCGCTTTTTGCCTGGCCAGAAGTTCCCGGAACCACGGCTTCTCACGCATCGATTCGAGGTCCACATCGCCAACTAGGTGTTCGTGGCTCGGTAGCGTTCCTTGCGTTTCGGCACTTTCGAGATTTGTGCGGCATTGGAGCTCATTGCCCCGGAGAGCCGCTAGGCAAGCAATATTGTAAGTGTTGGACGGATCTATCTTCAATGCAGCCGTAAACTTCTCATCTGCCAGCGCAAACAGCCGCAATGCCTTCTCGCCATCGGCTCGCTTCGCCTGATCCGTAAACAAGCTCCCCCAGTTATTCAAAACCTCGGAATCGTTAGGCTTGACGGCTATTGCTGCCGCGTATTTTGCATCTGCCAGCACGAATAGTCGCGATGCGTCCTCTTCACCTACTCGTCCGGCCTGATCGGATAGCACGGCGGCCCAATTATTTAGGGCCTCCAGAAGATCAGGCTTGATAGCCAACGCCGCCGCGTATTTCTCACCAGCTAGTATAAGCAGCCGCGAGGCCTCATCGCCGCGGGCGTGCCTAGCCTGCTCGGATAGCAACGCGCCCCAGTTACTCAGAACCGCGTGATCATCAGGCTTAATCACCAGCGCCGCCGCGTATTTCTCGTCCGCTAAGGCAAACAGCCGCAATGCTTCCTCGCCGCCAGCTTGCTTAGCTCGCTCGAATAGTATGGCACCCAAGCTGTCCAGAACCTCATGATCATTCGGCTTGATCGCCAATGCCGCCATGCATTTCTCGCTCGCCAATGTAAAGAGCCGCGCTTTCTCCTCGCCGCTAGCGCGTCTGGCCTGCTCCAACAACATGGTGGCCCAGTTACTCAGGATTCCTTGAACGCTCAAGGAGATCAATCGAACTGTCAGAATCACCAACCGGATATCTGATGACCGGGCCTAGTTCATCCAGCAAGTGTCCAAAGGGGTCGCTGAACAGACGGGGCGGCC
>JAEWFG010000408.1 GCA_023388935.1 Pseudomonadota bacterium | reverse complement strand
CCGTCAGTAACGACACGCTGCTACGGGTCGTGCGACGACGGGCAGTGATGCCTTCCGATCCGCTGATCGTTGTGGGTATCGACGACTGGGCTTTCCGAAGGAACCACCGTTACGGGACCATCGTGTGTGATTTGCAGCGACGGCGGATCGTGGCGCTGTTGCGGAACCGGAAAACGGCCACCGTGCAGGCTTGGCTTTGCGGCCATCCAGGGATCAAGATTGTCTCGCGTGATCGTGGCGGCGGATACGGCGAGGCCGTGACCAGGGCGATCCCTGACGCCATCCAGGTGGCGGATCGGTGGCATCTGATGGAAAACGCAAGCGCGGCGTTCCTTGACGCCGTACGTCGGTCCATGCGCGGCATTCGCACCGCAATCGGCGCAACGACGATCAATCCAACCCTCCTGACCTCCGCGGAAAGGTTGCGATATCAGGGCTATCTGCAGCGCCAGGAGGCCTATGGCACGATCGCCGATCTTGTCAGCAACAAAGTACCGCTCAAAGAGATCGCCCGTCGTACAGGGCGCAGCCGTAACTTTGTCCGCCAGATCAGTCGCGGCGCGGGCACCGACGTCTTCCGGACCCGCCAGAGCACGCTCGATATCCACCTGCCGTTTCTGGAGGCGCAATGGACGGGCGGTTGTCACAACGGCGCCGAACTCTGGCGTCGGTTAAAGGGGCAAGGCTTTGAAGGCTCGCTAAGCGTCGTCACAGGATGGGCGACACGGCAGCGACGCGCTGAACAAGCCAGCGATCAACCCCTGCGGAAAGTTCCTGCCGCCAGGTCGATAGCAAAACTGATGACAATGAAAAGAGACCATCTAACCAAGGCCGAGACCGTCACGGTCGCAGCCATCGAACAAGGCGTACCAACGCTGGCAGAAGCCCGGGTCATCGTCGATCGCTTCCAGACGATGATACGGAAGAAAGCCGAGATTGAGCTCGAGCCTTGGATCAATGAATCAAGGCGGAGCCTCATCGCTTCATTCGCAAACGGCATTGCCAAAGACAAAGCCGCAGTCCAGGCAGCGATCATACAGCCATGGTCGAATGGGCAGGTGGAGGCCCAGATCACCAAGCTCAAGCTCGTCAAACGTCAAATGTACGGGCGCGCCAAGCTCGATCTACTTCAGGCCCGCCTTATTGGTGCGCCATGACCCCTGGCCACCATCAGCGATATTGCGTCAGACCCGAAAAATGACCCCCATCGGCGTCGTCGGGACCCCTCCAGATGATTGATTTCATTGAATTGGAATGATGGGACCCCCACGCCGATCATGGTTGTGACCCCGCGCCGAAACACAATCAGCGGGTACGGCTCCCAGTTCGACTATAGTAACGCGATGAAGAAGTCCGATATTGTCTGGGATGCGAAGATCCTCGATGCTTATCTGGAATCGCCACAGAAGGTGGTTCCCGCAAACAGGATGCCCTACGCTGGGCTGACGAATTCGACGGACCGGGCCGACCTCGTTGCCTATCTTGCTACGTTGAAGTAGCGGCTCGTTGAGCTAGACGTCGGCAAGACACCATCCATTCGAACGCTAATCATCTATGACGATTTCTGAGAAGAGGCCGGAAGGCTGCTTCCTTGTAGAGGAATGAGAACTCTGCAATTTGGGCGGCGGTTTCGAACAGCGTGAAATGCTCATGACTTTCACCTAAGGCAATTGTCAGGCGTGTCCGGCTTCGCGACGGACGGCAAAGCCAGGAGAGTATCTCTAGGGCCCGCGAGTCGCGATCGAGCCAAGCGCGGCTAGTTAGGGCAGTCAGAGAGTGAGAGCACAATTACCATTTTGCTGTCCGCGCAACGGCTGTTTGCAAGTCTTGCTGTAGTTTGTGTATTAGAGACCGTCGGCGTGAATCGGCGTCCGGTGCGGCTGGATCGCGGCTCTCCCGGGTCAGCCGTCCGACGTGGCTTCCTCCATTGGTGGGCCTGTGCGACTTAGAAAGCCGACGTCGTTACGATCCGGGTCAACTCGACCGCGTTTCTTGCGCCATGCTTCCTCATGATGCTGGCGCGATAACCTTCGATTGTCCGTGGACTTAGTCCCAGTGACCGACCGATCTCTTTATTCGAGAATCCGAACGTGAGTTGCTTCAGAACTTCTTGCTCTCGAGAAGTCAGCGGCCGCTTGCCGGAGAGATCGGTGCCCACTGCGGCTCTCTCGTCACCCGGCCTTCCGCGATCATGATCTTCTATGGCCGCATTTACTCGATCCAAGAGATTGGAGGCTTGGACGGGCTTTGGAATGAAATCGTGGGCGCCAGACTTGATCGCCGAAACGACACTTGGAATATCTCCGGTTTCGGACATCATAAAAATGGGCGAAGGGCAATTGTCCAGAATGAGCTGTCTTAGAAGACTCAGACCGCACTCGTCCCCTGGTGATAGATCGATGAGGATACAGCTAGGAGTTCCTTTGCGCGCCAGCGTTAGTAGAGCGTGTCCATCGGCGCAGCACACGACCTCATAACCAACCGGTGTTAGCGTTCCGGAAATGGAGCGGCGGGTCGACTGATCGTGATCTAACACCAAGATTCGATGCATTTCTCAAGGCTCGCAGATGTCAGCATAAGTGGCCATCAGTGATCTCGGATGCCTCATAATGATCTCGCCGACGGGGATGGTGATTGTCGTGTATTTCGGCCGAAAAGCGCGCGCGGCTCGGCTTGTGAATGTAGAACGGAAAGCCGGTTGCCATGACATGTGGCAGTCCATGCGAGCCCAGCCGGTGGCTGCTCGTATGATCGCTCACCGCGAATACACTCACACTCGTCGCACGAAAGCGATGACAGATCCTAGTCATTGCGAGGACAGATATAGGAAGGAGCGGAGTCCGTCCCCCGACCGAGCACTCCGACGGCGTGGGCGAGGCGCCGCATGAAGGAATAGATTTCATCGTGCTCTTCAAGTGTGGGCCCGTCTTGACGTTCTGTGGTGGCGTTCGTCGATTTCTGTCTGACAGTTCTAGGGCAGGTCATCGTGGGAACTTCATCATCGAGTAATTACACGAGATCCAGCACCTCGGCGACCGGACGGCGCGGCTTTTGCGGCCAATTTCCCGGACGCTCCGCCCCTACGGACAACAGCATGACCGGCACTTCGTCCTTGGTCAGTCCGAACTCGCGGTGAACCGCTTCGGCATCGAATCCGATCATCGGCGTCGAACCCAGGCCCAGCGAACGGGCCGCATAGATCATCGCCGCCGCGCCGAAGGTGCCGGTGCGTACTGCTTCGTCGCGCTGGCGCTGCGGGTACTCCATGTACAGATCGCGTGCGGGGATTTTCCATTCCGGCACCATCTCTGGCGGCATGATGCCCGCCCCCACCAGCGGCGCCAGACGCTCTGGTACTACGCTGGAATCGGCCAACTGGCCGCAGACGATGAAGGTCACGGCCGCTTCGGTGATCGCGGGCTGACTCCAAGCGATCGGACTCAGCCGAGCATTGGCTTCCGGCGTGCGCACGGCGATGAAGCGCCAGTTCTGCAAGTGGAAGGACGTCGGCGCGGTGGTCCCGCTTCTCACCAGCTCGCGGATTTGGTCGTCGCTCAAGGTGGCGGCGGGATCGTAATACTTGGCGGCGCTTCGACTCAGGATACATTCGATCACGGCGTTGGTTATGGCGATTCCGTTGGTCGCGGTGATTCAGTTGGTCATGGTGATTCCGTTGGTCATGGTGATTCCTAACGTGCTGGGAATGTTGCGGCGATGGAGTCCATTCGACATCTTATGCCGGGGGCATGGGTAGTTTCCCAGGTTACCCCCGGCGGGTCTGATAGGACGCGGTCAATCAATCTGGATGGCGCCGGCCGCCCGTTCCCGCCGCCTGGTTCGTCACCACGATTGCCCTCATCATCCACCTGGTGTTGTGCGGTGAGTCGTCATCTTCCGAATTCCTTTGCACACGAACGAAAATATCGCGGCGAATCTCGATGGACCAATAACCTTTGGTTATGGATTCGATGCCATCGACGCGGCGCGCAGAAACAAGCGGGGCCGCACAAGTATCTATGTCTCACGCTGAAGGGGAGCGTTAGTGAATGGAGAGTGTAGATTTCCAGGCGGCGCTAGCAGCCGTCCCTGAGGGCTACAGCGAAGGGATGTCCGAGCAACGGCGATGTGGTGTGAGCTTTCGCCGATCCGACGATTGACGACGAAACAGCCAGTTTGCGCGAGAATTGGCAGGAATCGACATTGTCAGTTTCAACCTAAACCGCTTGATCAGTTTCGACCTATGCCGCTCGGGATCGGGCAACGCATCTCTCAAACCATGCGAGATGTTCGCGGAGAAGGTGAGAGACTTCGTCTTGGGGTGTCGAGTGAGCGCGTCAAGTGCAGCAGTGCATGACTACGCAACTTCTGATCTCTATCTCGGCAGCGCCTGTCAGAAACACAATTGATTGCGAATCCAGTTCGCAGGATCACAGTAGTAGCGGAGATGTCCTCTGGCCGACATCAGGCCGGGGAGGCATCCTCACCCTGAGATCCCGCAAGTTGGCGAACCTTGTTGAGGATGTCGGATGGTTCTTGGCGCATCGTAAAATCGGGCTCGACGAACGCGCCTCTGACGACGCCGCCTTGATCGATCACGAAAGTCGCCGGGATTGGCAGCATCCACTCGGTCGACCCATGACGGCGCCCGAAGTCGTAACCTTGCCCCGCGTAGTGCGCCTTGGTTTCGTCAGGCATACGGAATAGGACGCCGTAGGATATTGCCACGGCATAGTCGACGTCCGCGAGCATCGTCAGGTCGAGGTTCAACTGCTGTTTCAGCTGCCTCGGCAGATCACGAGTCTCGGGCGACAGCACAACAAGGTTCGCCTTTAGACCGTCAAATTCGGCCTTGACCGCCTGAAGAGCGCGAAGCTCCGCATTGCAGAATGGGCACCATCCACCCCGATAGAAGCTAACTACAAGCGGCCCTTCACCGCGAAGATGTTCGGACGAATGAAGTCGTCCATGCGGATCGGGCAGGAGAAAATCTGGCGCCGTATCGCCAACCTTCAATGCGCCCGACGCGACATCAGTCTTGCGAAGCCACTCGACGAGACGGGTGTACGCCTTCCGGTCCTTGTCACTGAACCCGGCCAAAAGCTTGCTACGCACCTGATTGAGGGGCTTGGTTAAATTCCATTCGATCTTCATGTGCACACCGGACATCTCAAGAGATCGGCGATGCGAGCCGTGCGGACATACCGCTCGCTTCGAGGTGGCCGCGATTCTCGGTTTGGAGGGGCGATCCCGCGTGAAGAGACCAGTCGCGCAGCCGAGCAACCTTTACGAAGGCGTCAAGCGCCGGTGAGTAGCGGCGGCCCAGCACGGCGAGAAGCCGCACCTCTCGCCATACCGGATCCCCCTCGCTCGGAAGAGCCTTTAGGGAGGGCAACCGGGGCATATGCTCGGGGGCGAGGACTATTCCGAACCCCGCGGCCGCCAAATGTTGCAGGTGCAGGTCCCGGCTGCTGCGATGATTGTAATGCGGCAGCGCGTCGGGAAAGCAGAGACGGTGAACTTTCGGAGCTACGTCACAGTTGAAGCGATCCAGAATAGTGGCTTCGCGAAGCGCTTCCATTCCGATCACCGGAAGACCAGCGAGTTCATGCGACGGGGCGAGCACGGCGACATAACGCTCTTCGAACAGCGCCCAATCGTCGATTCGTTCTGGCTCATCGTCGAGATCACCGACCAAAGCGAGATTTACTTCGCCCTCTAACAGAAGCTCAACTAGGCGGCTTGGTGGCTCTTCTCGAAGCTCGACATGGAGGCCAGGGACGACTTTGCGAATCTCAGCGATAGGCTCAAGAACGGGCGAAGCGGAGATGGACGGGGCGAGAC
>JAEWFG010000356.1 GCA_023388935.1 Pseudomonadota bacterium | reverse complement strand
GGACAGGAGATTGCTGCGCGCAACTTCTATCGTCCGCGCGATGCCGAGATCGCCAGGAAGTATGAAAACTCCTTCGCAAAGGTCGAGCTGTTCACGATCGACGATGTGTTCGGCGGCTGGACCAAGGCGCAGAAGGAACATTTCGCCGAAGGCGGCGTCTTTGATCAGATCTACAAGAACTGATCGGGCGCCGTCTTAGGAGGCTTTAGCGGGGGGCCTGGTGAGCGCAACAGCAGCACGACGTCGGACATTGCCGGGCTTCGGTCTCACCATGGGACTGACGCTTTCCTGGCTCTCCGTCATCATCCTGATTCCGCTCGCGGGCCTGTTCCTGAAATCGCTCGAGCTGAGCCCCGAGCAGTTCTGGGCTATTCTCTCCAGCCGCCGCACCCTGAACGCGTTACGGGTCTCCTTCGGCCTCGCCTTCGCGGCGGCTTGCGTCAATCTCGTCATGGGCAGCATCATTGTCTGGGCGCTGGTGCGCTACCGCTTCCCGGGCCGGCGGCTGTTCGACGCCATTGTCGACGTGCCCTTCGCGCTGCCGACGGCGGTTGCCGGCGTCGCGCTGACCGCGCTGTTCGCCGAGAAGGGCTGGCTGGGTGCGCCGCTTGCAGCGCTTGGCATCAAGGTGGCGTTCACGCCGCTCGGCATCTTCATCGCCATGATCTTCATCGGCATTCCTTTCGTGGTCCGCACGGTGCAGCCGGTGCTCCAGGATCTCGATCCTGAAATCGAGGAGGCCGCAGGCAGCCTGGGGGCGAGCCGCTGGCAGACGATCATTCGCGTGATCCTTCCCTCGCTCGGTCCGGCGCTGCTCACCGGTCTTGCGCTCGCCTTCGCCCGCGCGGTCGGCGAGTACGGCTCGGTGATCTTCATCGCCGGCAATTTGCCGAATGTTTCGGAGATCGCGCCGCTCCTGATCGTGATCCGGCTCTCCGAATTCCGCTATGCCGATGCGACCGCCATCGCGGTGGTCATGCTTGTCGTGTCCTTTGTCATCATCTTCACCGTCAACCGGCTCCAGCGCTGGGCGCAGAGCCGGATCCCGGCGCGTTGAGGGCAGCCCATGACGATGCAGATCGCAGATTCGGTGCCGCTGACTTCGCCCGATGCGCGCGCACGCGCCCATGCGGCCGCCGCGCATAACAGCCTCCGGACCGAACCGAGGGCGGTGCGCATCACCATCATCGCGCTGGCGATGATCTTCCTCACGGTCTTCGTCGTGCTGCCGCTGGTCGTCGTGTTCGCGCAGGCGTTCTCGAAGGGAATCCTCGCCTATCTTGCCGCGCTCGTCGAGCCAGAGGCGCTGGCTGCGATCCGGCTGACGCTGCTGGTCGCGGCGATCTCGGTCGGCCTCAATCTCGTGTTCGGCCTGGTCGCGGCCTGGGCCATCGCCAAGTTCGAGTTCAAGGGCAAGACCTTCCTGATCACACTGATCGACCTGCCGTTCTCGGTGAGCCCGGTGATCTCGGGCCTCGTCTTCGTGCTGCTGTTCGGCGCGCAGGGCTATTTCGGCGGCTGGCTGCGCGATCACGACATCCAGATCCTGTTCGCGGTTCCGGGCATCGCGCTCGCAACCACCTTCGTGACGTTCCCGTTCGTGGCGCGTGCGCTGATCCCGTTGATGCAGGAGCAGGGTACGCAGGAGGAGGAGGCTGCGATCTCGCTCGGCGCCTCCGGCCTTCAGACCTTCTTCCGCGTCACGCTGCCCAACATCAAATGGGGCGTGCTTTACGGCGTGCTGCTTTGCAATGCGCGCGCGATGGGCGAGTTCGGCGCGGTGTCGGTCGTCTCCGGCCACATCCGCGGCGAGACCAACACCATGCCGCTGCTGGTGGAGATCCTCTACAACGAATACCAGTTCGTCGCCGCATTCGCGATCGCCTCGCTGCTGGCGATGCTGGCGTTGATCACGCTGATCGCCAAGACCGTTCTCGAACGTCATCTGGACGAAGGACAAGACGCCCGTGACCATTGAAGTCAGGAATCTCGTCAAGAAGTTCGGCAGCTTCGCGGCCCTCAATGGCGTCGACCTGAAGGTCGACAATGGCGAGCTGCTGGCGCTGCTTGGACCGTCGGGCTCCGGCAAGACCACGCTGCTCCGGATCATCGCCGGCCTTGATTGGCCGGGCTCCGGCGAGGTCTCCTTCAATGGCGAAGACGCGCTGGCGCAGGGCGCGCGCGAACGGAACGTCGGCTTTGTGTTCCAGCACTACGCGCTGTTCCGCCACATGACGGTGTTCGAGAACGTCGCCTTCGGCCTGCGCGTGCAGCCGCGCGCGGTCCGGAAAGAGGAGGCCGCGATCCGGGCCCGGGTCAAGGAGCTGCTCGATCTCGTACAGCTCGATTGGCTCGCTGATCGCTATCCGAGCCAGCTCTCCGGCGGCCAGCGCCAGCGCATTGCGCTCGCCCGCGCGCTCGCGATCGAGCCGCGCATCCTGCTGCTCGACGAACCGTTCGGCGCGCTCGATGCCAAGGTGCGGAAGGAGCTGCGCAAATGGCTGCGCTCGCTGCACCATGAGATCAACGTCACCTCGATCTTCGTTACCCACGACCAGGAGGAGGCGCTGGAAGTCGCCAACCGCGTCGTGGTGATGGACAAGGGCAGGATCGAGCAGATCGGCTCGCCCGATGACGTCTATGAGACCCCGGCAACAGCGTTCGTGCATGGCTTCATCGGCGAGTCCATCGAGCTTCCGGTCCAGGTCGAAGACGGCGTTATCAGGCTCGGCGACCGGCCGCTTTCCCTCGCGGCGGATGGGCTTGCGCCTGGCGCGTCAAAACTGTTCGTGCGGCGACACGACATGCTGGTCGGCCCGCCCGGCAGCGGCGCCTTCGAGGGCGCCGTGCAGCATGTCCGCAATTTTGGCCCTGTGCAGCGGGCCGAGGTCGCGCTGTCCAGTGGTGAAACCATCGAGATCGACGCGCCCCGCGACAAGGAACTGCAAGCCGGCGACAGGGTCGGCCTGGAGCCCCGCCGCTACCGGATTTTTGCGGGCGGCTGAGCCGGTCTGCCGGGTCAAATTTTCCTAAATATTCACCTTTCAGCCACGGTTGATATGCAACAACGCCCCCTCATTTGGGGGGCTCCTGCACATGCGCGCTGCGGTCGCGATATCAATCACTTTGCTTCTCGCAGGCTGTGCGGGCAACGAAGCACCGGTCCAGCAGCCATCCATGTATGCCGACATGGCGGCCCCGGGCTCCAGGCTCGATGCGCAGGCCGCTGCGGTGATGATCTCGCAATACCGCCAGAACAACGGGCTCGGCACCGTCATCATCGATCCCGATCTGATGCGGCTCGCCGAATCCCAGTCCGGCGCCATGGCGGCGGCCAACAAGATGGACCATGACGTCCGCGCGCCGCTCGCCAAGCGGCTTAGCGCCGGCGGCTATCCGGCGACCGTCGCGGTCGAGAACATCTCGGCCGGCTATCATACGCTGGCGGAAGCGTTTTCCGGCTGGCGCGACTCGCCCCCGCACCGCGCCAACATGCTCAAGAACGGTGTCACAAGATTGGGCATAGCGGCGAGCTATGCTCCCGGCACCAAATACAAGGTGTTCTGGACCATGATCTTGGCTTCGACGGACCCGCGATAAGCCAGACTTGATCCCGGGATGCATTGACGCCGCGGCAGACTGTCGCCACGGTGGCTGGCCTTTTGCTATTGTTCCCTTATGACCGATCATAGCCCGGAAGTCGCAACAGTCCCCGCGAAGGCGCAGCGCGTCCTGGTCCTCCAGGGCGGCGGCGCGCTCGGCTCGTATCAGGCCGGCGCCTACCAGTCGCTGTGCCATTTCGGCTTCGAGCCGGGGTGGGTCGCCGGCATTTCGATCGGTGCGGTCAACGCCGCCATCATCGCCGGCAATGAGGGACAGACACGCGTCGACCGGCTCAAGGAATTCTGGGAGATGGTCTCCGCGCCGGTGCCGTGGAAGCCGATCGGCAAGAGCGACCACAGCCGCGAGCTGTTCAATTCGACGAGCGCCGCGCTGATCGCGACCTTCGGCGTGCCCGGCTTCTTTGTCCCGCGCGTCCCGCCCGCACCGCTCTGGCCCCCGGGCACTCCGCAAGCCGAAAGCTATTACGACACCGCACCGCTGAAGAAGACGCTGGAGCGGCTGGTCGATTTCGACCGCATCAACGACCTGAAGACCCGGCTGTCGGTCGGCGCGGTCGGCGTCACCTCCGGCAACTTCAAATATTTCGACAATTACGAGTTCAAGAAGCTCGGCAAGAAGATCGGCCCGGAGCACATCATGGCCTCCGGCGCGCTGCCGCCCGGCTTTCCGTCCGTGATGATCGACGGCGAGCATTACTGGGACGGCGGCATCGCCTCCAATACGCCGCTCGACTACGTGCTCGACGCCGAGGTCGATCGCGACATGCTGATCTTCCAGGTCGACCTGTTTTCCGCGCGCGGTGACCTGCCGACGTCGCTGCTCGAAGCTGCCGAGCGCGAGAAAGACATCCGCTATTCCAGCCGCACGCGGATGAACACCGACAAGAACAAGCAGTTGCACAACGCCCGCAGGGCAGTGCGCGACCTGATCAGGAAATTGCCGGACTATCTGAAGAACGACCCTTCCGTCGAATTTCTCGGAAAAGTATCGCGCGAAAGCACCGTCACGGTGGTGCATCTGATCTACCGCAGCAAGAACTACGAATCCTCATCCAAGGATTACGACTTCTCGCATGTCGCCATGGTCGAGCATTGGGAAGCTGGCGTGCGTGACGTGCATCTGTCGATGCGGCACAAGGATTGGCTCGAGAAGCCGCAGTCCGGCGAGACCATGGTGACCTACGATCTCACGGGGGACGTCACTGCGCCCCCGGCAAAAAGGAGCGAATAAGATGGGTAGTCTGTCAGGCAAGAACGCCGTCGTGACCGGGTCCACCAGCGGCATCGGGCTTGCTTATGCGCGTGCCTTCGCCGGCGCCGGCGCCAATGTCGTCATCAACGGCTTCGGCTCGCCGGAGGACATCGAGAAGGAGCGCTCGAGAATCGAGTCGGACTTCAAGGTGAAAGCGGTCTATTCGCCTGCCGACATGACCAAGCCGGCGGAAATCGCCGAGATGATCGCACTCGGAGAGAAGAGCTTCGGCTCGGTCGACATTCTCG
>JAEWFG010000428.1 GCA_023388935.1 Pseudomonadota bacterium | reverse complement strand
GGGCTGTTCTGCTCGACGCCGATGGTGGCGCTGTCGCGTAACGTGCCACGCAAGCAGGCGATGGAGATGCTGCTGACGGGCGAGCCGATCCCGGCCGACCGCGCCCGCGAAATCGGGCTCATCAATCGCGTCGTCGCAGCCGGCACCGAGCGCGACGCCGCGATCGCACTGGCCGGAAAGGTGGCGCTGAAATCCGCCTACACCGTCAAGCTCGGCAAGGAGGCATTCTATCGCCAGGCCGAGATGAGCCTTGCGGACGCCTATCGTTATGCGGCAGAGGTGATGACTGAGAACATGATGGCACGCGACGCCGAGGAAGGCATCGGCGCGTTCATCGAGAAGCGCGCGCCGACATGGCGGGATGAGTAATTCCGTCATTGCGAGCGAAGCGAAGCAATCCAGAAATCGCGCAACGCCGACGGACTGGATTGCTTCGCTGCGCTCGCAATGACAACGAGAAAAGACGACAAATGGACCACGACGTCTACCCCGACAATTACATCCGCGGCATCCTCAACAGCGTGAAGTCGATCGCAATGGTCGGCGCCTCGCCGGTCAACGTGAGGCCGAGTTACTTTGCGTTCAAATATCTGGCGCAGCGCGGCTACGACATGATCCCGATCAATCCCGGCCATGTCGGCAAGGAGCTGCTCGGAAAGCCCTTCGTCGCTTCGCTGCGCGACATCGGCCGTCCCGTCGACATGATCGACATCTTCCGCAATTCCAGCCACATCATGCCGGTGGTCGAGGAAGCCCTGACGCTCGACCCGCTGCCGAAGGTGATCTGGATGCAATTGGGGGCGCGTGACGATGCGGCGGCGGAAAAGGCGGAAGCGGCCGGTATCAAGGTCGTGATGAATCGCTGCCCCAAGATCGAATATGGCCGGCTGTCGTCGGAAATATCCTGGATGGGCGTGAATTCGCGTACGCTGAGTTCCAAGCGACCGCCGGCGCCGACACAAGGCATGCGGCTCTCCCTCAATCGGATGAGTGTCGGCGGCGGCGACACCGCGGCCTCTGATCGCGCGGCCAAAAACAAGTCCGGGCAAGGTTGACGCAATCGCGAAGGATTCATTTCGCGAACGCGACAATGCGTAGCAAGATCATTCCGACGTGAAGCAGCAACTTGACGACAGCCGCGTCGCCTATCAGCATGCCGCACGATTTCAGACCACAAGAACAGGACGTCTCAATGAGCGATCGCCTTCCGGGATTTTCAACCCTCGCCGTGCATGCCGGTGCACAACCCGATCCCACCACCGGTGCGCGCGCGACTCCGATTTATCAAACGACCTCTTTCGTCTTCAACGATGCCGATCACGCCGCCTCGCTGTTCGGCCTGCAAGCGTTCGGTAACATCTATACCCGCATCGGCAACCCCACCAACGCGGTGCTGGAAGAGCGCGTCGCCGCGCTCGAAGGCGGCACGGCCGCACTTGCGGTTGCCTCCGGCCATGCCGCGCAGGTCGTGGTGTTGCAGCAATTGCTCCAGCCCGGCGACGAGTTCATCGCTGCGCGAAAGCTCTATGGCGGCTCGATCAACCAGTTCACGCACGCGTTCAAGAGCTTCGGCTGGAACGTGGTGTGGGCCGATCCCGATGACATCGCAAGCTTCGAGCGCGCGGTGACGCCGCGCACGAAGGCGATCTTCATCGAATCCATCGCCAATCCCGGCGGCAGCATTACCGACATCGAGGCGATCTCGACGGTGGCGCGCAAGGCGGGCGTGCCGCTGATCGTCGACAACACGCTGGCCTCGCCCTACCTGATCCGCCCGATCGACCACGGCGCCGACATCGTCGTGCACTCGCTGACGAAGTTCCTCGGCGGCCACGGCAACTCGCTCGGCGGCATCATCGTCGATGCCGGCACGTTTGACTGGTCGACCGGTGGCAAATATCCGATGCTCTCGGAGCCGCGGCCGGAATATCACGGCATCCGGCTGCAGGAGACCTTCGGCAATTTCGCCTTCGCGATCGCCTGCCGCGTGCTGGGTCTGCGCGACCTCGGGCCGGCGCTGTCGCCCTTCAACGCCTTCATGATCCTCACCGGCATCGAGACGCTGCCGCTGCGCATGCAGAAGCACTGCGACAACGCGAAGGCGATCGCCGAATTCCTCGCCGGCCATCCGGCGGTGGCTTCGGTGAGCTATGCAGGCCTGGCGAGCGACAAGTACAACCAGCTCGCGCGCAAATATGCGCCGAAGGGCGCGGGAGCAGTGTTCACCTTCAGCCTGAAGGGTGGCTATGACGCCGGCGTCAGCCTGGTGTCGAAATTGCAGCTGTTCTCGCATCTGGCGAATGTCGGCGACACCCGCTCGCTCGTCATCCATCCGGCCTCGACCACGCACAGCCAACTCGACGACGCGGCGAAGACGAAATCCGGCGCCGGCCCCGACGTGGTGCGGCTCTCGATCGGCATCGAGGACAAGGAAGACCTGATCGCCGACCTGGAGCAGGCGCTGGCCGGGTAGTTGTTCCGGTCATTCCGGGGGCGCTCAAGCGCGGCCCCGGAATGACGCCCCGGTTAACAGTCATTAATCATATCTGCCGCATACATCGTCATTGGATCGCCCCTTTGATTCGGAGCCGACGATGCTGCGCTGGATGGTGCCTTTACTTGCCGCGACGCTGACCATCTCCGGCGCCCTCGCCGCCGACCTGCCGGCCATGCCGAAGCGGTGGGCCGCCGCACCGCCGCCGGAGCCGCCAAATGTCTACGTCGAGACCGATCCGGATGCGCTGATCTCGCCGGCCTACGGCGTCGGCAGCTACATCCGCAATCTGCCGGGCACCCCGCTCCTGCCGGGCTCGCACACACTGCCGGGTTATTACGGTCGCCCCTGGGACTACGACTATCAGGGGGCGTATTACGGCGGCGCGCAGGTCAATTATTTCTGGCGACTGCCCTACGCCTGCGGCGTTTACGGCTACTGCTGATCAACCGGGCTGATCAGCGATCAACCAGCCTGACCAAGCGGAAGCGAGCGTGGTTGCGCCGCCGCAAATTGCCGCGAGGACAAACGCTCCGCCTGCATCACCGCAAGCGTCAGCACCACGATCGCGACCGCCTGGTGCGCGAGCGCTAGCCCGATCGGCACTTCGTTGAGCAGCGTCAGGATGCCGAGCACCGCTTGCACGCTCACTGCCGCGAACAGCCAGAGCGCGCCGCCCGCCGCAACACCGGCGCGCGAACGCACCGCGTCGAACGCGTGCAACGCCGCCAGCACGAACAGCGCATACGCGGTCATGCGGTGCTCGAACTGCACCGTCAGCACGTTGTCGAACATGTTGCGCCACCACGGCGTCTCGAACCACAGCCGATCCGCAGACGGAATGAACGCGCCGTCGATCTGCGGCCAGGTGTTGTAGGCACGCCCGGCGCGCAGGCCCGCGACCAGCGCACCGAAATAGATCTGCACCAAGGTCACGACGAGCAGCAGCACGCTCGTCAACCGCAGCCGCGCAGGAAACGCGACCTTCGGTCGCTCGCCAAGCCGTCGCACAGTCCAGACGACGCCGGCGAAGATCACAAGCGCGAGCATCAGATGCGTCGCCAGCCGATATTGCGAGACCTCGACCCGCTCCGTGAGGCCCGAGGCCACCATCCACCAGCCGACCGCGCCCTGGAGCCCGCCGAGAGCAAACAGCAGCCACAGCCTGCGCTTCAATTCACCCGAAAGGCCTCCCCGCCACAGGAAGAACAGGAACGGCAGGAGAAAGGCAACGCCGATGAAGCGACCGAGTAGCCGGTGGCTCCATTCCCACCAGAAGATCTCCTTGAACTCGGACAGGCTCATGCCGCCATTGAGCTCGCGATATTGCGGGATCTTCTTGTAGGCCTCGAACGCCTCGATCCACTGCGCGTCCGAGAGCGGCGGAACACTGCCCGTGACCGGCTTCCATTCGACGATCGAGAGGCCGGATTCCGTCAACCGGGTCGCGCCGCCGACCAGCACCATCAGTGCGATCAGCGCGGCCACGGAGATCAGCCACCAGCGCACGGCGCGATGCGGCTCGGACGGGGTGGAAATCGTCGTCATTTCAGGGCGAAACCAGAACTTGTACCTAGGAGACTTGAACCAATGAGGCTTGAACCGGATTGCGTGCCCCTTATAGTCCCCCGCTCCCGCAGCGCAAGTTACGCAAGAGACCGCGACATCTCGTCATGACGATCCGCACCCGCAAGTTCCTCGGCGCCATCCTGCTCCTGGTGCTGGCCACTGTCTGGGCCCTGCTCGGCATGGCGCTGGCACAGATGCCTTGGATCGCCGAATCCGGCTGGCGGCAGGCGGTCTACTACGTCGTGGTCGGCATGGGCTGGGTATTGCCGGCGATGCCGATCGTGAGCTGGATGCAGCGGCCCGACCGCGCCTAATCTAGTTCGTCGCGTTGCCCGTCGGTTTCACCAGCGCAAAGGGACGCGCAGCATGAAGCGATGGAACTATGACTTCCTCGGCATGGACGCTGCCCGTTGTCTTCTTGCCATTACCGTTTGTTGACATTTCTTTGCAAAGGTCGGCCACAGGCCGAACCACCTCATTTTTTGTCTCTCGACAGGTTTCGCGAATGACCATGGCTGCGGCGACGCAAAGCCGGACGGCAGGAGCGCCCGCGCGGTCGAAGGCGAGCCGTATCGCGCATGTCGATATCGTCACCGATCTCGGCGAGGCCGAGACGGTCTGGCGCGCCTTCGAGCAGAGCGGCCACCTCTTCACGCCCTATCAGCGCTTCGACCTGCTCAGCCCCTGGCAGCGGTTGGTCGGCGAGCGCGAAGGCGCCCGCCCCTTCATCGTCATCACCCGCGATGCCGAGCACCGGCCGCTTCTGCTTCTGCCGCTCTCGTTGCGCCAAAACCATGGCATGCGCACGGCGTGCTTCATGGGCGGCAAGCATACGACCTTCAACATGGGCCTGTGGAATGCCGAGTTCGCGGCGCAGGCCGTTGCGGCCGATCTCAACGCGCTACTTGCGCCGCTGCGCGAGCATGTCGACGTGCTCTCGCTGACACAGCAGCCGCTGCGCTGGCACGACCAGCAAAACCCGTTTGCGCTGCTGCCGCGGCAAAGCGCGATCAACGGTTGTCCGGTGCTGATGATGGAGCCCGGCGGTCCGCCGGCATCGCGGATCAGCAATTCCTTGCGCCGCCGCCTGAAGAGCAAGGAAAAGAAGCTCCAGGTGCTCGCGGGCTACCGCTATCACCTTGCCACCACGGATGCGGACGTCACCCGCCTGCTCGACTGGTTCTTCCGCGTCAAGCCGGCACGGATGGCAGAGCAGAAACTGCCGGACGTTTTCGCCGAGCCGGGCGTCGAACAGTTCATCCGCAGCGCCTGCCAGTCGCCGCGCGGCGAAGGCCGCGTCATCGACATTCATGCGCTCGAATGCGACGACGAGGTGATCGCGATCTTCGCCGGCGTTGGCGACGGCCGGCGCTGCTCGATGATGTTCAACACCTACACGATGTCCGAGCACGCCCGCTACAGCCCCGGCCTGATCCTGATGCGCTACATCATCGACCGTTACGGCGACCGCGGCTACCGCGCGCTCGACCTCGGCATCGGCTCGGATGACTACAAGCGGATGTTCTGCAAGGACGACGACGACATTTTTGACAGCTTCATCCCCCTGACCTCACGCGGAAAGCTCGCGGCGATGGCAATGTCCTCGTTGAACCACGGCAAGCGGCTGGTGAAGCAGAACCAGGTGTTGTTCGACCTGGCGCGACGGCTGCGGCAGGCGTTCGGGTAGCTGGCCAAAGACGCTCACACTCTCTCCGCTTGCGAGCTGCCTTCCTTCTCCCCTTGTGGGAGAAGGTGGCACGAAGCGCCGGATGAGGGGTTGCATCAGCAGACTCAAGCGGGCTGTAGAATTCGCGGAGAGATACCCCTCACCCGGCTTCGCTGCGCGAAGCCACCCTCTCCCACAGGGGGCGAGGGTAAAGAAGGACTACGCCGCCACCACACGCGGTGCTTCCGCTGCATCCGACGGCTGCACCGGCTTGTTCAGCATCGTCACCTCGCTGAAGCCAACGGCCTTGAGCTGCTCGCACATCAGCGTGCCGGCATCCGGCGCCATGGACGCATCGGGCACCACGACGGCGCGGGCATTCGCCGTCAGCATTTCTGCCGGAAGGTCGAAGGCGCCGCCAGCGTCGAGCAGCACGTGGTCGTAGGCCCGGAGCAATGCGTCGATCGCGAGCGTCACCCGCGGCGATTGCAGCAGGCTGCGGTCGAAGCCGGGACGGCCGGCCATGACCAGATGCAGCCGCGAGAACCTGTCCCTGGTGATGACTTGCGTGAACGAGGCCTCGCCCTGCATCAGCTCGGCAAGGCCGGGCGCCATCGGATCGACTGATACAGCGGCAATCGTCAGCGAGGATGCGGCGAGATCGACCACGACCACGCGTGCGTCGCGCGCCAGATGCCGGGCCAGCGTCAACGTCGACAGCGTGATGGCGTCGCCGGCCGCAGTGCCGAGCACCGTAACCTTCTTCGCCGCCGCGCCTGCGGCGCGCAGGCTGTCGGCCAGATGTTCGATCTCGGCGAATTCGGCGACATCGGCATCGGCCGTCATCTCCGGCTGAAGCGGTGCGGGCTCCGCCATGACCGGATCGACGATCGGCTCGACCTCCGGCTGGACTCGCGGCTGGTGGCGAACCGGCGCCTGCGTTTGCGCTGGTGTGAACACGGCCACCGCGCGTGGCGCGGTCTGGCGCAGGAGCTCGCCGGTGACGACGACGCCGGACGAGAGCAACAGCGTCGCGATCGTCGCGATCAGCACGATCGGAAGCTTCTTCGGATAGGCCGGGGTGTTCGAGACGATGGCGCGCGAGATGACGCGGCCGTCAGTCGGTGCGGTGTCGATGGTCTCGCGGGTGTTGGCCTCGCGGTACTTCGCGAGGTAAGTCTCGAGCAGATCGCGCTGCGCCTTGGCCTCGCGCTCCAGCGCACGGAGCTGCACGTCCTGACCGTTGGTCGAGGCCGCCTGCTTCTTGAGCTGCTCGAGGCTCGCGGTCAGGCTGTCGACCCGACCGCTGGCGATGCGCGCGTCGTTTTCGAGCGAGCGCGAGATCTTGCCCGCCTCGTCGCGGATCTGGGTTTCGAGATCACCGAGCTGGGCCTTCAGCTCCTTAATGCGCGGATGGTTGCCGAGCAGCGTCGAAGACTGCTCGGCGAGCTGCGCGCGCAGCGTCACGCGCTGCTCGGACAGCCGCCGCATCAGCTCCGAATTCAGCACTTCCGACGCCTCGATCGGCTTGCCGCTCTGGAGCATTTCGCGGATCAACCGCGCCTTCGCCTCGGCATCAGCCTTTAGCGCGCGCGCATTGTTGAGCTGAGTGTTCACCTCGCCCATCTGTTGGTTCGACAGTGTCGTGTTGTTAGTGCCGATGAAGAGGCTCGACTTGGAACGGAAGTCCTCGACCCTGGCCTCGGCCTCGGAGACCTTCTTACGTAAATTCTCGATCTCGCCGGCGAGCCACTGGCTGGCGTTGCGCGCCTGCTCCTGGCGCGCACTCTGTTGGAGCACGAGATAGCCGTCGGTGATCGAATTGGCGACACGTGCGGCGAGATCGGGATCGGCCGACTGAAATTCGACCACGATCACGCGCGACTTGTCGACGGCGTAGGCCTGGAGGCGCTCGTAATAGGCGTCCAGCACGCGCTCCTCCGGCGTCATCGAGAACGGATCGCGGCCGATGCCGGCCAATGCCGCGAGCGACTTCAAGGGCGAAATCCCTCGCAGCACCGGATCGAATTCCGGCCGCTCCGCGAGCTTGTTCTTCTTGATGATCTCGCGCGCGAGATCGCGCGACAGCACGAGTTGCACCTGGCTGGTGACAGCCTCGGCGTCGAGCGCCTGCCGCTCTTCGGCGCGATCGCTGTTCGGGCGCAGGAACACGTTCTCGCGGCCGTCGATCAGGATACGGGATTCAGACTTGTAGCGCGGCGTGACGAAATTGACGGCAGCGACGGACGCGACCAGGGCCAGCACCGTCGGCACGATGATCCAGCCGCGCTTGCGCGCCAATGCCGTGCCGAGCGCGTGCAGGTCGATGTCGCCGGATTCGACCGGCGCCGGCTTCGCGACCGTGGCCGCAGGCCTGACTTCAATCTTGGACGCAGGTTCAGTGCTTTTGGCTTCGGCTTTGGACTTCGAAACAGCCCGCTCGACCACCGCCTTGTCCTTGCCGGCACGCCAGAACGCCAAACGCATCTCACACTCCCGCAAGCCGCCGCCGCGACTCGACCGCAATCGCCACGATTACACTCCATTAAGGTTGCCACCGGGTTAATCACGCCACGCCGCGACCGGCGCGCGCAGTGCTGACACCGTTTGTTAACCATGAGGGCCCCTAATCCGTCTCGATAATTCCTGAGAGTTGTTCGAGCATTCGCCGTCGCGCGCTGGTTCTGATCATGCCCCCCTCTCCCGACCAGCCGCTCCGTATTCTGCACGCCGTGCGCGCTCCGGTCGGCGGCATCTTCCGCCACATCCTCGATCTCGCCAACGGCCAGGTCGATCGCGGCCATCACGTCGGCATCCTCGCAGACAGCCTCACCGGCGGCGAGCGCGCCGACAAGGCGCTGGCCGAGCTCGCCCCGCGGCTGAAGCTCGGCGTGCACCGGCTGGCGATCCGCCGCGAACCATCGCCTGACGATGCCCTGGTGTGGCTGCGCATGCGGCGCCTGATCGCCGCACTCAAGCCCGATGTCATGCACGGCCACGGCGCCAAGGCCGGTGCCTTCGTCCGCATGCGGCGGCGCTCCGACGACACCATCCGCATCTACACCCCGCATGGCGGCTCGCTGCACTATCCCCTCAACACCCTCAAGGGCGAGTTTTACGCGCGGCTCGAACGCACGCTGATGGACGCGACGGACCTGTTCCTGTTCGAGAGCGCGTTTGCCCGCGACACCTATCAACGCATCGTCGGCACGCCCAAGGGCGTGGTGCATTGCGTCTTCAATGGCGTGACGCCGGAAGAATTCGAACCGGTCGTCGCCGCCGACGACGCCACCGACCTCGCCTATGTCGGCGAGTTTAGGCACATCAAGGGCGCCGATCTGCTGGTCGACGCGGTGGCGCGCCTGCGCGAAGGCGGCAAGCAGGTCACGCTCACGCTCGGCGGCGACGGCGAGGAAATGGCGGCGCTGAAGGCGAAGGTCGAGAAGCTTGGCCTCTCCGGCGCCATTCGCTTCATCGGTCACGTCAAGGCGCGCCACGGCTTCTCCAAAGGGCGGCTGCTGGTCGTTCCGTCGCGCGGCGATTCCATGCCCTATGTCGTGATCGAGGCGGGCGCGGCCGGCATTCCCATGATCGCGGCCCGCGTCGGCGGCATTCCCGAAATCTTCGGGCGCGACAGTCCCGCCCTGTTCGCGGAGAGCAACGCCGAGGCCATGGCGGAGGCGATTGCGGCCGCACTTGAGAACCCGCAAGCAACGGCGCAGCGTGCAGTCTCCCTGCGCGAGCGCATCTCGGCGCATTTCTCGCAGCAGGCAATGGTCGATGGCGTGCTCGCAGGCTACCGCGATGCATTTGCCAATCATTAACCGTTCTTAAGGCCCGCTTTAGAGAATCTTCCGATTTGTCCGATAATCGAAGCCGCCAGGGGATGCTCTCGCCCGGGATGCAAAGCTGCGTCGCGGGCATTCGGAATGGACGTGGACACCCGTGGAAACGCTCAACGCACACTCGATGTTCGATGCCGCGACCAGCGCCGAGGCCAAACCAGCCGACCAGCCTTTCGTCGAACGCCGCCGCCGGCTGACGCCGGCCGCACTTGAAGTGGTCAACCAGAAGGTCGCCCGCGCCTATTCGCCGATCGTGATCGCCGGTATCGTCCGCGCGACCGACTTCGCGCTGCTGAGCCTCGTCGGCATCGGCCTCTATCTCGGCTATGTCATGCCGCTCTCCGGCTTCAGCTGGGCTTATCCTGCAGAGATCGTCGCCGTTGCGGTCGCCGCCGTGGTGTGCTTCCAGGCCGCCGACATCTACCAGGTGCAAATGTTCCGCGGGCAGCTCCCGCAGATGACGCGGATGATCTCGTCCTGGTCGTTCGTCTTCCTGTTGTTCATCGGCGCGTCCTTCTTCGCCAAGTTCGGCAGCGAAATGTCGCGGCTCTGGCTTGCCGCCT
This sequence comes from Pseudomonadota bacterium, assembly GCA_023388935.1. GTDB lineage: Bacteria > Pseudomonadota > Alphaproteobacteria > Rhizobiales > Xanthobacteraceae > Bradyrhizobium. The sequence goes on along the minus strand of JAEWFG010000428.1, from coordinate 23,810 downwards.
TCTACGTCCTCGGCTTCGCAGCGCTGATCGGCGAACGCCTCATCCTGCGCTCGCTGGTGCGCAACTGGGCACGCCAGGGCCGGCTCGACCGCCGCACCATCATCGTCGGCTCCGACAGCAATGGCGAGCAGCTCGTCGAGGCGCTGAACGCACAGGAAGATTCCGACATCCACGTGATCGGCGTGTTCGACGATCGCAACGACAGCCGCGCGCTCGACACCTGCGCCGGCGCGCGCAAACTCGGCAAGGTCGACGACATCATCGAGTTCGCCCGCCGCACCCGAGTCGATCTCGTGCTGTTCGCACTGCCAATCTCGGCGGAGACGCGCATCCTGGAGATGCTGAAGAAGCTCTGGGTGCTGCCGGTCGACATCCGCCTCTCCGCCCACACCAACAAGCTGCGCTTCCGTCCCCGCTCCTATTCCTATATCGGCAAGGTACCGACGCTGGACGTGTTCGAGGCGCCGATCACCGACTGGGACCTGGTGATGAAATGGCTGTTCGATCGCATCGTCGGCAGCGTCGCACTGCTCGCGGCCCTCCCGGTGATGGGACTGGTGGCGCTGGCGGTGAAGCTCGACAGCCCCGGTCCGGTGCTGTTCCGCCAGAAGCGCTTCGGCTTCAACAACGAGCGCATCGACGTCTACAAATTCCGCTCGATGTATCACCATCAGGCCGATCCGACGGCGTTGAAGGTCGTGACCAAGAACGATGCGCGCGTTACCCGTGTCGGCCGCTTCATCCGCAAGACCAGCCTCGACGAGCTGCCGCAGCTTTTCAACGTGGTCTTCTCCGGCAATCTGTCCCTGGTCGGCCCGCGTCCGCACGCGGTGCAGGGCAAACTCCAGAGCCGCCTGTTCGACGAAGCCGTCGACGGCTATTTCGCCCGCCATCGCGTCAAGCCCGGCATCACCGGCTGGGCCCAGATCAATGGCTGGCGCGGCGAGATCGACAACGAAGAGAAGATCCAGAAGCGCGTCGAGTTCGACCTCTACTACATCGAGAACTGGTCGGTGCTGTTCGATCTCGTCATTCTCCTGAAGACGCCGATCTCGTTGCTGACCAAGAACGAGAACGCGTATTGAGACTGCAGTGCCCCAGCCACACTGTCATCGCCGGCTTGACCGGGCGATCCAGTAATCACCGGCAGCGAGAACTGCCACGAATGGCTCGGAGTACTGGATGCCCGCGTTCACGGGCATGACGGTGGAAGTGTTGTGTACGAGTTGCGTAAACGTATGAGTGTGTGATGGCGTATGCGGCGACAGCCGGTCGAGTTGACGTAGCCGCGCCGGCTGCGCCCGGCGTGCTGGCCCTGCAGCGTGCGCTGGTGTGGCTGGTCGGCGCCTCCGGCGCGATCGTCTTCATCGAGCCGAGCCCGTACGAGATCGTGACGCTGCTGGCCACTGTCACCTTCTTCGCCACCGGCCTGCGCTTGCGGCTCGTGCTGATGCCGCTGGTGCTGATGCTGGTCCTGCTCAATGTCGGCTACACCATCGGCGCGATCCCGCTCTTCGATCAGTCCGAGGTGGCGAGCTGGATCGCGACCTCCTGGTACATGGCGGTGACCGTGGTGTTCTTCGCCATGGTAACGTCGGAGGACACCGCCGCCCGGCTCGACATGCTGCGCCGCGGGCTCGTGGTCGGCGCGATGGTCGCCTCGCTGTCGGCGGTCGCCGGCTACTTTCACCTGGTTCCCGGCGGAGACGACCTCCTCACACTCTACGGACGCGCACGCGGCACCTTCAAGGATCCGAACGTGCTCGGCGCCTTCCTGATTCTGCCGGCGCTGTTTGCACTCCAGAGCGTGGTCTCGGACAAGCTCGGGGCGGCGTTTCGCAGCGTCATCGCCTTCGGCATCATGTCGCTCGCAATCCTGCTCGCCTTCTCTCGCGCGGCCTGGGGTGGATTGGTGTTGACCTCCGCCTTCATGCTGGCGCTGATGGTGCTGACCGGCCGCACCAATGCGGAGCGCTCGAGGATCATCGTCATGGCGGTCGTCGCCGCGGTGCTGGCGTTGGCGCTGATCGCGGTGCTCCTGTCGTTCGATTCCATCGCCGAGATGTTCAAGCAGCGCGCGAGCTTCGACCAGAGCTACGACGAGGGCCGCTTCGGCCGGTTCGGCCGGCACATCCTGGGCGCGGAGATGGCGCTCGACCTGCCGTTCGGCATCGGTCCTCTGCAATTCCACCGCTACTTCCCCGAGGACACCCACAACTCCTATCTCAACGCCTTCATGTCCGGCGGCTGGCTCTCCGGCGTGTGCTATCCCGCACTGGTGTTCACCACCGTGATCATGGGCTTTCGGCACATCTTCGTCCGTGTGCCCTGGCAGCGCGCTTATCTTGCGATCTTCTCCGCCTTCGTCGGCACCGTCGGCGAGAGCTTTGTGATCGACACCGACCACTGGCGACACTTCTGGATGATGCTGGGCGCGATGTGGGGCATGATCGCGGCCGCGCAGGCCTACAAGATCAAGGCCGGCGAGGACGCTTCCTCAGCTTGAGGTCGGGGCGCTTCTCCGCCGCGCTTCTGACGGTGCTTTGCATCGCTCGGCGCGCGTCGGCCTCTCCCCGCAAGCGGTGCGAGGCGAAGAAAGCGCCTACGTCTCCACGGCGAACGTCAACCCGGCATGGTCGACCAGCCGCTTGATCAGCTTGTGCTGCATCGCCGCGCCCGGCGTCCAGAGCCCGGCCGGGACATCCGGCGTGTCGCGCAGCAGGCAGATCGCGCACTCAGAAATGATCTTCGCGGTTGATGCATAGCCGGGATCGAGATCGCCCTTCACCGCCGCACGAACCTGACGGCCATCGGGCGCGATCGCGACATAGAGCAGGTCGTAATGACCGTTGTCGCGCTCTTCCTTGGACGGTCCCTCGCCGGGCTTAAGCGCCTCAGGACCGGTCTTTTCGCTGTTGGCGGCCATGACGCGCCTCGCGTTGGTCTGCCCTTCTTCGCCTGCCCCTGTCAGCACCATCTCGTCGTAAACGAAATCTCTGCCATACGGGAATCCCATCAGCATGTTGGAGCGGTGGACATTGCGCGTGTTCAGCGTCGCCATCGCGAACGGGGCGGACCAGGATTGCAGATCCTCCTCGAAGATTGGCTTATTGGCGCGCGGCTGTTTCGGACCCTCGAAGCCGGGCATGAAGGCAAAGGGGTCCTTGAGGATCGACACCAGGCTGAGATCCTGCGCAACCGCTGCGAAGGTGAGCCTTGCGCTCGCCGAGGTGCCACCGGAGAACTTCCAGCTGAGATCGCGGACGCGCCCCTTGACGCGGGGGGCCGGTGCGCCGAACACGCGCCGGGCTTCCTCCTGCACGAAGAACGCACCGAGCTCGAACGGAATGGAATCGAAGCCGCAGGAGAAAATGATGCGCGCACCGCTCTCTTGCGCTACGGCCTCGTACTTGTCGATCATCTGCTTCAGCCAGATCGGCTCGCCGCAGAGATCCATGTAGTCGGTGCCCGACGCGACGCAGGCGGCAAGCAGATCGGAACCATAAAGCTGGTATGGACCGACCGTGGTGATGACCAGCTTCGCTTGATCGACCATCGCCCGCAACGACGCAGGATCGGCCGCGTCCGCAACGATCAGCGGCGTATCGCTGGTCGCGCCAATCGCATCGCGAACGGAAACGAGCTTATCTCTGCTGCGTCCGGCCATCGCGCAGGTCGGCCCGCCGTCGCCCGAGTAATGCGCGGCGAGATACTCGGCGACAAGCTGGCCGGTGTATCCCGTTGCACCATAGACGACGATGTCGAACTTCGAGGACACGGATCACGCTTCCTGCAGGACCGTGGACTTTAGGTCTCCACGGCGAACGTCAACCCGGCATGGTCGACCAGCCGCTTGATCAGCTTGTGCTGCATCGCCGCGCCCGGCGTCCAGAAGCCGGCCGGAACGTCCGTCGCGTCACGCAGCAAGCAGATGGCGCATTCGGAGATCATCTTCGAGGTCGAGCCGTAGCCGGGATCGCGGTCGCCAGTCACACCGGCGCGGACCTGGCGGCCGTCGGGGGCGATCGCGACATAGAGCAGATCGAAACGTCCGTTCTCGCGCTCTTCCTTCGAAGGCCCCTCTCCCGGCTTCGGCGCGTTCGGGCCGGTCTTTTCGGCATTCGCCGCCATCACGCGTTTCGCGTTGGCCTCACCTTTCTCGCCGGGACCCGTCAGGACCATCTCGTCGTAGATGAACTCGCGGCCGTAGGGAAAGCCCATCAGCATGTTGGAGCGATGGACGTTGCGCGTGTTGATCAGCGCCATCATGAACGGCGCGGCCCAGGATTGCAGGTCCTCCTCGAGCACAGACCTGTTGCCCTTCGGTTGCTTCGGACCTGTGAAGCCGGGCGTGAGCGCAAATGGATCGTTCAGGATCGCGACGAGGCTGATGTCCTTCGCGACTGCATCGAAGGTCGCCTTCGCGCTCGCCGCGGTGCCGCCTGAAAGCGTGCCGCGCATGTCGCGAACGCGGCCCTTCACGCGCGCGGCCGGCGCGCCGAGCACGCGCCTCGCTTCTTCCTGCACGAAGAACGCGCCGAGCTCGAACGGCACGGAATCGAAGCCGCAGGAGAACACGATGCGCGCGCCGCTCTCCTTGGCCGCCGCTTCGTACTTGTCGATCATCTGCCGCATCCAGATCGGCTCACCGCAGAGATCGAAATAATCCGTGCCTGTACCGACGCAGGCCGCGAGCAATTCCTCGCCGTAGAGCTGATACGGACCGACGGTCGTGATCACCGACTTCGTCTGAGCGACCATGGCCTTCAGCGACGCCGCATCGGATGCATCGGCCACGATCAGCGGCGTATCCGCAGGCGCGCCGATCGCGTCGCGTACCGACTTCAGCTTGTCGAGGCTGCGTCCGGCCATCGCCCATTTCAGCGTCTTGTCGCTCTTGTAATGTGTCGCCAGATATTCAGCGACGAGCTGGCCGGTGAAACCGGTCGCGCCGTAGACGACGATGTCGAATTTCGCAGAGCTCATGGTCGACCTCTATTTCTTCGCGTAGCTCACGCCCATGCCGGCGCGGACGTCGCTTTGAATACCATAGGGCGGGATCGGATAGCGCAGGCCGTTTTTGGCCAGCGCCTTCATGCCCTCGATCGCCTTGGCGAGATGCTCGGGCTTCAAGGCCATCAGCATCTCCTCGTCCGGCACGCCGCCATAGCGCCGTTCGGCATAGCATGGCAAGGACAGGCTGGGCTCCCCGGTCTTGAGAGCCCGCCCCCACGAATCCGCGCAAGCCGTCTCGCCGACCACGCCCCATTCGAACTTCTTGTAGCCGGTATATTGCAGTCCGTTGATCAGGATGATCATCTGTCCCGGCGTCGCATAGACGAGGCAGATGTCGGGCGGATCGAGCCGGCCGCTCGCAAGCGGGCTGACCGCGAGCGCCTGATACTGCCCGAACGGAACGACGTCCAGCGCCTCCTGGCGCTTGCGGGCATCTTCCGCGGTGCCATGCCAGACCCCGACATAGTTTTCGCCGGCGAGCCATTTTTCGTCCTGCGGCGCCAGACCGATGACCGCGCGGCACTGCGCGCCGACGAGATCGTCGCCGGTGATGCCGACGGTCCAGCCGAGCCGCGAGGCCATGCTGACGATCTGGTCGGTGGTGTGGACCGCGTTCGGCCGCCGGATCTTCGGGATCGCCTCCATGTCCGCGGTGTGCGCAAACAGCTTCATGCCGATCACCGTCGTCTTCAGCCGCAACAGGCTGTTGAGATCGGCGACCAGGCCAGCAAGATTGATCCTGTCTGCACTCTGCTGTTGCATGGCGTCCTCCGGGTCGGCGATCACGCGCCGGTGCTGTGTTCTTGTTATACGACTCTCGTTCTAGTCCTTGGCTGGACCGGGAAGCAACTCGCCGGTCCGTCCCATGACACGGTACGCCAAAAGACCGATCCATTCGCGTACGGCGACGTCGGTCCGGCCGAGCCCGTCTCCACCACTGTTGGTGAAGGAGAGAACATCGTCACGCCCGCCCATCCGCCAGTCGACGGGATAGGCCTCGACGTCGAAGCCCGCCTTGCGAAATATCCCCATCGAGCGCGGCATGTGGAAGGCCGACGTAACCAGGAGCCACCGCTCGTCCGGCTTCGGCGCCACCAGCTGCTTCGTGAAGATCGCATTCTCCCAGGTGTTGCGGGAGTCACGCTCGAGGATCAGGCGCTCCTTGGGTATGCCGAGGCTTTCAAGGATCGGCGCGGAATAGTCGGCTTCCCTGGCATCGGTCGAGATGAGGTTCGCAGTGCCGCCGGTGAAGACGATCCGCGCATTCGGATAGCGGCGCGCGAGCTCTGCCAGCGCCAGCAGGCGATCGGCCGCGTGCGAGACCACCGGCGTGCGATGCGCCGCCGAAAGGTCTGTGTCGACGGAGCCGCCGAGCACGATGATGCCGTCGGGCGCGCCGCGCGACGGATCCCACGGCGGAAAGCGCGATTCCAGGGGGTAGAGCAGAAGGTTGCCGAGCGGCGAGAACGCGGCCAGCGCCAGCAGGACCAGCGTGGTCGCCGCAAGCTTGCGGCCGAATGCGGCAAAGCGCGTCGCCATCAGCACCAGCGACAGGATTCCGAGCTCAACCAGGAGATTGATCGGCAGCAGCGCGACGCCGAGGGTCTTGGAAAGAACGAAATACAGGGGAGCCTCGCTGGAATGAGCGTGCCATGCGCGGGCTTGACCGGCCCGTCCATCTTCAGAAATCTTCTTGAAAGAGGATCGATCGCCCGGTCAAGCCCGGGCATAACAAGTTCTCATGACGAGTTCTGATGAAACTGAACGGACGCGGCAAATGACCCATCACCACCTGCATTCAAGTCCCGAAACCTGCCATTGGGGCTTCTTCGAAGCCGCGCTCAGGCCCGTCCTCACGATCGCGAGCGGCGACGAGGTGACCGTCGACACCATCAGCGGCGGCCCGGACATGCTGCCCGACCGCAACAAATTTCACATTCCGCCGGAGATATTCGAGGTTCATGCCAAAAACGAGCGCATGCTGCCCGGTCACATCCTCACCGGTCCGATCGCGGTCGAAGGTGCCGAGCCCGGCGACGTCCTCGCGGTCGAAATCCTCGATGTCCAACTCCGCCAGGACTGGGGCTGGAACATGATCAAGCCGCTATCCGGCACCCTGCCCGACGATTTCCACGAGACGCGAATCCTCAACATCCCGCTGGACCGGTCGCGGATGGTTGGCCGCATGCCCTGGGGCCTCGACCTGCCCTTGAAGCCGTTCTTCGGCGTGATGGGCGTTTCGCCGCCGCCGGCCTGGGGCCGCATCTCGTCACTGATTCCGCGCGCCATGGGCGGCAATCTCGACAACAAGGAGCTTGCTGCGGGTGCGACACTGTATCTGCCGGTGTTCGTTCCGGGCGCGCTGTTCTCCTGCGGCGACGGCCATGGCGTGCAAGGCGACGGCGAGGTCTGCGTCACCGCGATAGAGACAGCGCTCCGGGGCCGCTTCCGCCTGACGCTGCGCAAGGACCTGCGGCTCGATTATCCCCGCGCCGAGACGACGACGCACTACGTGACCATGGCGATGGACCCTGACCTCGACCAGTGCGTGGTGCGCGCGCTGCGCGACATGATCGCGCTGCTCGGCGAGACGCGAAACCTGTCGCGCGAGGACGCCTACACCCTGTGCAGCCTGGCGGCCGATCTGCGGGTGACGCAAACCGTCAACGGCTCCAAGGGCATCCATTGCATGATCGAAAAGGCGATCGTGCACGGCTGAGCCGGCCCCGCCTTCCCTGACCTGTCAACGCTGCGCCGCCGCCCGGTATCCCGCGCGGCGCGCTGCGTCGCGCCAAATTTTCCAAGCAATTCCAATAGGCTGAACCACGGCTTCAGGCGGGATTTGACTCCGGCCATCAAACCTAAATAGAGTCTTAATCGTTACTTTTATGTACCCAAGTAAGAGGCTAGCGTTCAGGCCATGGCCACCGAAAAAGCCGAGACTGACCGCATTCCGGTAACCTTGGCGCTCTCGACCATCACCTATCTCGAAAAGCTGGTGAGACAGGGCACCCACGGCACCAGCGTTCCCGGCGTCGCGCGGACATTGATCGAGGAAGGCATCCGTCTCGCCATCAAGGACGGGCTTTTGTCGATTCGCGACAATGGCAGGACGTGAGCGCACGCCGGACGTAAGGCGGACGGATCTCGCAGGCGGATGGCCGACATCTGCAACCTGGGACCGTTACAAATGCCCGTTCTCTCACCAACCTGGACCGACGATCGAATTGAACTTCTGAGGCGGCACTTCGAGGCCGGCCTCTCCTGCCGCGAGATCGCTGCCGACATCGGCGTCAGCCGCAACGCCGTGATCGGCAAGCTGTCCCGGCTCAACCTGACGCGCGGCAGATTGACTGACGAGCGCAAGCTCGAGCGGAACCTTGCGCCGGCACGCGCGCGGAGGGCGGTGCCGCGGCTGCAATATGAGATGCTGACCACGATTTATGGCGAGAGCGACACGCCCGTCTTCGCCGGGCCGATCGACGATGCCAATCGCTGCTCGCTGCTGGAGCTGTCCGAGAACCGCTGCCGCTGGCCGATCTCGACGCCGGGTGCGGAAGATTTCTGCTTCTGCGGCAACTCTGCTCCCGACGGCCAGTCCTATTGCACCGGCCACAGCCGCCTCGCCTATCGCTCGAACTCGCGCGCCCGCGTGATGCGCTAAAGGAGATGATCCGGAAAAGTGCGTAGCGGTTTTCCCTCGCGACAAAAGCGGAACGCGTTTGCGCGGAGATCATGCTCAAAACAACAACCTAAAGCGCGATGACGATTCATCCCAATCTCATCGCGCTTTAGCCGAGGTCGCACTCCCGAAACGAAAAAAACCTCCGGCAGGGCACTGCCGGAGGTTTCTGGAGGCTTAGCATCAAGCTAAGAGCCGTGACTTTCGTATTCGGCTAAAAGGAATATAGCTTAGTAACTCAGGTAAGTAAATAAGTCTGAGGACGATCGAATCGCATAGCTCGTCTTCGTCGCCCGCGTAGGAACCGGCGGATTTTCCGAAAGCTGGTCTGAAAAAAGCCCCGGCGGTCTCCCGCCGGGGCCTCATCAGACCCGAACGATCTGAGCTTACCAGTTGCGCTGGGCGCGCAGCAGCAGGCTGTACGTGTCCTGGTCTTTCAGCTCATAGGTCGCCGCCGGCTTGGCGACGCCCGTCATTGCTCCGGTCGTCGTGATAACGCCGGAATATCTCTGGTCGAGGTGGCTGTAGGTGAAGTCAGCCGAGAAGGTCAGGTTCTTCACCGGGATCCAGCGGGTGATGACACCCACCTGACCGATGTTGAAGTCCGGGTTGCAGGTGCCGGTCAGGCTCTTGAACGCGTCGCTGCCGCAGATCAGGCCCTTCGCCGTGCCGCTGTAGTTGACCGCAGCCCACGCGCCGTAGAGCGCCGTGTTCCAGTTCGGGTTCCAGTTGTGGGTATAGGCACCACGGAAACCGTAGGTCTTGGTCAGCTCGAGCTGGCCATCGCGGCCGTACACCGCATCGGACACGCCGGCGAAACCGATGCTCTGATACGCGACGTTCGAGCTGCCGAACATCGAGTAGCTGGTCGCGGCCAGCTCCTGGAAGTTGTAACGGCTCGCACCATCGGTGTAGACGCCCGAGATGTTGATCACGTCGCCAGCGCCAGTCGGGATGTTCTTGATCGACAGTGCGAGCTGGACGGCCCAGCCCCACTTGTCTTCCGGATGACCCGTCGCCTCGGTCGCGCCGTAGTAGCCGACGTGGTTGTCGTGCGCTGCGACCGATGCCTGGAACAGGCCCCAGGCCTGGTCGACGCGGACCGCGCCGACGATGTCGGGCGACCGGGTGCCGCCGAAATTGTTCGAGCCATAGGCACCGCCGAGGACGCCGGTGGTGGACATGCCGCCGGTGTTCCAGATGTTGGTCTGGAAGCTCAGCGCCTGGTCCTGCGCCGAGACGGTCGCCGTCACGCCCTGACCGAAATCGGCCGTGTAGGTGAACTGGTTGACGCCGTTGGTGGTACCGCTGCCGCCGACCAGCTGGTCGAAGTTATTGCCGGGATAGTTGACCCAGGGCGCGTCGAACTGCGACACGGCCTTACCCATGGTGAAACCGGCGAACTGGATGAAGGCGTAGTAGACACCGAGCTGACCGCCCGAGATCGTGCCCGAGCTTGCGTTGTTCGGCGCAGACACCCCCGTGTTTCCGAGTTGGGAGTAAACGGTCGCGCCCGGCGTCGCGCCGGTTCCGGTACCGGTTCCGGTATAGGTATCGGTCGTCCAGGTGAACACCGCGTCAAAGTAAGTACGAACCACACCGTACTCGGTCGCGGTGCGGGTATCGATGTTGAGGTCCTCGCGAGCGCGCGCCGAGTAGTAGTTCGTCAGGCGGTTGTTCGCGGCAGCAACACTGCTGTACGCGCCGTTGTAATTTCCGCCGGCATTGAGCGCGACTTCAGCACGCAGATAGCCGCCCAGCTTGATGCAGGTGTCGGTGCCCGGGATGTAGTAGAAGCCCGCGCCGTAGAGCGTGCAGATCTTCACATACTCGACCGCCCTGGCCTTGACCGGAAGATCTGCCGCCTGGACTCCACCCACGGCGATCAGCCCCGCCGCAGTGCCGAGCAAAAGGCTCTTCACCACTTTCATTTAAAACCTCCAAGTTGCTCATTTGCGGAGACCGGATCGTGATGCCCCCAGATCCCCGCCTCTTCAAATCCGCTCGGCCGCTTCGCGCTTTCGGACGGCCCCGCTTGAGACGCGAGGGACGTGAGCGAACCACCTGCAACGGGACGATCGAGTAACCCCCGCCGTCACGGGCCTATATGCCTTTGCAGTTCCTATAATCAAAATAGTTTATCTAATCAGCTTATTGATTCCACTAAACCTGTGCCCCGGGCGCCACACTCTGCGGTGAGCCAACCTGCTGAGTAGATAATCTTTGTAATTTTAGTGATAAAATAATCCTGCTCTGCACTTGCGTCAGGGCAGGCTTGCGTGGACTATGGCCCTGCACGACACCGGCCAGAAAGAATTTAGATCACGGGAGTGACGCAGTGTCCGCGACGAGGAAAGAAGGGGCGCGCCTCCGCTCCGCCGGCAATCTGGATATCATCAGGCGTTTCACCTGGGAGATATCGTCGATCAACATGCATCTGGAGGAGCTGCGTCAGTTCTGGGCGAGGACGCTCGGCATCAGCGGCCCGCAATGGATGATCCTGATGGCCATCTCCGACCTCGATAAGGACGACGGCGTCCCCGTCAACGTGGTCTCCAAGCTTCTCCACGTCGACCCGTCCTTCGTCACCACCCAGTCCAAGCTACTGGAGAAGAAGGGCCTGCTCCGGCGGCGGCCCTCACCGACCGATGCCCGTGTCGTGCGGCTGTCGCTGGTCGATAAGACCCAGAAGCACATTGCGAGCCTCAACGAGCAGTACAAGACGATTCGGGAATTCGTCTTCCAGGATTTCGACGAGAGCGAGTTGACGGAATTCACCGCCAAGCTCGCCACCCTGAAGACCCGGCTCGAAAAGGCTTGCGTCAGGATATCCCTCGACCTCTGAGGCGGGAGCCCGCGCTCAGATCCGCCGGCCGACGGCGCCGAGCCGCGATTCGAGCCAGTCGAAGATGTATTCGTTGGCAAGGCTCGGATTGTCCGCGTGGGCCTGCGCAGCGCCGGTCTCCGCGGCGGTGAAAACCTTCAGCACGATGTCGGCGCCGCCGAGCCGGGATTCCTGCACGATCTGGCGCGCCCGGTCGGCCTCAAGCCAGCCGTCCTCGCCGAGCGTAATCAGCACCGGACAGTCGACATTGCTGGCCATCAGCGGCGAATGCGACACCGGGACGATGCTGAGGTCGCTCATCGCAAGGCGACTGGCGAAAAAGGACCGCTCATGCAGGTCCCACAGGCCGCCGTCGCAGACCGCCGCAGCGAGCCGCGGCTCCTGCAACACCGCGCGCGCGACGAAGGAAGAGCCCCACCCGTCCGCCACGATCGCGACGCGATCGAAATCGACGTCGCTGCGCGCCCCCAGATAGTCCATGACGCTTGCAATCGAGCTCTCGAGATCACGGCGCTGCAAGAGCATGTCGGTGTAGTCGTCGCGCTGGTCGCCGAGCAGGTCCAGCGCGAACATCGACAATCCGCGTTCGCGCGCATGCGGGGCGAGTTTGAATAAAAACTCCTCCTTGCGATGCCCGGGCTCGCCGATGCAGATTACGGTCGGCGCCCGCCCGTTCGCCGAAGGCGCAGGCAGGAAGTAGCCCTGCAACGAATGGCCTTCGACCCACGGTATCGTCACGACGTCGCCGGCGGGCCTGCGCGCCGCAATGAAGCGGCGGGCGCATTCCTGCATCGCAAGCACCGCAACCCATCGGCGATCGTCGGCCTGATCGAGCGGCATCGCAGCCGCGCTGTAGTAATTCATCGCCCGCAGCCAGTTACGCTGCGCGGTCGCCAGATGGCCTTCCGCGAACGCCGCCTCGGCACGTTGCCGGTTGGCCTGCGCGAGCTTCTTCCATTCGCGATGCCAGGATTGCCCGTCGTCCCGCTCGAGCTGCCGCGCGATCATCAGGCATTCCGCGATCGTGGCGCCACCTTCCTGGGCCCCGGTCAGCAACCGCTTGAATTCAGCGGAGATGTCCTCTCTCTCCGGGCAAAGGGTCCAGTCGTCGGAGAGGCATACGGGTATCATCGGAAGCTACGTTGGATTATCGCGTTACCCTTGACCCACTAAACTATTTTAATTCTCCGACCAAGCTGCCGTGCGCCGAACGAGAGCCGTTCGAGATCACCATCGCTTGAACGCATGAATCATCGCATGCGTCACATTCCGTTTTGTCATGAATGGACGAATGCGCGCGCGAGAGGCTCGTGAAAATCACCAAAGCAACTCTTGCCATGACGATCAACATACGTATACCAGCGCGCGTTCGTTGACAGACTCAGCCAAGCCGCCAGCCGACCTCCTGGGTAAAGCTTTCGTAGAAGGCCCTGTCATAGGCCTCCTCGGGTGTCGCGCGGACGCGCTCGTCAAGACGTTTGGCATCCTCGCCCACGAGAATGCGCCACCGCTCTGCTTTCACGCCGTCGAGGATGATCTTCGCGGCTTGCGCAGCCGTTGTCGGCGCGTCTTCGAGGAAGCTGCGGGCGCGCTCGGCAAACACTGCCTGGATGTCGTCGTCCGACATCTTGTCAGCATCCGGCACGCCGGCCGCGACCATGCGCTTGCGGGTCAGCGCGACCTCGTCGGCGTTGAGCCGCTCCGAACCGTCGCTGCTCTGCACCTTGCGCGAGTTGGAGACGATCGAGGTGCCGATGTGGCCGGGCATCACCACCGAGCATTTGACGTGCGGCGCATGCAGGCGGAGGTCGTTGACCAGCGCTTCGGTAAATCCTTTCACCGCGAACTTCGCCGAGCTGTAGGCGGTATGCGCCTGGTTCATGCCGATCGAGGCCCAGAAGCCGTTGACGCTCGCGGTGTTGACGATATGGGCCTCGTCCGCCGCCACCAGCATCGGCAGGAAGGTACGCACGCCGAGATAGACGCCGCCCCAGCAGATGTTGAAGGTGCGCTCCCACTGCTCGCGCGTGTTGGTGAACAGGCTGCCGCCGCCGCCGATGCCGGCATTGTTGAACAGAAGATGAATCCTGTCCGTCTTCTGCTGCTCGGCGAGTTCGTCGCGAAACCGCTTGAGGTGATCCTCAATCGAGACGTCGGCGACATGCGTCGTGACACGCAGGCCCTGCGGCAGCTTCTCGACCTCGCAGAGCCGCTTGGTCTCGGCCATCGCGGCTTCCGAGACGTCGCACATCGCAACATTACAGCCCTCGGCGACGAGCTGCCGCGCGAGCTCGCGCCCCATCCCCGTGCCGCCGCCGGTGATGACGGCGATCTTTCCTGCAAATTCCTTCATGGGACTTTCGGCCCCTCCCTTATCGGTATGTTTCTTCGTCGCTGCGCCGCTCATGGCGGCGCAGCGCAAAATGTAGCAGCGCCGCATCCGCAGGTAAAAGCGGATCGGCGCGGCCAGCTCCGACATCCGTTATTTCGGCGGACGGACTATTCGGCCGCCTCGACGCGCGGCCCGCTCAGTGCGTCGAGCCCCTCTAGCGCCTTGCGGGTCGCAGCCTGCTGTGCGGGCGAGGCTTCTGGCATCGGCGCACGCGGATATGTCTTGGGCAGGCCCTGGAGCGTCTGCGCATAACGCGTGCAGGCCGGCAGGTTGTCGGCGATGATCGCGTTCCACAGCGTCAGGAGCCTTTTGTGCAGGTCGAGCGCGCGCGGATGGTTGCCCGCCTTCACCGCATCCCACAACGCGACCGAAGCATGCGGCGCCGCCGTCAGGATCGCGGCGATCGAGCCGTGGGCCCCCAACGTGTACGAAGGATACATCAGCGCATCGACCGCGCTGTAGATCAGCTTGTCCGGAGCCATCATCATCAGGTCCGCGAACAGCTTGAGATCGCCCGCGCTCTGCTTGACGCCGACGACCAGCGGCACCTCGGTCATGATCCGCGTGAGCAGCGCGGGCGACAGATAGGACCACGGCACGACATTGTAGATGATAATGGGCATGCCGGTTTCGTCCGCCATGGCGCGGAAATGCGCGACCATCGCCTCGTCGTCCGGCTTGAACAGATAATGCACCGGCGTGACCTGGAGCGCCGCGACATTCATGTCGCGCACCAGTTTGCCGCGGCGGATCGCATCGCGCGTGGAGTCGACAATGATGCCGGCGATCACGGGAATGCGTCCCTTCACCGCCTCCACCGTCGCGGCGATCAGGTCGCGATATTCCTCGTGATCGAGCGTGTGCCCCTCGCCGGTCGAGCCGCCGGCCGCGACGCCGTGCGCGCCGGCGCCGATCATCCAGTCGACCTGGGGCGCCACGAGTTCGTAGTCGATTTCGCCGTCTTTCCGGAACGGCGTCGTCATCGGCGGGATCACGCCGGTCGGTCGTACATTCATGTTCTGCCCTCGCGTTTCCATAACCCTTGCGGCGGTCCCGCTCTTTTGACGAGTATCCGCGCGCTTCTGAGCGTATCGGCTATGCAATCCTTGTGAAGGGCCGGCCGCGCGGCGCTGCCCCCACAATCGGTCATTCCTGCCAGTTCCCCGTATTTGCCCGGCTTCGAACTAAGCGAGAATTTTTTACAGTCCGAATCGTCAAACGGGACTTGACGGGGGGTCCGGTCGCTCCAGCGTGTCATTTCCGACACAGGCTGTGGCACTCGGCTTGCATCTTCCTCTTGGCCGGAAACTACATATGAGGTGACAGGAATGTTCGTGACCGTCGTTGCCGTGCTCTGCCGGCTTGGTGCATCTGCCTCGGGCAGCTGCGTCGAAGAAATCGTGACCGACAGCAATATGACGCCCGAGATTTCGATGATGCAGTGCGCGGTTGGCGCACAGGCACCGCTCGCGAAGTGGATGGGCGAGCATCCGATCTATCACGCCAACTGGCGCCTCGAGCGCTACAAATGCGTGCCGGGCCACTACGAGATCAAGGGCCACGCCTAAGGCCCGCAATACGACGTAATCCGAGGAAACGCCCGGGAGGCCGCCTTTTCCCTCCGCGCGGACCCAAGCGGCGCCAGCCCACATCGAGGCGGCGCGTCCTGTGAAACGATCGCGCCCTCCCCTCAAGCCACGGCATGCAAGATCATCGCACGCGCCTGCCGTCCCTCCGGCGTCGGCATCAGTCCGTAATTGTGCGGCTGGTCACGCAAGAGGTGCAGCTCGACCTGCACGCCCGCGGCCCTCGCCCTTTCGGCGAGATCGACGCTGTCGGGATAGAGCAGATCGCGCGTGCCTGAGAAGATCGTCATCGGCGCAAGCAAACGGAAGGCACCATTCAAGGGGCTGACGAAGGGATGGCCGACGTCAAGTTCGCCGGCATAGAGCCGCCCCGCCTCGATGATCCCCGGAATGTCCTGGATCGGATCGCGCGCCGCGATCGCCATCTGCTCGGGACGGCTGACCGACGCATCGGCCGCGGGCGAGATCAGCACCAGTCGGTCCGGCTGCCGATGGCCGCGATCGCGCAGCCATTGGCATGCGGCGAGCGCAAGGCCCGCGCCGGCCGAATTGCCGACCACCGTGACCTTTGCGGGCCCCGCATCTTCCAGCAGCATCCGCAGCAGCTCGGCCGTCGCCGGCACGACGTCCTTTGCGGTGGCGCGCGGCGCAAGCGGATAGATCGGTACGACACAGCAGACACGCGCCTCGCGCGTCATCTGGCCAATGAAGCGCCAATGCGCAGGCACGATCTCGTTGATGTAGCCACCGCCATGCAGGAACATGACGTAGTTACGGCCCTCGTGGCCTGAAGACGGCGCGGTGTAGTAGACCGGCCATCCGCCCATCCTCGTCAGCGTGACCTCAACACCTCGGCCCAATCCCGTCGGCTCATGGGAGGGCGCCTGCAATGCCTGCTTGCGCACATGCGCCTGCACGGCCTCGGCTGACGCCAGCTGCTTCTTGAACGGCAACACGCTCAGCAGCATGTTGAGGCCTCGGCTCTGCAAACTCGGCGCGTGATCGCCGCTCCGCGGCGCGCGGCCATCCGGACAGAACTGCAAAGCCGACGCGATCCTTGCAACGCTCATGGTCACATCTCCGCTTGGCTCAAAATCTGCGTGGCCCCAAAGAGCCTTGTCAGACTGCCGCCACGTACGGATATAATGCGAGCATTCACTCACGTTTCCTACTCGCATTCGGATCGCAAGACCATGGCGCGCAAACCTCCGACAACCCGCCGGAAAAATGCCTCTCAGGAGCGATCGCGCGCCACCGTCGACGCGCTGGTCGAGGCAACCGCTCGCATTCTGGTCCGGGAAGGTTTCGAGAAAGCCAGCACCAACCGGATCGCCGAGGTCGCCGGCGTCAGCGTCGGCTCGCTCTACCAGTATTTTCCGAGCAAGGAGGCGCTCGTCGCCGCCGTGATCGACCGTCACAACGAGGAGATCATGGGCATTGTCCGCGCCGCGCTGACCGAGGCCGCCGACATGCCGATCGAGAAAGCCGTGCGCCGCCTCGTCACGGTCGCGATCGAAGCCCACCGCATCAACCCGAAACTGCACCGCGTCCTCGCCGAGCAGATTCCACGTACCGGCCAGCTCAAGGACGTCGAAGCCTTCAACCGCGAGGTCCACACCCTCGTACGCGCCTATCTCGAAAGCCGCCGTAACGAAATGCGCAAGATCGACGTCGATATGGCAACCTTCATCTGCGTCAGCGCGATCGAGGCCGTCGCGCACAACACGGTGCTGAACCATGCGGAGATGCTGTCGGAGACGATGGTGCGGACGCTGGTCGATGAAACGACGCGGATGGTGGTGGGGTATTTGAGGTAGGCGAGGTCTGCGTAGCGATCTCCCCAGTTCTCTGAAACGGTACCCGAAGATCGGACGGTGTGACGTGCAGTTTGTACGAGCGTGCTGGGGCGATTGGTGAGACCAATGACCCCAATTGCCAATCACTCCCCCCAGAGCGTTCCGCAATGCAACTCACGCTTGTATTACAGGACAATTCTCCTCAGATCGAGAATTCAATCCGTCGCACCAACATCGCGTTGTGGTGGTATGTGGTTGCCGATTGCCGCAGAATTGTCGGCTTCAGCAATAGGATACAGCCATGGGGCAATTCCTTCTGGTTGACTCGCGGAAGCTGGACGGTTTCGAAGACCTTCGCCAGGCCGTTCACGGCTCGCACGTCGACGTGATGCAACTCGGACGCGGACGGCTGCGCGGAACGTTGTCGCACATTTGCATCGACGATTTCTCGCTCAGCATCGGCGCCTTCAACGTCGGCATGCGCACGCAGCGTGTCTGCAGCGACGACAAGCTGATCATTGGAATGTTGCTTGCGGCCGAGCGACGTGTTGCCCACTGGTCGTTCGACATGCAGCTCAACGACGTGCTCGTGATTCCGCCGCTGATCGAGCATGACGGAGTCTTTCACGGCGCATCCGCCTACGCAGCTACGCGCTTCGACCTCAATGAGGTCGCCTGGCTGTTCGGCGGCGAAGCGATGCTGAGCGACCCCGACACCTGGCGCAACCGCAGCCACTTCCGGGCAGATCTTGCGACCGGCGCCGTCGCGGCCCGCCGTCTGGTAGCGATCCTGTCGCATCTGCGTACCCACAAGCACGGTCTGACGCCATCGACCGCTGACTTCTGGAAGCGCTCGATCGTCGAGTGCATGGCCGCCAACGTCATGTCGTCTTTGCCGGCCGATGACATTGGATGGCTTCCTTCAGCAAGACGGCTCGTCCGCCGGGCTGAGGAGTATCTCGACGAGACCGGCACGCGGCCGATGCATGTTTCGGAGATATGCGCAGCGCTCAGCGTGTCGCGCCGCACCCTCCACCGCGCTTTCCAGGAAGTGTTTGGTCTGGGCCCGGTGACCTTCCTGCGGCAGAAACGCCTGTGCGCCGTGCATTCCATCTTGCATGAATGCGCGCCCGGCTCGACGACCGTTGCGGCGGTGGCGATGGAGCAAGGCTTCTACGAGCTGGGGCGCTTTTCGCAGTATTATTTCGCGATGTTCGGAGAGCATCCGTCGCAGACGCTGGGAATTGGAGCTAACCATCGCCAGAAGCTGGAACCGTGGGCGCGTGAATTATAAGGGATCTGGTACAGCCTGTCGGTACGAGACCCCCGAGGCGATCGATTTAGGGACCGGGCCCTACTCGACAATTCTGCATTATTATTCCCCGACCGAGCTCGCAAATCGGCTTACCGAAGCTTGACTTAAGTCAAACGCTGCGATGGCGCGGAAGCCGACATTTTTCAGAGAAGACCGAGCGACGGACTTGATCCCGTAGCACAGGCCGGCGGCAGACTCCTCGTGCCGCTGCTTTAGCTCATGAGAAGGCGACTGACATGGGTCAATGGATTAGGGAGAAGCTTCAGGAATGGCTCATTCTGGTAGTCGGCCTTGCGGCAATCGCGCTCTCGATCGGCATCGGGGCCCTGTTCCAATCGGCCCCAGTATCCCCGAACTCTGTTGCGGTTGCACCTGCCAAACAGGAAGACACACCCAAACCAATGGCCTCGCCTGCTGCGGCAGCCACGCCAAACGCCACGCAGACGGCTGCCGCGCCTTCCAGCGCAAAGCAGCGCGCGGAAGGAAATATCAAGATCGACAACAAGCAACCCTCCGAAACCAAGGCCAACACGGCCACGGCTGCTGCTCCCGCACCGCAGATGGAGCAGAACGCTGCTGTTGTGCCCGCGCCACAGCCGGCTCAGATGCCTCAGCCGGCCCAGACTGCCCAGACGCCTCAGCCGGCCGCGCCCATGATCCACGATCACGCGCCGGCGTCATCAACCACAGGACAGTCAGCGGCCGTCGCAACATCTCAACCCGCTATGACAAGCGATGCTGCAGCGGGCCGCCAAGTGTTTCGAAAGTGCCAGGCGTGCCATTCGCTTGATGCCGGCAAGAATGGCGTTGGGCCGTCGCTCGCCAAAATTGTCGGCGAGAAGGCCGGTGACGTGCCCGGCTACAATTTCTCGCCCGCCATGAAGGCGAGCAACCTGACCTGGGATGCCGCGACGCTGGATGCCTATCTCACCGATCCGCAGAAGGTGGTGCCGGGCAACAAGATGCCATTTCCAGGGCTGAAGACCGACCGCGAGCGCAACGCCATCATCGCCTTGCTCACCGAAACGTCAAAGTCGGGTGGCGCGGCTGCGGCTCCAGCACCAGCAGCACAGAATGCTCAGGCTCCTGGGCCGGCAGCGCCAACGACCCAAGCGGTGCCATCGACCACGCCGCCAGTAGTCCCGGGAGCGAACTATGTGCCGGGGCTGCGCTATACGCTTCGCACCGGAATCGCGGAAGGCCGCATGGTGTTCATTGGTGTGGGCGGCTCGATTGACGGTCAGCTCAATCCCGTGTTGTCCGCCGCCGAGGGCCAGGTTGTCCAGGTGACGCTGATCAACGGCGAGGGCGCCGAACACGATATCGTCTTTGACAATCAGGGACCTGCAGGAAGCTCGGAGCACATCGTTGGAAGAGGTGCGAGTACCAGCATTGCGTTCGCTGCCGCCAGGGCCGGCGACTATGCGTACTACTGTAGCGTGCCCGGGCACCGATTATCCGGCATGGAAGGAAAATTCCTCGTGACGCCTCAGCCGCCGCCGCAGACGGTGGTGGAGGCCGATATTTCGCAGAAGCCAGGCGACGTGCCACCTTCCGTGGGCAATCGGGGCCCGCAGACGGTGCGGGTCGACCTTGTCACTGTCGAGCTTGAGGCTCGGCTCGCAGAAGGCACGACGTTCGGCTACTGGACTTTCAACGGCAAGGTACCGGGCCCGATGTTGCGTGTCCGCGTCGGCGACACGGTCGAAGTACACCTGAAAAACTCCGACAGCAGTTCGATGCTGCACTCGGTCGACTTCCACGCGGCCACGGGTCCCGGCGGCGGCGCTGCCGCCACCCAGACCAATCCGGGCGAGGAGAAGAGCTTCAGGTTCAAGGCGCTGACCCAGGGCCTGTTTGTGTATCACTGCGCCACGCCGATGGTTGCCCAACACATCGCCAACGGCATGTACGGGATGATCCTGGTCGAACCAGAGGGCGGTCTGCCGCCGGTCGACCGCGAATACTATGTGATGCAAGGAGAGATCTATACCGACGGGGCATTCGGCCAGCACGGCAGTCAGGAGTTCAACGTCGAGAAGTTGCTGAACGAACGTCCCGAATATTTTGTGTTCAATGGATCGGTTGGCGCGCTTTCCACCTTCCACCCGATGCAAGCGAAGGTCGGCGAGACCGTGCGCATCTATTTCGGTGTAGGCGGTCCGAACTTCACCTCATCGTTCCATCTCATCGGAGAGATCTTCGACAAGGTCTACTTTCTTGGCGGCACGACCAGCGAGCCGCTGCGGGGTATCCAGACCGTAACGGTCCCCGCGGGCGGCGCTGTCATCGCCGAGTTCAAGGTCGATTTCCCCGGCAACTATACCCTCCTCGATCATGCGATCGCGCGGGCTGAGCGGGGGCTCGTCGGTATCCTGCACGTCGAAGGGCAGCCAAATACGGAAATTTTCGACGGCAAGGTAGAGCCTGGAATGGGGCATTGATCGAATGCCGTGCCGACCGGGCTGTACAAGCTCAAGGCCAGCGGCAGCGAGTTCGGCGCCGGCATCGAATACGCGACCGAAAAAGGCTGGCTCGAGCTGCACGAGCGGGACCTATGTGCGGCTCACGGAAGCATCCGGCGATGTCGCGGCAGTTCGAATAGGCGTTGACGGCACCTGGACTGGAACCTCGCTCGAACAGCGCACGGCATAGCCAGCGAAGAACATTAGAATGCTGTCATGCGCGAGGTGGCCGTGCATCATTGCCAGCGCAAATTCAAAGGCGAGGCCATAGAAGGCAAAGCCGGCAGGCGCTCGCAACAATCCCCAAAGCAACACCACCGCAAGCGACGCGCCGCCAACCCAGCCAAACTCGATCGCCGCCTGGAGGAGCGAATTGTGGACCTCGACACCACCGGGCAAGCACGTCTTCGCAAGAAACCCCTCAAGGCCGAGACCGAACGGCCCGGAAGACGGCAGCAGTGAGACGGCCTCGTTGAAAAGCTGCTTGCGCATGGCGATGGAGCTTCTCTGGTAGCCGCAACCAGCTGGCGCCAACAGATAGCCCAGGTTGATCGTACTCGTCGCGGCCCGCAGTGACATCCCGATTGCAACCACTCCGGTCAAGCCGACAAGGCCGGGCCACGCGTAGCGATAGCCGCCGCGTAGCGCCGCGAGAGCCAAAACCATGGCGAGGGCCACAAACATGAATCTGACCTGCGCAGCCGCAAAAACAGCAGCGCACACGACGCAGATCGCGAGCAGCACGCCGCGCTCAAGCCTGTCAACATGCACGACAAGCAAGGCAAAGACGATGAACGCCACGAGCGACAGGAATTGCGCCGGCACCGCTTCGCTGACGCCGAGCACAACCGGATGGGCCACGGTGGGATCGGACCAGCTTTCGAGCAGGGCGAGCATCGTCGCGAAGCCGCCGGCCAGGAGCAGCACCGCAAGCAGCCAGATGAACGCACGCGATGGATGTTGTTGGCCGAACAACCGACCGGCGGGATAGGCCGCAACCGCGAGCGCCAACAGCGCGTATTGCTTCGCCGGCGCAGTCAAGCCGTTCAACCATGTCGAGGCCAAAATCGCGACGACGTAGAGAGCGAATGCCGCATCGGCCACGGATAGCCGAACGATCAACGGCCGCGCCGTCACTATCAATCCGGCCAGCGTGCCGACCAAGATTATCGCAAAGGACGGCGCCCCCCCTCCAACGATCCCATGCTCGAGCACGGCAATGGGCAATTGCGCAATAAAAAGGGCGCAGAGCACCCACCTCACCTTGGTCATCAGCCCCCGAAACAAATAGAAATAAATTAGCTGGCACCCTGCATCGCAATCCACGATTGGCGCAAGCTCATTCCCCCACCTAAAGTCGTGCTTCAAGCATAAGGGATCAGCGCGCCGGGCTCAACCCGCCCGCCCCGCCCAACAACAGATTTGATTTCATTGGAAAAAATGGTCGGAGCGAGAGGATTTGAACCTCCGACCCCTAGTCTCCCAGACATGTCTGCTATTCCCTCACCAGCCTTCGGACACCCTCAGCGGCCCTAACGCCGCGGAGAAAACCGTCCACCCGCTCACTCCGTGTCATCTTTTGCCTGCTGTGATTGGCACCGCGGTGCTTCCCCCGTGCTTCCCGGAGGAGAAATGAGCGGTCAAACCATCACAAAGACCCTGGTCGACAGCCTCCAAAAGCAGGTATCGGAGTACACCGTTTGGGACGCCAAGCTCCCGGGCTTCGGGGTGCGGGTCCGGCCTACCGGCACCAAGTCATTTGTCATCGTCTACCGGGCGGGAACTGGCCGCACGGCGCCCGTTCGGCGTTACACGGTGGCTTCTGTCAACAAACTGGCGCCGGATGCTGCCCGGACCCGAGCCAAGATCCTGCTGGGCGACATAGCCAACGGCGCTGACCCGGCTGCGGAGAAGCGGGCGAGCCGACCCAAGCGGGACCAACTGACGTTCGACGCCTTTGCCGACCAATACATCGCCGAGTACGTAATCGGGACCGGAGGCAAAGAGATCGTCCAGGCGTTCAATGAGACCGGAAAGTGGCCGGCGGAAGTTCCGAACGCGAACAAGAAGAGCTGGAAAAACGATGTCCAATACCTCAAGCGCCCGCGCGACGAATGGGGACGCCTGCTGGCAGCATCCATCACTGACGATGACGCCGCAGAGCTGCTGGATGTGATCGCCGAGACCGCGCCCGTCAGCGCCAACCGCACCCAATCAATCCTCCACAAGATGTTCAAGTGGGGCAAACAGCCGGGTCGGAAGTACGTCCCCTCCAATCCTCTGGAGGGAATGGAGCGCCGCGGCGGCAAGGAGAAGGAGCGAAGCCGTGTGCTAACCGATGAGGAGATCCGAACCCTGTGGTTGGGCCTGGACCTGCCAGGCTGCCCTGTCGAGCGCCCCGTTGCGCTCGCTATCAGGTTTATCCTCGCCACGATGGTTCGTCCCTATCAGGCGGCCGGCGCCAAGACCGCCGAGCTGACCGGGCTAGGTACGGAATGCGCGCTCTACGACATGCCGCCCGGCCGCGTGAAAAAGGACCGAGCTGTACTCGTCCCCCTCTCCGATCTTGCCCAAGAGATTGTCAGGGTGTCAATCGGCTCCCAACTTTGACCCCTCATCGGCGTCCAATTTTGACCCCTTAGCGCGGCGAGGTTTACTGGTAGCGCTCGTCTCGTCGGAGCTGGCCGGGATAGCGGAGACGAGACGAGCGCGG
>JAEWFG010000255.1 GCA_023388935.1 Pseudomonadota bacterium | reverse complement strand
GCTATGCATGACTTCCCCGGACAGCCCTGCCGCCTGCGGGGGAGGGTTGGGGAGAGGGTGTCTCCGCTAGCGAGAACGCCCAAGAGGAGAAAACCCTCACCCGGCGCTACGCGCCGACCTCTCCCGCAAGCGGGCGAGGTGCACCGCGCCCGTGGCCAAACCTCGCTCACAAACTTCATCAGGCTGTAACATCATGGCGCCGCGCCTGAAGCTGCGAGACATCGCATTCTTTGAACGTCCGACGCATTTCGCTCGGCCGTTCCGCTTCGGCGCGATCACCGTCAACGCGACGCCGCAGCTCTTCATGCGGGTCGAGATCGAGGTCGAGGGCAGGGGAACCGCGGTCGGCGCCAGTGCCGAGCTGCTGGTGCCTAAATGGTTCGACAAGCGGCCGGAGCTGTCGCCGGCGCAGACGGTCGATGGCTTGCGGCGCTCGCTGGAGATCGCGCGCGGCCTCTATCTGGCGCGGACCGGATTTCTGACGGCGTTCGATCTGCATGCCTCGTGCATCGGCGCCCAAGTCGCGACCTGTGCGAAAAAGAATATTCCGGCGCTCGCTGCAGCTTATGGCCCTGCGGAAATTGACAAGGCGATCCTTGATGCGCTGCTGCGCGCCGCGGAGACCAACTTCTTTGATGGAATGGCCGGCAACATCGCGGGCATCGATGTGCGGCTCTCGCCCGATTTGAAGGACGAGGACCTCGTCGCTTTTCTCTCCGGACGAAAGCCGCTGCAGCGTGTCGCTGTCCGGCACACTGTCGGCCTCGACGATACGGTCGAAGGCAAGGGTGGTGTTGCCGATGCACGCGAAAACGCCGGTGCCAATTATTTCAAGCTGAAGCTGTCGGGCGATCCCACGGCCGATGCGGCGCGGCTGGCGCGTATCGGCGAGGAACTCGATACGTTGGGACGTGATTACAAGGTGACGCTCGACGCGAACGAGCAGTACGCCGATCTCGCGGCGCTGCGCGCGCTGATGGACCGGCTCGATAACGACAGTGGCCTTCGATCAATCGCGTCGCGATTGCTCTATGTCGAACAGCCGATGCCACGCGACATCACCCGGCAGTCGCCGCTCGGCTCGCTGGCCGCACACGGCTTCATCATCGACGAAGCCGACGATTCCTACGATGCGTTCCCGGCGGCGCGGGCGCTCGGCTATCACGGCATTTCCTCGAAGTCCTGCAAGGGCCTCTACAAGTCCATCGTCAACGCGACGCGTGCGGCAAAATGGAGCGCGGGCGGCGAGAAGTTCTTCGTGACCGGTGAGGACCTCACCTGCCAGGCGGGCCTTGCCGTGCAGCAGGATCTCGCGCTCGGCGCCCTGATCGGCGTCACCCATGCCGAGCGCAACGGCCATCACTATGTCGACGGCTTTGGCGAGACGCCGGCCGCTGAAGCGCAGGCCTTCGCTGCCGCGCACCCCGATCTCTATGCCGATGCCGGGCAGGGCATCCGCCTCTCCATTCACAACGGCGATCTCCTGACGGGATCGCTCAACGCAACGGGCTTTGCGACGTCGGTCCATCCGGACTGGTCGGCGCTCCGCCCGCTCGAACAGCCAAGATCACTTCAGGAGCAATCGGCATGACCACCCAACGCCTTGGCCTCATCATGAACGGCATCACCGGCCGCATGGGGCTCAACCAGCATCTGATCCGCTCGATCGTCGCGATCCGCGACCAGGGCGGCGTCAGGCTGAAGAACGGCGACCGCGTGATGCCCGATCCGATCCTCGTTGGCCGCAGCGCCGAAAAGGTCGAGGGGCTTGCCAGGCGGTTCAACATCACGCGCTGGACCACCGACCTCGACGCGGCGCTCGCCGACAAGAACGACACCATGTTCTTCGACGCCGCGACCACGCAGGCGCGGCCGGGCCTGTTGACCCAGGCCATCAATGCCGGAAAGCACGTGTATTGCGAGAAGCCGATCGCGACGAATTTCGAGGAAGCCGTCGAAGTCGTGAAACTTGCGAACGCCAAGGGCGTCAAGCACGGCACGGTGCAGGACAAGCTGTTCCTGCCTGGCCTGAAGAAGATCGCCTTCCTGCGCGACTCCGGCTTCTTCGGCCGCATCCTCTCGGTGCGTGGCGAGTTCGGCTATTGGGTATTCGAAGGCGGCTGGCAGGAGGCACAGCGGCCGTCCTGGAACTACCGCGACGAGGACGGCGGCGGCATCATCCTCGACATGGTCTGCCACTGGCGCTACGTGCTCGACAATCTCTTCGGCGAAGTTGAGAGCGTGGTCTGCATCGGCAACACCGACATCCCCGAGCGCTTCGACGAGCAAGGTAAGAAGTACAAGGCGACCGCCGACGACTCCGCTTACGCGACGTTCCAGCTCAAGGGCGGCGTCATCGCCCATATCAACATGTCCTGGGTGACGCGCGTCTATCGCGACGACCTCGTCACCTTCCAGGTCGACGGTACGCACGGCTCGGCGGTCGCGGGGCTTACCGACTGCATGATCCAGGCGCGGCAGGCGACGCCTCGTCCGGTCTGGAATCCCGACGAGAAGCGGCTGCACGATTTCTACGGCGACTGGCAAAAGTTGCCCGACAACGTCACCTACGACAACGGCTTCAAGGAGCAGTGGGAGATGTTCATCCGCCACGTTTACGAGGATGCGCCGTACAAGTTCACGCTGCTCGAAGGCGCCAAGGGCGTCCAGCTCGCCGAATGCGCGCTGAAGAGCTGGAAGGAGCGGCGCTGGATCGACGTCGCTCCGATCAAGGCCTGAGGAGGGAGCCATGAACAAGCCCGTCCAGCCGATGTCGTCATTGTCGCTGAAGCTGCCGAATGCTGACCGGTCCATCGAGACCTACCGGCTCGCGGCGTCGCGGAGCTTTCCCGCAAAGCTCGAGGGCACGCTGAACCGCATCGCCTTCTCGGCCGTGCACACGGTGGTCGATCCCTTCGCGGACAACGATCCCTGGCTGTCCGTGTCCGTCGACTGGGACAAGACCATTGCCTTCCGCGAACACGTCTGGGACCTCGGCCTCGGCGTTGCCGAAGCCATGGACACGGCGCAGCGCGGCATGGGGCTGGACTGGCCGACTTCGCTGGAGCTGATCACGCGCTCGGTCGGGGCCGCCAAGCGGCGCAACGCGCTGGTGTTCTCCGGTGCAGGCACGGACCACCTCGCGGTCGAGGATGCCAAGAACCTCGACGACGTGGTCCGCGCTTATGAGGAGCAGATCTCGGCGGTCGAGAAGGTTGGCGGCCGCATCATCCTGATGGCATCACGCGCGCTGGCCAAGCTCGGCCGCAACGCTGACGATTACGCCAAGGTCTATGACCGCGTGCTGTCGCAAGTTCGTGAGCCCGTGATCATCCACTGGCTCGGCGACATGTTCGATCCGGCGCTGACGGGATATTGGGGCACCAAGGATCTCGACAAGGCGATGGACACGGCGGTGGCCATCATCAACGGCAACGCCGGCAGGGTTGATGGCGTAAAAGTATCGCTGCTCGACAAGCAGCGCGAGATCGACATGCGCAGGCGCCTCGACAAGCGCATCAAGATGTACACCGGCGACGACTTCAACTATGCGGAGCTGATCGCCGGCGACGAGCAGGGTTTTTCGCACGCCCTGCTTGGAATTTTCGATGCCATTGCGCCGGCAGCGTCCTATGCGCTGTCGCGGCTCGCGGCAGGTGATGAGGCGGGATTCCACGAGGTGCTGGGGCCGACGGTGCCGCTGTCGCGCCATATCTTCAGGGCGCCGACGCGCTTCTACAAGACGGGCGTGGTATTCATGGCTTACCTCAATGGTCATCAGGATCATTTCACCATGGTCGGCGGCCAGGAGAGCGCGCGCTCGATGCTGCATCTGGCCGAGCTGTTCCGCCTGGCCGATCAGGCCGGTCTGCTCGCCAATCCTGAACTGGCGACGCGGCGCATGAAGACTGTGCTGGCCTCGCACGGGATTGAATCCTGATGCGCGATTTCTCGTCCGACCATCGCTGGCTGTCGCTGAACACGGCAACAATCCGCAAGCAAGGTGACCTCGTTCAGATCATTGATGCCTGTGCAAAGCATGGCATTCGTGCCATCGATCCCTGGCGCGACCAGGTCGCTTCCGTCGGTCTCGATCGCGCCGTGCGTGCGGTGCGCGATGCCGGCCTCGATCTTTCGGGCTATTGCCGTGGCGGCATGTTCACCTCGGACGCGTCGCGCCGGGGCGAGGTGCGCGACGACAACCGGCGTTGCGTCGATGAAGCCAAGGCGCTGGGCGCGCCCTGCATCGTTCTCGTCGTCGGCGGCCTGCCGCAATATTCGCGGCCGGGCAGCGAGGCATCGAAGGACATCGCGCGAGCGCGTTCGCAAGTCGAGGAAGCTCTCGCCGATATGCTCGACTACGCCAAACAGGCAAATCTGCCGCTGGCCATCGAGCCCCTGCACCCGGCCTATGCGGCCGACCGCGCCTGCGTGAACACGACGAAGCAGGCGCTCGACATCTGCGACCGGCTCGACCCTGGCCGTACCGGCGCGCTCGGCGTCGCGCTCGACGTCTATCACATCTGGTGGGATCCGGAGCTGATGGGCCAGATCGCGCGCGCCGGCAAGGACCGCCTGCTGGCCTTCCATGTCTGCGACTGGATGGTGCCGACGAAGGACATCCTCAATGATCGCGGCATGATGGGTGACGGCGTCATCGACATCAAATCGGTGCGCGCAGAGGTCGAGGCGCAGGGCTTTGCCGGCTATTCGGAGATCGAGATCTTCTCGAACGACTGGTGGGGCACGCCGATGGACGAGGTGCTGCGCACCTGCATCGAGCGGCACCGAAGCGTGGTCTAGGATCGGTACTCACGGGCCTCACGCCAAATCCCGTGTAAGGGTGGCCGCGATCCGCTCCAGTACCCAGTCGACCTGATCGCTGGTGATCACCAGCGGCGGGGCGAAGCGGATCGTGTGCTCGTGGGTATCCTTGGCGAGAAGGCCTTCGAGCTGCAGAGCCTCGCAGTAGCGGCGCGCGTGTCCGGCCTCGGGATTGAGCTCGACCGCCAGCATCAGCCCGCGTCCGCGCACCTCGCGGACGGTGTTGGCGCGGATGCTTTTCAGGCCTTGCAGGAAGCGCTCGCCCTGCACCGCAGCGTTCTCGATCATTCCTTCCTCGACGAGAACGCGTAGCGCCGCCCGCGCCACCGCACAGGCGAGCGGATTGCCACCAAACGTCGAGCCATGCTGGCCGGGCTTCAGCGTGCCGAGGACCTCGTTGTTGGAAAGCACGGCCGAGACCGGATAAAAGCCGCCGGACAAGGCTTTGCCGAGCAGCGTCACATCCGCCTCGATGCCCTCGTGCTGCTCCGCGAGCAGCTTGCCGGTGCGACCGAGCCCGGTCTGGATCTCGTCGAGGATCAACATCACCTCATGCGCGGTGCAGAGCTCGCGCACTCCCATGAAATAGCCTGCCGGTGGAATGATGACGCCGGCTTCGCCCTGGATCGGCTCGACCAGGAAGGCGACGGTGTTCGGCGTAATCGCCGCTTCCAGCGCTGCGAGATCGCCGAACGGAATGATCCTGAAGCCCGGCGCGAAAGGTCCGAAATGTTCGCGCGTCGCCGCGTCGGTCGAGAAACCAACGATGCCGAGGGTGCGTCCGTGGAAATTGTTGGCACAGACGATGATCTCGGCTTGCCCGTCCGGCACCCTCTTCACCTCATAGCCCCATTTGCGCACGGACTTGATCGCGCTCTCCACCGCCTCGGCCCCGCTGTTCATTGGCAGCACCTTGTGGGAGCCGGTCAGCTCCGCGATCTCTTCGTAGAAGGGAGCGAGCTGGTCGTTGTGGAACGCACGCGAAGTCAGGGTCAGTCGGCCGGCCTGTTCGACCATCGCAGCGAGGATTTTGGGGTGGCAGTGGCCCTGGTTGAGTGCCGAATAAGCGGAAAGGCAATCAAGATATCGGTTGCCGTGGGTGTCCCAGACGAACACGCCTTCGCCGCGCGACAGGACAACGCCGAGCGGCTCGTAATTGCGGGCGCCGAAGCGCGCCTCCCTCGCGATGAAATCGGTCACTGGCGGACTACTCATCCTTCGTCACTCCAGCTCATGTGTCTCGTGCATTCTAACCGATCATGCGCGGCTCGCTCAAAAATCCTCAGCCGATGGAGCAGGGCACGGTCAAGAAGCCGCGGAACCGCACCCGTCCGCCGCGCACCGGCTGGCCGCTCACGGCATAGTTCGGGAAGCGCGCCAGGAAGTGCGAGATCGCGATGGCGCCTTCGAGCCGCGCCAGCGCCATGCCGGCGCATTGATGTGCGCCGGTGGCGAAAGCGAGATGCCGGTTCGGCGTGCGCGCGACGTCGAAGCGTTCGGGGTCCGGAAACTGTGCGGGGTCGCGGTTGGCTGCGCCGATGCACAACGTCACGGACGTGCCGGCATCAAGCATGACGCCGCCGAGTTCGACCCGTTCGGTGGTGATGCGGTTGCCGAGCTGGTTCGAGCTCTCATAGCGCAGCATCTCCTCGACGGCGGTCTTGATGAGCTCGGGGTTGTCGATCAGCCGCAGCTTCTGATCCGGGTTCCGGTCCAGGGCGACGAGGCCGTTGCCGATCAGGTTGGTTGTGGTCTCGTGGCCGGCATTGAGCAGGAAGATGCAGTTGTGCAGTAATTCCTTCTCGGTCAGCCGCTCGCCGTTCTCCTCGCCCTGGATCAGGCGCGTCAGCACATCGCGCTCGGGATTGCCCGGCTTCTCGCGCCGTCGCGCGACCAGTGTTTCGAGGTAAGCGAGAAAATCCTTCACCGCCTTGTTGCCGCGCGCAGCCACTTCGGGCGACACCACCGGCTCGAGCGCGCCAAGGATCGCCAGCGACCAGTCACGCAGCGGCTCGCGTTCCTCGTGGGGCACGTCGAGCAGGTTGCCGATCACCTCGATCGGGATGGAGGCCGCGAAGTCGTCGATCAGCTCGCAACGCCCTTTGGCCGCGATGGCGTCGAGCAGGGTGTCGACCAGCTTGACGATATCAGGCTCCATTCCTGCGATCGCGCGTGGCGACAGCGCGCCCATGATCAGGCGCCGCACGCGGGTGTGCGAGGGCGGATCGTTGAAGACGAGGCTTGTGGTGTGGTGCTCGTAGAGTGGCGTGTCGCCGTATTTCGGTGCGAACTCGCGCTTCTTGTCCGAGCTGAAGGACTTGGTGTTCTTGTAGGTCGAGACGAGGTCGTCATAGCGGGTAAGGAACACGGTGCCGTTCGGCAGGCGCTTGACCGGCTCGTTCTCCCGCAGTGCACGATAAGTTGGGTAGGGGTCGTCGTAGAATTCCGGCGTCAGCTTCTCCAGATCGAAATTGGCCGCCAGTTCTTTCGCACTTGCGTTCATGCCGCCATACTCGCCGGTTGAGACCGATATGCCGTTTTCGCTCTTTCGAGTGGTGCGGATCACCGTCTACAGTCGTGCCGTGATTTGCAAGCCGACCGGACAGGAAAATGCACGCCCGCGCTGATGCAGCCGACACGGCCCCCGAGTCTAGCACTCTTTGGCCCGACGATATTTTCACGACATTGCAACGCTTCGACGTTCGGCAGGTGCCTTACGTGCCCGACGCAGGTCATTCGAAGCTGATCGAACGGGTGCTGGCCTCGTCCACGATGCGTGGCATTCCGCTGACGACGGAGGAGGAGGGCGTGGCGCTGCTTGCCGGCGCCTGGACCGGCGGACAGCGCGGCGTCCTGCTGATGCAATCGAGCGGCGTCGGCAATTGCATCAACATGCTGTCGCTGATCCCGATCCTGCGCTTTCCGTTCCTCACGCTCGTGACCATGCGCGGCGAGTGGGGCGAGTTCAATCCGTGGCAGGTGCCAATGGGATCGACCACGCAACGCGTGTTCGAGCTGTCAGGCATCAAGGTATTGCGCGCCTCGAACGCGGCCGAGGTGCCGGCCGTGCTCGAAGCGGCCGCGGCACAGGCCTACAATGCGCTCACGCCCACCGCCGTCCTTCTGTCGCAGCGCCTGATCGGCGCCAAGGTTTTCACCAAATGAGCAAAGCCAATCTCCTCGATCGCCGCCAGGTGGTGTCCACGCTGCTTGCGGACCGCAAGGACGTCGTTGCGATCGGCGGTCTCGGCGCCTCCACCAACGACATCACCGCGGCCGGCGACCATGCCCGCAACTTCTATCTCTGGGGCGGCATGGGTGGCGCCGCGATGATCGGGCTGGGGCTCGCGCTGGCGCAGCCGAAGCTCCCCGTGCTGGTCATCACCGGCGACGGCGAGATGCTGATGGGCATGGGCAGCCTTGCCACCATCGGCCTGCAGAAGCCGTCCAATCTCTCGATCGTCGTGCTCGACAACGAGGTCTATGGTGAGACCGGCGGCCAGACCAGCCATACCTCGGCGGCCGCCGACCTCGTCGGCGTCGCCAGGGCCTGCGGCATAAAGGACAGCCAGGCGATCTCGACCATGGCCGAGGTCGAGGCCTTTGCCAAAGC
>JAEWFG010000232.1 GCA_023388935.1 Pseudomonadota bacterium | reverse complement strand
TGGCCGAGGCGGCCGCCAAGACACTCAAGGATCTCTCGCATGACAATGTGAGCGTCCGGCATGGCGACGGCTATGCCGGCTGGCCGGAATGCGGTCCGTTTGACGCAATCGTCGTGACCGCCGCGCTCGGACAGGTGCCGCCGCCGCTGATTGACCAGCTCAAGGTGGGGGGCCGACTGGTGATGCCAGTGGGCCCGGCCTACGCCACTCAGACCCTCACCGTGGTCGAAAAAACTGGCCCTGGCCAGACGACCTCGCGCGCCGTCGGGCTTGTACGCTTTGTACCCTTTACGCGTTCAAAGGATTGAAGGCCGATCAACGTTACAGTTCTCGATCGCGCGCTCGGGACTGGAGCCCGGAGCCTTGCGGCAACGCAACCTGGAGCGGCAGCTCTTGGCGCAAAGCGGCCGGGCAACAAGTCGGGTTAGGTCGCCCCGGTACATCCGTTCTTGGCGCAAAACGACGTTCGTTGGAACGCTACTGTCGGCGATGCGGCCGCAAGGCGACATCGCAGTGCGGCGGTTCTTGAGACAGGGCGACCTGTGGATTTGGTCGATGCCGCTCAGTCAGCAACCGCAGAACCGCGGCGCGACATGGCTTTCTCCTGGTTCACGGTTGAAAGATGCCACCTTGGGGCTTAGGCCAGTATTCGAGACCGTGCGCACCGGCGAGATCCCACCGTCGCGGGTGGACCGTGTATTCGGTGTCACCACCTTCGAGCTGGGGTGGGGGCGACGAGCGTGGCCGATCGTTCAAGGGCGCACAACCAGCAATGGCTGCACGTTTGCGCCACCTGCCATCAGGGGATTCGACGGCTCGAAATGCTCATGCAGCTCTCGCTTCCTGACGAGCGCGCGCGCACTGGCAAATGCATCCGTCAGGCTTTCGGCTCGCCGGAGTGCGACGTTGAAGAAGGCGTCACCGAAATAAGTCCACTTTGCCTTGTCCTTGCAACCGAACGACGGATGATCGGCGTCGGCAGCCGTGATGACCAAGACGTCGGGATTCGCGAGACGAGCGATGAAGACTCCAGAGTAACAGGCCGAGATAATAGCCACCTTGTGGCGCACGCCGGTCGCTCCAAGCATCTTTGCGAGACGGGACGGTGTAAGTATTTGCGTAAGCCGCCCCGCCTTGATTGCAAGGCCGTCTGGCGAGCCATGCGAGGTGAGAATCAAGAACAACACGTCTTTCTCGGCGTCCAGGCGGCTGGCTGCAACCTGCAACGATCTGGCCAGCGCTTCGGTCGTAGCGCTGCCACCTTTCTTCGAATTGTACTGCACCTCGATCGGGCCAGTTTCGAAACGATCCGCGACGACCTGGGCTGCACCGGTCGCCTCGCTTCGAAACACGCTTTGATCGCCGAAAAGGCCAAAGGACACCACGCCAACCTTGTGGACATCCTCGGCGGTGTGCACTGTCGAAACTGATAGCGCGAGGGCCAAGGCAATAGCGATGAGCGGCGCGCCAAGCCGCCTGATCCAGGACTTCGAAGTCATGGCGTCGGAGATCATCGTGAACCTCGCTTTGAGACCGCCGCCTCAGTACGGCGGGCCAGAACGAAGATAGCGGGACTACACTGAATTTCCATCGCCACAGATCGCACCGTGACTTTCGCAGCCACCGATCTCTGCGCGCCGAGTTCAACGCCATTGCTTGGTCGGGACGCATGGAGGGCGGCTTCTTGTGCACACACTACGCTGCTGCGGCGGGATCTTCCTTTTCGCCTGTCGCGACGATCTTCAACGCACCGTCCGGCAGCGGACGCTGCAGCGCGCTTGCGAGCCTCGAAGTCACGTCCGATGGACTGAAACTGATCATCCACGATCTTGAAGTCGGATAGACCGCGCCTTTCGTCCGATGATCGTCTTGGGTGTCCAGTTCAGGACTGTCTCGTCAACGAAATCTCCAGCTCAGATATCCCGATCTGGAAGTTCGCTAGCGCCGAGAAGCGCCATCTCGCGCCGGCGTTGAGCCGCGTCTGCCCGTCGGCGATTTCCGGGACAGGGGCTATGCGCGGTCCCGTCGCCGGATGGACCATGGATGGCGCTCATCAGCGCTCATTCGCGGTAACCCAATTCCTCACAGCTTCTTCATTCGATCTGGTCAAAATTGACCATCGTGTTTCAGGCGCAAGAGCTATGAGTGAGAGCCGGCAAGGATGCCGTGGGATCAGGCAAGCGATAGAATTTTACCGCGTTGTTGATGAAAAACTGCCGACGCTGCCACAGCGAGAAGCCTTCAAGCATCCTGTTCACATTAGTGACGAGTTCATCATATCCGATCCTCAGGCCAGAAACCGGGAAATTTGACGCGAACATGCAGCGCTCGATGCCGAAGATCGCGATGGCGTCCAGCACTACGCGCTTGTTCGAGTCGAAATCCCACGGCTGGTCCTTCAAGCCGAACTCCGAAACCTTCAGGTGCACGTTGGGTTGTTGCGCGATGACGTCCATGGCGCGTCGCCAGGCAGCCAAACCGTCTTCCGATCTATCCCAGGGAAAGCCCGTGTGATTGAGCACGATCGGCGTCCGCGGAAACGCTTTCGCAACCGCAGCCGCTTCAGCGAGATGCCAGAACGGCACCCTGAGGTCCCACGAAAATCCGTGTCGCTCGAGACGTGCGAAGCCGCGCAACCAGGCGTCGTCCTGCATTGTACCTGGCGCGCCGGGCATCATGTCGGATGGCGAGAGAGAGGTGACTGGCTTCGACCTGATTCCGCGAACCAGCGGAAATGCCGCTTGGCGCGCAAGGATGTCCGCCGAGTTGGGCGTATGGAACCAGGCATGCGCCACGATCGCGTTTGGGAATCCGTGCGCCAGGTTAATTGCGGTGATCCACCTCGTCTCGCCAACCTGATCGGTCCGGTTCCATTCTGCCTCACAATGGACTGTCATCAGCACGTTGTGTGACCCGGCGTCGCGTCGATAATCGTTGGGCAGGTAGTTTTGCCTTAGCGCGCTGTAGTCGCCCAGGAAGAAGTGCGGCTCCGGGCGATCCGCCAGCCACGGATAGTAATTGGCGCCGAGATCCCAGAGATGATGATGTGAGTCGACCAGTGCGACGACGCCGTCATCGTCTTTCCAGGAGCCGCCAATCGTCCGCAAGACTGCTGTTCCTCCGCGTTATGCCATTATCGCCTGATCGGAAGAGGCGACTTAGCCGAGCTTGCCGCTAACTTTCTCGAGCATCGCCCATGCAGCAGCACCATATTTTGTGTTCCAGTCAGAATAGAAGCCCGATTTGCGCAAAACAGCGCGGAAGTCGTCGCGGTTCACGTCATTGAACACCAAGTCAGCCTGCTCGAGCGTGGTGCGGGCAGTCTTGTTGGCGGCTTGCATATCGGCGCGCTGCGCCATGGCCAGTTCATTGAAGTTCTTGCGAGCTATGTCCCGCAGGTTTTGCGGGAGTGCCTCCCAAGCGCGTTGGTTCGCAAGGAAATGGAAGCCGTCCCAGCTGTGCGCGGTCAACGAGCAGTATTTCTGCACCTCGTAAATCTTGGCCGCCTCGATAATTGACAGTGGATTTTCCTGTCCCTCGACGATCTTCGTCTGGAGGGACGAATAGACCTCGTTCCAATTGATGCCGGTTGGGGCGGCGCCGAAGGAATTGAAGATCGACATCGCAAGCGGGCTCACCTGGACGCGGATCTTGAAGCCTTTCATGTCATCGGGGCTGTGGACAGGTTTGGTGCTGCTGGTGATGTGCCGGTAGCCGTTGTCCAGCACTTTATCCATAGCGACGATGCCGACCTTAGCGATCTGGGCGCGGATATGGTTGCCGAGCTCGCCGTCCATTGCTTCCCACACCTTGTCGTAGTTGTCGAAAGCGAAGCCGACGCCCGAAATGGACGCGACCGGGACCAGGGTCGAGAGGATGACGCCGGACAGGGTGAAGAACTCGATGCCGCCACTGCGCAATTGCGCCAACATATCGGTATCGCCACCGAGTTGATTGTTCGGAAATATCGAGATGTCGAGACGCCCGCTCGTCTCCTCCTTGATCCGCGCCACGGCTTCCACCGCACGGGTATTCATCGGCCAAGAGGCGGGCGAGTTGTTGGCATACTTATAGGAGAACTCGGCGGCGTTAGCTGGCCAAGTCAGGATTGACGGCGCTGCCACTGCTGTACCGGTTAGCAGCAACCCCTTGCCGACCACCCTTCTCGACAGTTTCTTCGTCATCTGTTTCTCCCTTTTTTGACAGCGTCATTTCAGCTGACGGATCGCAGAGACCCGGTAGCTCGCGCTCGCTTTGATGGAGGATTGCATACAAGAATTCTCAAGTCAATTTCTGGACCTTTCGACAGGACTCTATTCTCTGTCGCGCGTGCGCCCGATCCGCGGTCTCGACGCCGATCTTATCGAGAATGTGTTTGCATCAATCCAACCGCCCGCTTCGGATCGCACTCGATCAGTGCCTCGAGAATTTTGCCATATTGTCGGCGGCTAACGTTTTGGCTCTGGGTACGAGGCGTGGCGGGCAGGGTGGTCGCGCGTGGCGAGTTGGGGCAGTGCCGAGTTGCGCGTCGACAGCGCGAGACGCCGGTCGTTATCATCGAAGTTCATCGGCAAATTGTAGTAGATGACTGGCGAAGATCGGCTGATCTGCTTCGCCAATCGCCTTCAGATTAAGCTGTACTTTCGCGCCAGGTTCGGCTGTCGATCGCTCGATTTTGGCGACGGCGGTGGCAAGAAATGGGATGCTCTCCAGATCCAGGACGTTAACGACGGGCTTCGATCAGGAATCGTTTGCAGCAATCCTTCCTGGATCAATGCGTTGTTCGCTTTGCGTACTGTGTGCGAGATGCGCGCAGTTGTTGACAGGACGTCGGCCTGGCCGCAGCGCGCCATCCATAACAATTCTGCTACAATCTTGCAGTGGTGTAGCCGAACAATTTAGGCAGGCCTTTGCCCATGATTGGGCCACTTGGGTCGTCTTTGCGCCTACAGCTTCCCCGTTCCATCACCCTTGACCCTCCGAATCGTGTATGCAAGTTTCCGTAAAGTAGCGGGAACATCTCCTTGCTTCGCAGAGACCCGCTTGATGCGCGCCCTGCGCAAATGTCTTTCCCTCGTGGTGCACGCTAGATGAACCATCACCGATACATTGGCAGTCGCGACAGGCCGGTTGAAACCTGCCTGATCGGGACGGGGGCTTTCGGTCGCAGCTTTCTGCGTCAGGCCCAGGCGAACCGCCATCTAGGCGCGCGCATCGCGATCGACATCAGTGCTGCAAACGCCGCCGACGCGCTGTTAGCAGCTGGTATCAGCCGCAGTTCCATCGAAGTCTGTGAGACAGCTGCCGAGGCAAAAAGTGCCTGGGCGCTCGGAAAGCATATCGCCGCTGGCGATCTCGCTGCTGTGATCGATCTGCCGGTCGAGGTGGTCATCGAAGCAACCGGGGACCCGGAAGCGGGTGCGCGCCATTCGATGTTGGCGGTCGAGGCCGGCCGCCACCTGGCGCTGGTTTCCAAGGAGGTCGACATCGTGGTCGGGCCCGGCCTGTCGGCGCGCGCTCGCGAATGCGGCTGCGTCGTGACCCCGATCGACGGCGACCAACCAAGCCTGTTGATCAATCTCGTCACCTGGGCGGAAGTGTTAGGTCTCACCATAATCGCCGCTGGCAAGTCCAGCGAGTACGATTTCATCTACGACCAACGGGCTGGTACACTCGCCTGTAACGGACGCACCGCGGATGCGCCCGGCTTCGCGAAAGTTTGGGCAGACGACGGACACAACATCGGTGCGCTCATGTCGGAGCGCGCGGATCTTGCCGTAGGTTTCTCCCTGCGCACGGTCCCCGATCTCTGCGAGATGCTGATCGCGGCGAATGCACTCGATCTGCAGCCGGACCGGCCGGACCTCCATTCGCCGCTGTTGCGGATTCCTGAAGTCCCGACCGCATTTGCGACCACTGCGGACGGAGGATTGCTGCGGGGGGACCGGCGTGTTGACGTCTTCAACTGCCTGCGCAAGCCCGACGAGGTCAGCTTCGCGGGCGGCGTGTTCGTTGTCGTCAGGTGCGAGGATTCCGAGTCCTGGCAGTTGCTGCGCGAGAAGGGGCATATTCTCGGACGAGAGGACAAGACGGCACTGATCTATCTGCCGCGCCATCTGCTTGGCCTCGAGGCCGCAACCAGCATTCTTGAAGCCGGTATCCATGGCATTTCCTCAGGTACTGAAGCGCCGCGGCCGCGTTTCGATCTGGCATTGCGAGCGGAGACTGACCTCAGGGCCGGTACAATGCTGACAGCCAGCGGCCATCATCACAGCATTAAGGGTGCCGCCGGCTACGCCGTACCAGGGCGCGCGCTCGGGCCCGGCGTGCCGATTCCGTACTACTTGGCCGCGAACCGCCGTCTTCTGCGCAACGTCGCCAAGGGCGAACTCTTGCGCTGCGAAGACGTCGAGATCGCAGAAGAATCGTACCTTTCCCTGCTGCGGCGGCGGCAAGACGCGATCTTTTTTGGATAAAGAGAAACTGCGAAAGGGCGAAGATGGCTCAGCGACTGGCCGGCAAGACGGCGATCATTACGGGCGGTGCGGGCGGAATTGGTGTGGCAACCGCACGGCTGTTCTGCGAGGAGGGCGCAAGCGTTCTCTTGGTGGACCGCGATACCGCGGCTTGCCAGGCTGCGATGGAGGAGATCGCGCGCTACGCCGATGCGTCGCGCGTTGCGTTCGCGAGTCTCGATGTCGCGCAGGAGGCCGCGGCTGCCGAAGCCGTTTCGAGGGCGCTGGACCGGTTTGGACGGCTCGATTGTCTCGTCAACAACGCCGCCATCCGTTCCTACGAGCCACTCGCTGAAGCCAAGAGTGAAACCTGGCGCGATGTCCTCGCGGTCAACCTGTTGAGCTACGCCTTTTTTGCCCGTGCAGCGTTGCCGGCGCTGCGGCAGTCTGGCTCCGGCAGTATCGTCAATGTCGCATCGACGTACGGCGTCAATATGCGCTCCGGCATGGGGCAATACGACGTGGCGAAGGCAGGCATCATCTCCATGACCCGCACGCTCGCCGCTGAGGAGACTAGGCACGGTGTCCGCGTCAACGCGATTTGCCCAGGCTTCACCCTCACGCCGTTCCATATCCGGCGCGCGGCAGAGGCGGGCCGCCAAGCGGACGAACTCAGGACCGAGCATCGCCCCGAATGCCTGATCGGCCGCTGGGCCGACCCGCGGGAAGTTGCCTATCCGATACTCTGGCTTGCCTCTGCGGAAGCGTCCTACATGACAGCGGCAGTAATCATGGTGGATGGCGGCATGCCGGTCTCCTGATAGCACGCAATCCGTTGCTCGGCTAAAACGCTTAAACCGCCGCGACGGTCCTGTAGATCGCCTTAGCGGTATCGTGGAATAGCAGCCGCTGCTCGCGTTCGCTGTAGCGCGCGGCGATCTGCTTGAAGCCGCTGTAGATCTGGTCGAAAGTGCCGCACAGGCCGTCGACCGGGAAATTGCTGGCAAACATCGCACGCTCGGCGCCGAACATGGCAATGATCTCCTCGACGATCCAACGATTGTCGGCGACAGTCCAGGGACGGCCGGGCTGGCCGATGCCGGAAATCTTGACCCGCACGTTCGGGAAGGCCGCAAAACGCGCCATGGCGGCATGCCAGGCCTGCAGCCCGTGCTCGCTGCGGTCCGAAGGCAGACCGGAATGGTTGAGTATGATCATCGTGCGCGGAAAATCGCGGGCGAGCTGTTCTGCTTCGCCGAGATTCCACCACGGGGTCTGCAGATCGAAGTGCAGTCCGTGCCGGTCCAGCAGGGCGTAGCCTTGTCGCCAGGTCTCGTCCGACATCAGGCTCTTTCCGGGCTCTCCGGGCCGTTGCGGACCACCTGGCTTGTGGCGAACGCTGCGCAGCAGCAGAAACGCGGCCTGCTGTGAGAGGACGGTTGCTATATCGGTGCGATCGAGCCAGGCCTGCGCGACGATGGCATTCGGCAATCCATATTCTTCCGCCAGGCCGGAGGCATAGCGGGTTTCTCCTATCGGATCGTTGGCGTCCCATTCGGTCTCGATATAGACACTCTCGACGACCTTATGCGCTCCGGCATCGGCGCGATAATCGGGAGGCAGGTATCGGCGCTTAAGCGCATCGTAATTGCCGTATCGAAACGGAATGCGCACGCCCGGTTGCAACCAGGGATGCAGATTTGCCGCCGGATCCCAGAAATGCTGATGGGCGTCAATGATGGGACCATCCCAGACGGCAAGCTCGCTCATGGATGCTCCTCACCAAGTGTTCAAAGGAATCCGATCGACAGCCAGGGGATGAGCGCGACTAGAACCGTGGCTCCAAGCAGCGCGGCCAGGTAGGGCCAGATTCGCCGCATGGCTTCATCAGGTCGCGCATCGCCGATCATGCAGGCGGCGTAATACCCGATCCCGAAGGGCGGTGCGAACAGGCCGAGCCCCATGGAGAGAATGACGACCATCGCATATTGCACATCGTGAATGCCGAGGGCGCGCGCCGCCGGGAAGAGCAGCGGGCCGAACAGCACGATGGCCGGAATGCCTTCCAGCACCGAGCCGAGCACCGCGAAGACCACAATGGAGATCGCCATGAAGCCGATCCTACCGCCCGGCACCGCCGTCATCGCGGTGGCGAGCTGCTGCGAAAAACCGGATTGCGTCAACGCCCAGGCCATGCAGGTTGCCATGCCGATGATGAGGAGCACCGCTCCAGTCATCGAAGCTGTGCCAACGAGCAGCGGATAGATCGCGCGCCAGTTGAAACGCCGGTACAGTAAGATGCCGGCCAGCACTGTATAGACGATGCCGACGGTGGAGACCTCGGTCGCGGTCGCAACGCCCTCGACGACCGCGGCGCGGATCAGGAACGGCAGGAGCAACGCTGGTAGGGCGACCAGGAAGAGACGGAGAATTTCGCCAAGTCGCGGGCGGGGCACGCCTGTCATGTTCTCCGGTTTGGCGCGCAGGGAAGTCACAAGCACCAGTGCTAGCGCAGCAACCGCCGCCGGCACGAGCCCGCCGGTAAACAGCGCTGCGATCGAGACGCCGGTAACGGAACCGATGGTCAAAAGGACCAGGCTCGGCGGGATCGTCTCCGACATGGCGCCAGAGGATGCGAGCAGCGCGACGAGTTCTCCCGGCGGGTTTCCCCGTCGTTTCATCTCCGGAAACAGCACCGGCGCGATCGCCGCCATATCGGCGATCTTGGAGCCAGAAATGCCGGAGACGAGATACATGGCCGCAAGGAGCACATAGGAGAGCCCTCCACGGACATGGCCGAGAAAGGAGGCAAGAAAATTGATCAGTGCGCGGGCCATGCCCGTCATTTCGATCAGGCCGCCGAGCAGGATGAAGAGCGGCACTGCGAGCAGGATAAGCTCCGACATGCCTTCATCCATGCGGCTGATCATGATGGAGAGCGGCGCGTTGGTCGTGAAGGCGAGATAGGCGAAGGTGGAGAGTCCGAAGGCGAAGCCGATCGGCACGCCTATACCGATACAGAAGCCAAGCACGACGACGAAGAACAGCGCTAGATTGGCATTGCCGAGCTGCATTAATCCGGAATCGGCGAAGGAGAGCACCGTGACGATGAGGGCAAGCCCCACGACCATGCCGATCATTTTCGGCAAATAGCCACGCGCGAGCGCCTGCGACGACAGCACCAGGATCATCAGCGCGGCGCCGAGCGGAATTGCCATGACGCGCAGGCCGTCGTGAATGCGCAGGGCCGGCGTGATCACCACCCACTGATCCTCAACGTGGTCCCGCGAGACCACCACGATCGCCGCCAGCACCACGGCAACGGTCGCCGAACCAAATGCTTCCAGCCAAGCTCTGAGGCGCGGTCCGGCAAGATCGACCAGCGTGGTGAGCCGCATATGTTCGCCGCGCCGGAGTGCGATTGCCGCTCCGAACATGGCGAGCCACAGGAACAGCGCCGTGGCCAACTCGTCCGACCAGGTGATCGGACGATGAAAGACATAACGCGCGACGACACCCGAGCCGAGCACGATGATCTCGGCGAGAACCAGCACCGCCGCCGGAATCTCGATTAGATATTTCAGTATCCTCTCGAAGAGGTGGTCGCCCCGCGCAGGCGTAGGGATGGCACCGCTCGATTCGGCATGAGCGTTGGAAAGCGACATCGCGCCGGTCAGGCCAGTTTGCCGGTCGATTTTTCGAGCATCGCCCAAACGTCGTCGCCGAA
Source organism: Pseudomonadota bacterium (assembly GCA_023388935.1). GTDB lineage: Bacteria > Pseudomonadota > Alphaproteobacteria > Rhizobiales > Xanthobacteraceae > Bradyrhizobium. The sequence continues at coordinate 3,420 of JAEWFG010000232.1, read as the reverse complement.
CTCGTCACGCCATTTCTTGTAAAAGCCGCCATCACTCAGCTTGGCGCGGAAGAGTTCGGAATCGGTCTTGTTGAAGATCATTCCCTTGGCTTCGAGCGAAGATTGCAGGTTATCATTCAGCGACTTGATATCAACGCGCTGCTTCATTGCAGCCTCGTTCCAGTTGCGACCGATAATATCCTGCATCTCCTTCGGCAGTCGGGCCCATCCGCGCCGGTTGGCCAGCATCCAGAAGCCATCCCACATATGGTTGGTCTGCGAGCAGTATTTCTGGACCTCGTAGAACTTCCAGTTTTCGATAATCGACAGCGGATTTTCCTCGCCGTCGACGAGCCTCGTCTGAAGCGCCGTATAGGCTTCCTTGATGTTGATGCCGGTCGGGGCGGCGCCAAACGTCTCGAACAGCGAGGTGACTATGGGCATGACCGGAATGCGGATCTTGAAGCCCTTGAAATCGTCCGGAACCACAATGGGCTTTGCCGCCGCTGTGGTCTGACGGAAGCCGTTATCCCAGATGCGTTCGAAAGCGTGTAGATTGGCCGCCTCCATCGCCTTGCGGATATAAGCGCCGAAGTCGCCGTCCATAGCCGACCAGACGGTATCGTATGTCGGGAAGGCGAAGCCGAGGCCGTTGGCGCCCGCGACCGGAACGATCGTCTGCACGATGAGGCCGGAGGTCGTGAAGAAATCGATGGCGCCCGAGCGAACCTGGCTCAGCATGTCGGTATCGCCGCCAAGCTGGTTGTTCGGGAAGATCGTGATCTCGATGCGCCCGTTCGATTCCTGCTTGATCTTGTCGACCGCCTCTTTGGCGCGAATGTTCATCGGATGGGTGAGCGGCTGATTATTGGCGTATTTCAGGCTGAATTCCGCCGCTTCCGCACGACGGGTCAGTATGGCCGGCGCAACGATCGAGGCCGCCCCTGCCAGAAGCAGGCGCCGCCTGGTGAAATCCTCCGACATGATAGTCCTCCCTTGGTTCCGCCTTTTCCAGGCAGTTACGTCAATGCTTTTTGGCAGCACAGCCGAGGCTGCGTCAGCTCTTGTCATAAAGATCGATGATCGCAGCGGAATCACGCATGCCGTTACCGTTTTCGACATAAGCCGCGTATTGCTCGCGCGCGGCTTCCGCGACTGGCAGCTTCAATCCGAACTGCCTGGCGAAGGCGGACAGCGCCTTCATGTCTTTCAACAGTTGCCGGGCAAAGCTTTTCGGCGGATCGAAAGCGCGCTGCTGCATCTGGGGATACAGCCGTTTCAGCAGGTTGGAATCCGCATAGCCGCCGGCAAGGCAGGCCGGCAGCTTGCCCGCATTGATGCCCGCGCGTTCTGCCAGCGCCAATGCCTCAGCCATGACGACAAAGCCGGTGCCGACGATGGCCTGATTGATCATCTTCGTCGTCTGGCCGGCTCCGACGGGGCCCATCAACGTAAAATTGGCGGCGAGGTCTTCCATGACCTGCCGCGCCAACTCCGCATCGTCAGTATCGCCGCCGGCCATGACCGCCATCTGGCCCTCGCGGGCGGCGTCAGGGCCGCCGGAAATCGGCGCGTCGATCCACCCCGTGCCGCTAGCCTTAAGCAGCTTTGCCGCGAAGTTCCGCGTCGCCGCCGGATCGATGGTCGACATGTCGATCACCAATCGCGGCGGTCGCGCGGCCGAAGCGATGCCGTTCTCGCCGAAGGTGCAGGCCGCCACCGCTTTGGTATGCAGCACGCACATCAGGACAATGTCGCTGGCGGCGGCGACGGCAGCCGGCGAGGCGGCGGCAATGGCGCCATGGGGAACGACGGTTTGCAGACGCTCCGGCTCCAGATTCCAGACGGTGACGCGCCAGCCGCAGTCGAGTAGGCGACGGGTCATCGCTTCGCCCATCAGCCCGATACCGACAAATCCGAGACGCGGCCGGTCTTTCCTGTCGGCTTCGGTGGCCCCGCCTTCCCGCATCCAGTCCCCCGGGATATCCGCTCTGTGCGGTCGCGACGGTGTTTTCCGTTCGCGAACGAAACGGATATGCGAACCGCTTCGTGCCGGCGACCGCGCCGGTTTGTCTTTGGGTTAGTGTATGCAAGATTGTGGGGAGATCAAGCAGATTGTCACTCACGCAGCTTTGCCGCAGATAACGCCGGTTGCGCTCGCCAACACCAAACATTTCCGACGCGCGTAGAATGAAGCGTGTATCGCTCATGAACGTTAGCTCCTCGGTCATCTCCTACTCAATTTTTATGTGAGAACGCATTCAATCGTTCCTGGGTGCTTAGTCACGAGTTGATGCCGCCTACCGCAATTTTGTATGCAGGAATGTGGAGATTGATCGACTGGTGTGATAAACAGGGGGCGCGAGTGAGTGGTTCGGTATTGATAATTGCGAGCATGAAGCCTTGAGCAAAAGCGAAAGAACGCGCGGCGCATTACATCGCGAGGTTGTGGACCGCTTGAGGGAAATGATCGTCTCCGGCGAATTGCCCGCCGGCAGTAAGATTCGCGAGGTAGAACTGTGCGATCTCCTTGGCGTTTCCCGTACTCCCTTGCGAGAGGCCTTAAAAACTCTCGCCGGAGAGCGCCTTCTTCAACTGAGAGCGAATCGTAGTGCTGTCGTCACTCAGTTGAACATAACGGAGGTTGAGCAACTGTTTCAGGTTATTGGTCGCCTTGAAAGTTTGGCAGGAGAGCTTGCCTGCGAGCGTGCGACTGATGAGGAACTGGGAGAATTGGTTGCGCTACAGGCGACTATGAAAAACGCACTGCTACAGAAGGACCTCGCTACTCACGTTGAAACTAACGAAAAGATCCATGCCCTGATTGTTCAAGCATCCCGAAACGAAGTGCTTATTTCGACATGGCGAGCACTTTCGCCGTTGGTGCGCAGGGCGCGGCGATTTAACCTCCTTTATGCCAATCGTTGGGCTTCCGCGGTAAGGGAGCACGATTATATGCTTGCTGCATTGCTTACACGCGATGGAAAAACGCTGGGCGGGCTTATGGTCCCGCACTATGAGTCGGGTTTGGCAGCAATACGCGAGGGCTTAGAGCGCATGCGTTCTGATGCCGAGAATGCACTCTGCAATACCTCTGCAGAAGCCGCGCGATTCGAAGCTGTAGCATCTTAGAGTCGTTTTCGCTCGTGTCCGTTGTCAGATAATTTGAGACTGTTCAAGTTTTTCGAAAGGAAGCTCCGGCTCGTTGGTTCCAATCCGCTCATTAAGGCTGTTGTGGATGATTTCGCGACGAGCGAAGGACGAAGCACATCACGCGACGGTTTGAAGGAACAGTTGACCGGCAAGAAAGCTGCTGTGTTTCGGCATGGAATAAGGACCCCGTATTCGGGGTAATCGGCATCCAATCGGGACCCCGGGACAAGGGTCCACAGTGGCTTCCATCAAGTCATGGAAGCCGAGGTTGGGATGCTGGTGGTGGAG
>JAEWFG010000187.1 GCA_023388935.1 Pseudomonadota bacterium | reverse complement strand
CACCATGGCGATGCGGACATATCCTTCACCATGCTCGCCGAAGCCGACGCCGGGCGAGACCGCGACGCCGGATTTTTCCACCATCAGCGTGGCGAACTCCATGCTGCCGACGCTGCGGAAAGCTTCCGGCAGCGGCACCCAGGCGAACATCGAGGCTTCCGGCGGCGGGATCTCCCAACCGGCGCGGCCGAACGATTCCACCAGCGCGTCGCGGCGCTTGCGGTAGGTGTCGCGCATCTCCTTGATGCAGTCGTCGGGGCCGTTCAACGCGGCGGTCGCAGCGACCTGAACCGGCGTGAAGGCGCCATAATCGAGGTAGGATTTGACGCGGGCAAGTGCCGCGATCACGCGCTCATTGCCGACCGCAAAACCCATGCGCCAGCCGGCCATCGAATAGGTCTTCGACATCGAGGTGAATTCGACGGTGACGTCCATCGCGCCGGGCACCTGGAGCACCGAGGGCGGCGGGTTGTTCTCGTCGAAATAGACCTCGGCATAAGCGAGATCGGACAGGATCAGGATCTCATGCTTTTTCGCGAACGCCACGAGGTCCTTGTAGAAGTCGAGGCTCGCGACATAGGCGGTCGGGTTCGAAGGATAGCAGACGACGAGCGCCAGCGGCTTGGGGATCGAATGCTCGATCGCCCGCTCCACCGCCTCGAAGAACTGCGGCGTCGGCTCCGAGGGCACCGAGCGGATCACCCCACCCGCCATCAAAAAGCCGAAGGCGTGAATCGGGTAGCTCGGGTTCGGACAGAGGATGACGTCGCCCGGCGCGGTGATCGCCTGCGCAACGTTGGCAAAGCCCTCCTTCGAGCCGAGCGTCGCCACGACCTGGGTGTCTGGATTGAGTTTCACGCCGAAGCGGCGGGCATAATAGGCGGCCTGGGCCCTGCGCAGGCCGGGGATGCCGCGGGAGGCCGAGTAGCGGTCGGTGCGCGGCTTGCCGAGCGTCTCCTTGAGCTTCTCGAGCACATGCGGCGGCGCCGGCAGGTCCGGATTGCCCATACCGAGATCGATGATGTCGGCGCCGGCATTCCGCGCGGCCGCCTTGGCCCGGTTGACCTGTTCGAACACGTAAGGCGGCAGGCGGCGGATGCGGTAAAATTCTTCCATGGCTCTCTCGGCTCCGGGCAACCGGTCAGGACAGAATCGAAAGGCGATGACCACCCTTCGGAAAGGCGTCGCTACGCACTCAAAAATCACTCAATATCAGAAGCTTAGAATGATTTTTGGCGACGAGAACTGAACTCCTTCGCCCTGACTCTTGGCTGAGTTGATGTCTTTTTAGCACGGAGTGGCGGGGGCGCCAGCGATTACGTTGCTGCGCCTCATTTCGCGTCCTTGGCCGCAACGGACTGGCGGTCACGGGCAGCGGCAAGCTCCGCTTCGATCTTGGCGCGCTGGTCCGGTGGGATGATCGCCTGATCACGATCCGGCGGCAGATCGTGCACCGGAAGATAGGCGCCGGGCTCCCTGGGATGGGCCTGCGCGTCGGCGGGAGTGTAGTCAGCCAGCTGACTCGAGCAGCCGCCAAGCGTGACCGCCGCGATCAGCAGCGCGCAGCAGATCGGCCGCGACTTTTGCAGGTCCCTCAACGCCAACACTTGGGCAATCCCCTACCCGTCCCAACCACGGCTGCGGGAGATTAACCCGACAGCACGCCCCCGCTCAAACCATTGCTGCCCAAAATGGCGCGAGCGAGAAAACATCCAAGGCCCACCAACCTGCCCGGTGCGGCTTGATTATGACGGAACCAAGGTAACTTGTCGCAATGCAGCACATCTTAGAGCGTGTTTAACGGTAATCGTGCGAGCTTCGCGGTGACGAATACGGAATGAACCGTTACTGTTCTGTTCATGAGTACCGCCACGACCGATACGCCCAAGTCCGAAACAACGAAGTTCGATGCGGAAGCCTTCGCGATGAATGTTGCGCGGGCGATGGAAAGCGGAGGCAAGGCGCTCGCCGCGTATCTGAAGCCACGCGAGAGCGGCGAGGTGCAGGATCGTCCGCCAGCCGAGCTTACGGAATTGGTCAAGACCTTCACGTCGGTCGCCGAGTACTGGCTATCGGATAGTTCACGCTCGTCCGATCTCCAGACCAGGCTCGCCAAGGATTATCTCGACCTGTGGGGCTCGGCAGTGCGGCGGATGAGCGGCCAGGACGCCCCATCCGCGATCACGCCCTCGCCGCGCGACAAGCGCTTTGCCGATCCGGAATGGAAGTCGAACCAGTTCTTCGACTTCGTGATGCAGCTCTATCTGCTCACGACCAAGTGGGCACAGGATCTGGTGCGCGACGCCGACGGGCTCGATCCGCAGACCCGGCGCAAGGCGGAGTTCTACGTCCAGCAGGTCGTCAACGCGCTGTCGCCCTCTAACTTCGTGCTGACCAATCCGGAAGTGCTGCGCGAGACCGTGGCAAGCAGCGGCGAGAATCTGGCGCGCGGCCTGAAAATGCTGGCCGAGGACGTCGCAGCCGGCAAGGGCATGCTGAAGATCCGCCAGTCCGATCCGGACAATCTCGTCGTCGGCGTCAACATGGCGACGACGCCGGGCAAGGTGATCTACCAGAACGAGATGATGCAGCTGATCCAGTATTCGCCGACAACGGAGAAGGTGCTGCGGACTCCCCTCCTGATCGTGCCGCCCTGGATCAACAAGTTCTACATTCTCGATCTCAAGCCGGAAAAATCCTACATCAAGTGGTGCGTCGACCAGGGCATCACCGTGTTCGTGATCTCATGGGTCAATCCCGATAAGCGGCTCGGCAACAAGAGCTGGGAAGACTACATGAAGGAAGGCCCGCTCACGGCAATGGACGTGATCCAGAAGGTCACCGGCGAGATGAAGGTGCACAC
>JAEWFG010000182.1 GCA_023388935.1 Pseudomonadota bacterium | reverse complement strand
CGTAGGGCAGCAGGCCCAGGAACCGCGCGCGCTTGATGGCGCGGGCGAGCTCACGCTGCTTCTTCGCGGACACCGCGGTGATGCGGCTCGGCACGATCTTGCCGCGCTCGGAGACGTAACGCATCAGGAGCTTGGAGTCCTTGTAGTCGATCTTCGGAGCATTCGCGCCCGTGAACGGGCAGCTCTTGCGACGACGGAAAAACGGACGGCGTGCACCAGCTTCAGCCATTGATCTTACTCCCCATCCGTCGTGGTTTCAGCTTCTTCGCGCGGACGGCGCGGGGCGCGATCACCGCGGAAGCCGCCGTCGCGATCGCCGCCACGGAAACCACCCTCGCGGTCGCCACGGAAGCCACCGCCTTCGCGATCGCCACGGAAGCCGCCGCCACGGTCGTCACGATCGCGGTCGGCCTTGCGCATCATCGCCGACGGGCCTTCCTCGAGCTCCTCGACGCGGACGCTGAGATAGCGGATCACGTCTTCGCTGATGCGCTCCTGGCGCTCGATTTCGGCGATCGCCGCGGACGGCGCGTCGATGTTGAGCAGCACGAAGTGCGCCTTGCGGTTCTTGTTCATGCGGTAGGTGAGGGAGCGCACGCCCCAATTCTCGGTCTTGGTGACCTTGCCGCCGAGACCCTCGACGATACCGGTCATCTGCGCAGTCAGCTCTTCGACCTGCTGCGTGCTCGCGTCCTGACGCGCGAGAAAAACATGCTCATAAAGAGGCATGGAAGTCCTTTCCTCATGTTGGCGCATCGCCCGGCGTCAAGCCCTTAAGAGACCTTCGGAAAGGACTCTGGGATGAAGCTCAGAAGGCGGAAACACGGGACGACGGACCGACTGGCCCTGCCACACCAAAATCACGAATGATTTGCTGAGACCGTCCGTTCAGCTCCCGGCCGGGGTCTGCGGATGCGCGCCTTATACGGGTTTTGGCCGGCTTGGCAAGGTTTCCAGGCCAAATTTCGGCCCGGACGGTCCCGGTGCGGCATCGACCAGACCGCCCACCTACCATATCGGCTTGATTTATTTGTTTGTATGTCATACAAACAATTCAAGGGAGCGTACCCAATGACGGAAAAGCTGGCCCAGGATCCTTTTGAAGCGGCTGGCGACCCCAAGCATGCGGCGCGAGCCACACGCTCGGCCGGCCGCAAGATGCGGTCGCTGCTGCTGGATGCGGCGAGCCCGCTGTTCAGGGAGCGGGGGCTGTCCGGTACCGCGATCACCGATATCGCGGCCGCAGCGGACGCGTTCCCGAGCCAGATCACCTATTATTTCCGGACCAAGGAGGCGCTGTTCGTCGAATGCGCCTGCCGCGATCTGTTGTACCTGGCGCGAGCGACCGAGCAGGCGGCGCTGAGCGCACGGACGCCGCGCGAATATACCCACGCGCTGGCCGAGACCGTGACGGCGAGCGATTCGGTCGCCTTCTTCGCCGAAGCTTTGACGCTGACGCGGCGGCGCCAGGATCTCGCGCCGCTGGTCGAGCGCACCATCGAGCGCCTGCACAGCGAAGGCGCGCGTGCCTATGCGAGCCAGGTTGCTCGGCATGGCTGGCGCTCCCTGCGCGCGCCAGACGAAAGCTCGCGGCGGTTCTGGGCGGTCGCCATTGGCGTTATTCTCGAAGGCTATGCCATGGGCCGATCGCCGGGTGAGCTATGTGCGGAGATGCTGCGCGTGCTCGGCGAGCAGGCGAAATCCGCTGGCGATCCTGCGCGCCTGCGCCTCGTCGACGAGCACGACGGATCAACCACTTCGAACGGGGAGAGTTAGGCCATGACGGCGCTTCGCATGCGTGCCCGCGATTTCCTGACCGACGATCAACTGGTTGATGTGCGCCAGCGTGTGACGTGGAAAGGCGTCGCACTGATTGCGCACGGCTGGGCGCTGATCATAGGTGCGATCGCTTTGGTCGCGTGGTGGCCCAATCCGCTGACCTATATTTTCGCCGTCGCCATCATCGGCTCGCGCCAGCTTCTGCTTGCGATCCTGATGCATGACGGCGCCCATGGCTGCCTGTCCGCTGACGAGAAGACCAACCTCGCCCTGAGCCAGTGGTTCTGCGCCTATCCTCTCTTTGCGGAGACGCGCAGCTACCGGCGCTATCACCTTCAGCATCATGCGCGCACCCAGCAGGAGGACGATCCTGACCTCGTGCTGTCGGCGCCGTTTCCGATCACGAAGCTGAGCTATCGCCGCAAGTTCATTCGCGACATCACAGGACAGACCGGCTACCAGCAGCGCAAAGCGCAGCTGCTCAACGCGCTCGGGCCGAAGGATCGGCCGTTGCGCCAGCGTGCGGCGCATTTCTGGGAGAAGCTCGGGCCGCAATGCGTCGTCAATGCCGCGATGTTCGCAGCGCTCGCGGCGGCCGGCGTGTGGTGGGCTTACCCGCTGCTATGGCTGGTGCCGCTGTTGACCTGGATGATGGTCATCACCCGCATTCGCAATATCGCGGAGCACGCCGTCGTGCCCGACAGCGCGGATCCGCTGCGCAACACCCGCACCACGCACGCCAATTTTCTCGAGCGCCTGTTCATCGCGCCTTACTACGTGAACTACCACCTCGAGCATCATCTGCTGTTCTACGTGCCCTGCTACAATCTGCCGAAGGTCCATCGGTTGCTCAGCGAAAGCCGGCATGCCGGCCGCATGGAGGTGCAGCCGGGCTACGCCGCCGTGCTGCGGCTCGCGACGGCAAAGCCCGACCGGGAGGATCGTCCGGGGCAATTGGTGAACAGCGCGCGCCGCGCGCGGGCAGGGGCGGAGGTCGATGCCAACCAGACCGCCGGTGGATTTTGAGCGCGGCACCCCCAGTTGAATGCCGGTCCAAGTTCCTATCTTGGCTTGACATTCCAGCCCCGGACGGTGTCTACGGCCCCCTTTGAAGCATGATCCGGAACCATGGCCCAAGGCCGTGCGTAATCGGCTGCCGGTTCTCGCCGGGATCACGTTCGACAAGCAGGGAGCGCCAATGACGGCTGCATTCACATTTCCTGGGCAGGGTTCCCAGGCAGTCGGCATGGGTAAGGCTCTTGCCGACGCTTTTCCGGTGGCGCGTGCCGTGTTCGACGAGGTCGACGCCGCGCTTGGGGAGAAGCTGACGGCGACCATCTGGGATGGCCCGGCGGAAACCCTCCAGCTCACCCAGAACGCCCAACCGGCGCTGATGGCGGTCTCCGTCGCCACCCTGCGCGTGCTGGAGGCGGAAGCTGGCTTTTCCGTGGGGCGGGACGCCGCCTTCGTTGCCGGCCACTCGCTCGGTGAATATTCGGCGCTGGCTGCGGCTGGCAGCCTGACGATTTCGGATACCGCGCGGCTGCTTCGCACCCGCGGTCTCGCAATGCAAAAAGCAGTCCCGGTCGGCGCCGGTGCGATGGCTGCGCTGCTCGGCCTCGATTACGAGGCCGCCATGGACGTCGCCAACGAGGCGGCGCAGGGGCAGGTCTGCCAGGCCGCCAATGACAATGGCGGCGGGCAGGTGGTGGTCTCCGGCGACAAGGCGGCGGTCGATCGCGCCGTCGAGATCGCCAGGGGCAAGGGCGCCAAGCGCGCGATGCTGCTGCCGGTTTCCGCGCCGTTCCATTGCAAGCTGATGCAGCCGGCTGCCGACGCCATGGCGGAGGCGCTGGCGAAGGTCACGATCAAGGCGCCGGCGGCGCCGCTGGTGTCGAACGTGCTGGCGAGCGCAATCACCGATCCCGACGAGATCCGCCGCCGTCTGGTCGAGCAGGTCACCGGAACGGTGCGCTGGCGCGAATCGGTCGCCTATATGGCAGGGCAGGGCGTCACCCGTTTCTTCGAGATCGGTGCCGGCAAGGTGCTGACCGGCCTCGTCAAGCGCATTGCGGACGGTGCCGTCGGGGTTGCGGTCGGCGGACCGAACGACATTGCCGCCGCCAAGGATGCTTTGGCCGCTGCGAAGCAGGCCTAAAGGAGTTGTCGATGTTTGATCTGACTGGCAAAAAGGCGCTCGTTACCGGCGCGACCGGCGGCATCGGCGGCGCGATCGCGCAGGCGCTGCATGCGCAGGGCGCGACCGTCGCGATCTCGGGAACGCGGAAGGAAGTGCTGGATGAGCTGGCCGGCAAGCTCGGTGAGCGCGTCCACGTGCTGCCCTGCAATCTCTCCAAGGCCGACGAGGTCGAGGCGCTGGTGCCCGCTGCGGAAGCTGCGATGGGTCAGGTCGATATCCTCATCGCCAATGCCGGCATCACCCGCGACAACCTCTTCGTCCAGCTTCGCGACGAGGACTGGGAGGAGGTCATCAATGTCAACCTGACGGCGACCTTCCGTTTGGCGCGCGCCGCCACCAAATTGATGATGCGCAAGCGTTTCGGTCGCATCATCGCCATCACCTCGGTGGTCGGCGTCACCGGCAATCCCGGCCAGGGCAATTACACTGCGTCGAAGGCGGGATTGATCGGCATGATCAAGACGCTCGGCGCCGAATACGCCAAGCGCGGCGTCACCGCGAACTGCATCGCGCCGGGCTTCATCAAGACGCCGATGACGGATGCACTCAACGACAAGCAGCGCGAAACGATTCTCACCAAGGTTCCGGCTGCCCGCCTGGGGACGCCCGAGGACATCGCGGCTGCCGCCGTCTACCTCAGTTCGAACGAAGCGGCCTATGTCACGGGGCAAACCATCCACGTCAATGGTGGCATGGCCATGATCTGACGCTTCGTCCCGCACTGCCCACATGGGCGGTGCGGGGATGCGGCAAACGGGCGTTTCCACAGCGAAATGAGGCTTGTAGTCAGGGCAATTGAAGTATGATAACCGGACCTTCAACGGATGGGCAAAGAACGCCATTGCAGGTTTTTGAAACCCTGTATATTGGCGATGCGGAGCCTTGGCCGTCGTTCGCCGGGGCTCGCGTCGATTTGGATGGGGCCAAATCAAAGTTCGTAAGCGAAGGCAGTCAACGACCACGACGGCTCGTATCGTCCCGGGGGGTCGGGTCTACAGGGAACAACACGAGGTTATGCAATGAGTGACATTGGCGAGCGGGTTAAGAAGATCGTGGTCGAACACCTTGGTGTTGAACCCGAAAAGGTTGTCGACGCTGCGAGCTTCATCGACGACCTCGGCGCCGACAGTCTGGACACCGTCGAGCTGGTGATGGCGTTCGAAGAAGAATTCGGTTGCGAGATTCCCGACGATGCCGCGGAGACGATTCTCACCGTCGGCGACGCCACGAAGTTTCTCGAGAAGAACGCGAAGAGCTAAGGCTTTTCATTTTCGCGGGGACAACATTGAAACCGGACGGGCCGCCTACAGGCGGTCAGCCGGTTTCTTGTTATTGGCCGTGATTCTTTCGATGCGGAGTTTTGGGATATGAGGCGGGTTGTCGTCACGGGTCTTGGCATGGTGTCGCCACTCGGCTGCGGCGTCGAGCCGACCTGGAAACGCATCCTCAACGGCGAAAGCGGTGCGCGCAGGATCGAGAGCTTCGATGTCTCCGATCTTCAGACCAAGATCGCCTGCACCGTCGTGCGCGGAGACGGCACGAACGATACCTTCAATCCCGACAAATGGATGGAGCCCAAAGACCAGCGCAAGGTCGACGACTTCATCATCTTCGGCATGGCCGCGGCCGGCCAGGCGCTCGACGATGCCAACTGGCATCCCGAGACCGAAGAGGACAAGTGTGCGACCGGCACCATGATCGGATCCGGCATCGGCGGCCTCAACGGCATCGCCGACACCGCGATCCTGCTGAAGGAGCGCGGTCCGCGCCGTGTGTCTCCGTTCTTCATCCCGGGCCGCCTGATCAACCTTGCTTCCGGCTACGTCTCGATCGCGCACGGGCTGAAGGGGCCGAACCATTCGGTGGTCACGGCCTGCTCGACCGGCGCACATGCGGTCGGTGACGCCGCCCGCCTGATCGCGCTCGGCGATGCCGACGTGATGGTCGCCGGCGGCGCGGAATCGCCGATCAGCCGCATCGGCATTGCCGGCTTCAATGCCGCGCGTGCGCTCTCTACCGGTTTCAACGAGACGCCGGAGAAGGCCTCGCGTCCCTACGACAAGGATCGCGACGGCTTCGTGATGGGCGAGGGCGCCGGCGTCCTGGTGCTCGAGGAACTCGAACACGCCAGGCGCCGCGGCGCGAAGATCTATGCCGAGGTGATCGGCTACGGCCTCTCCGGCGATGCCTATCACATCACCTCGCCGTCGCCCGACGGTGATGGCGGCTTCCGCAGCATGTCGGCGGCGCTCAAGCGCGCCGGCCTCGCGCCGTCCGATCTCGACTACATCAACGCGCACGGCACCTCGACGCCGCTCGGCGACGAGATCGAACTCGGCGCGGTGGAGCGCCTGCTCGGCAATGCCGCCTCCAGGGTCGCGATGTCCTCGACCAAATCGTCGACCGGCCATCTCCTCGGCGCGGCCGGCGCGATCGAGGCGATCTTCGCCATTCTCGCGATTCGCGATAACGTCGTGCCGCCGACCATCAACCTCGACAATCCGTCGGTCGAGACCGCGATCGATCTCGTGCCGCACGCCGCGAAGAAGCGTGAGGTCAACGTCGCGTTGTCGAATTCTTTTGGTTTTGGCGGTACCAATGCGTCGGTAGTCTTCCGGCGCCTGGTTCAATAGTTTTTGGTTGCGACGAATCCTCCTTTTTGCCGTATTCGGCGATAGTCATGGAAGTGGGCGCGTGCATTTGGCTCGGCAGGCGATTGTGGGGCCGCGATTGAACCGGCAGGATCCAGGTTGTTTCGATGAGTGAAAGGCCGCCCATTTCGCCCCGGAGTCCGCGGGCAGCGCTTGAGCCCGAGCAGGTACCGCCGCCGCCGAAGCGATCCGACCGGGCACGCAACCCGTTCGTGATCATCGGCAATGCCATCATCACCCTCGTGCTGATCGCCATGATCGGCGCCGGCGCCGTCTATTATTACGGCCGCCAGGTGCTGGAGGCACCCGGGCCGCTCGCTGAAGACAAGATCGTCAACATTCCCCAGCGCGCAGGCAAGCGCGACATCGCCGAGATCCTGAACCGGGAAGGCGTGACCGACGTCAATCCGTGGGTGTTCATCGCCAGCGTGGCTGCACTGAAGGCGAGTTCGGACCTCAAGCCCGGCGAATATTCGTTCCAGAAGAACGCTTCCTTGCGTGACGTCGTTGCCACCATCGTCGAGGGCAAGGTGGTGCAGCATGCCGTCACTGTTCCGGAAGGCCTGACCTCCGAGCAGATCGTGGCGCGGCTGTCCGACAACGACATCTTCACCGGCAGCGTCCGCGAGTTGCCGCGCGAAGGCACGCTGCTGCCCGAGACCTACAAGTTCCCGCGCGGGACCACGCGCGAGCAGGTGATCCAGCGCATGCAGCAGGCGCACAAGCGCGTGCTGGCCGAGATCTGGGAGCGCCGCAGCCAGGAGGTTCCGGTCAAGACGCCCGAGCAGCTTGTGACGCTGGCCTCGATCGTCGAAAAGGAAACCGGCAAGCCGGACGAGCGCAGCCGTGTCGCCGCCGTGTTCGTCAACCGCCTGAAGCAGAAGATCAAGCTCCAGTCCGATCCCACGATCATCTATGGCCTCGTCGGCGGCAAAGGCACGCTGGGCCGTCCGATCAAGCGCAGCGAAATCACGCAGCCTTCGCCCTACAACACCTATGTGATCGATGGTCTGCCGCCGGGCCCGATTTCCAATCCGGGTCGGGCCTCACTCGAGGCCGCCGCCAATCCGGCCCGCACCCGCGACCTCTATTTCGTCGCCGACGGCACCGGCGGGCACGCCTTCACCGAGACCTACGACGCGCACCAGAAGAACGTCGCAAAACTCCGCGCGATGGAGAAGCAGATCCAGAACGACACGGTCGAGCCGGCCGAGGATGCGCAGCCGCCGGCGGCCGCTGCGCCCAGCGCCGCCGACATGCCGACCGCGACTACGCCGGCACGCCCCAACCAGCAGAAGAAGCCGCCAGCTCGCCCCGCCAATCCCGCACCGGCACGGCAGGGTGCGGTGCTGCCGTCGCCGCCGGTGGTTCAGCGCTAGGCCGCGCGCAGACCTGCCTGCGGGACTTTGCGGATTCCAATTTCCTGCAAAATAGTCTTAAGATTCGCGTGCCTTGATGGCCTCGCGAATCTTGTCTTTCTGGAGAAACTCACCCGATGGCGCTGTCGTCCATGACCGGCTTTGCCCGAAGCCACGGCGCAAGCGGGCCGTACACGTTCGAATGGGAATTGAAGTCGGTCAACGCCAAGGGCTTTGATCTACGCGTGCGGCTGCCGCAGGGCTTTGAGGAGCTCGAGGCCCACGCCAAGAAGCGCGCCAGCGAGGTGCTGTCGCGGGGCACCGTCTACGCCAACCTCAACGTCAAGCGCACGAACGCCGCCGCCACGGTTCGCGTCAACGAGGACGTGCTGAACGCCGTCCTGAACGCCGCCGCCGTGATCAGCGGCAAGGTCGACGCGGTCGCGCCGAGCGTCGACGGTCTCCTTGCCATCAAGGGTGTCGTCGAAGTCGTCGAGCCCGAGGGCGACGAGGAGGAGGACAAGGCGGCGCGCGCCGCGGCCGCCGAAGCCTTCGACAAGGCGCTCGCCGATCTCGTCGAGATGCGCAAGCGCGAGGGGACTTCGCTCGGGCAGATCCTGACCCAGCGCGTCGACGAGATCGAGCAGTTTTCGAAGAAGGCCGAGGCAGCGCCCGGCCGCAAGCCCGAGGCGATCAAGGCCAGGCTCGCCGAGCAGATCGCCGCGCTGCTCGACACGTCCGACCGTTTCGATTCCGACCGCCTGATGCAGGAGGCGATCCTGATTGCGACCAGGGCCGACATCCGCGAGGAGCTCGACCGCATCGCCTCCCACGTCGCCCAGGCGCGCGAGCTGATCGGCAAGGGCGGCCCGATCGGCCGCAAGCTCGACTTCCTTGCGCAGGAGTTTCACCGCGAGGTCAACACCTGCTGCTCGAAGTCGAACGACATCGAGCTCACCAATACGGGACTCGCCATGAAGAACGTGGTCGAGCAGTTCCGCGAGCAAGTTCAGAATCTGGAGTGATCGATGACGAGGGGCGGTCACGGAACTGACGGTGTCGAGCGGCGCGGATTGATGTTCGTGCTGTCCTCGCCGTCGGGCGCGGGCAAGACGACGCTATCGCGTTTGTTGATCGATCGGGTGCCCGGCTTGAGGATGTCGGTGTCTGCGACGACGCGCGCGATGCGCCCCGGCGAGGTCGACGGCCGGGACTATTTGTTCGTCGACAAACCCCGCTTCGAAGCTATGGTGAAGGGTGATGAGCTGCTCGAATGGGCGACCGTGTTCGACAACCGCTACGGCACGCCGCGCGGTCCGGTCGAGGCGGCGCTGTCGGCGGGGCAGGATGTGCTGTTCGACATCGACTGGCAGGGTACGCAGCAGCTACGCGAGAAAGCGCGCGCCGACGTCGTCAGCGTTTTCATTCTGCCGCCCTCGGCCGCAGATCTAGAGAAGCGCCTGCATTCACGCGCGCAGGATTCCGACGAGGTGATCCGCAAGCGCATGAGCCGCGCCAGCCACGAGATGAGCCACTGGGCCGAGTACGACTACATCGTCATCAACCACGACGTCGACGAAGCCTTCGCCGAGGTGCAGTCGATCCTGAAGGCCGAGCGCCTCAAGCGCGAGCGGCGGATTGGCCTCGTCGGATTCGTGCGCGGCCTGCAGGGTCCGCTGCAGGGCTAGGCGGCGACAGCCGCGGCCCTTCCTGCGCCAGCCGTTCCAGCATCGCCGTGATCACGTCGATATCGACAGTGTCGTCCACGTGTATGTCCTCATCCGCGTGTACGTCCTTGTCGCGCTTGGTCGGCTCTTCTTTCTGAGCGTCGCTGGCCGCGAGACGAGGAGCTGCTGCCTCGATCTCGAATTCTCCGTTGAATACCGCGGTCTCGGCTTCGACGGGCCCTGCTGCTTTGATGCGAGTGGAAGCGGATTGTGCTGCGATCCTGCCGATCGCCTTGGTGAATGTGGCGAGTCGCGCGGACTGAGGACGCGCGGCATCGAAATCGATCGGACCCGGCTGCTGCGCGCGCGGCGCGGAGGCAAGCTCCGATTTGAGCCACGGCGCGCGGGTGTCATCGTGTTCCTGCGCTTCCCGATCGTCCCACTTGACGCGGCGGTGATCGCCTGCCCGCGCGCGGACCCGAGCGCCGGCGAAGCGGTAGATGATGCTGGCGAGCACACCGGCGAGCGCGAGCGCGCCGCCGACGACGAGGAGCAACATCTGGAGCGAGCCGGTCGGTTTGTCAGTGCTGTCTGCGGCGGCGAGCGCCACCGGGGCTGGGGATTTCGACGACTTCGTGCTCGCCTGCGCCGCGGCGAGAGGAGCGGGCGCTGGCTGCGGTGCGGGCGAAACCTCGGTGGTGGAGACGTCCGGCCAGCGCGTGGCGACGGCAGGCTGTTGCGCGTCGCTGTCAGCGATCGTGCTTGCAGGTTGTTGCGTCGGGGCCGATGTCGTCGCTGCGGCCCGCGCCGGCGCAGTCGGTGAATTCGGGGGGGCGGCGCCCTGTGGCGTCAGATATTGAGCACGTGCGTTCTGCACCGAGTGCTGCTGTGGCGCTGCTGAATCTGCCGTTGGCGTGTCGGCCCCAGCTTGCGCGGTGTGCACTGCCCTTGCGCTATCCTTGGTGCCTCCGGCGCGCAGATACCAGCATTGCCGCTTGGTCCCGCGCTCAAGCCGGTAGTACCAGTGCTGTCCCTGCGGCGCGACCCCCTTTGGCGAGGCGAGACAGTCGCTGGCGGCATCTGTGGTGCTCGTTGTCGTCGGCGCACTCTGCGACACTGCCGCCAGTGGTGCGCCAGCAATGACGCTGCCAACAAGCGCACATATGAACTTCGCGGTTCGGTTGCCCATCCTGGTCTCCCGGTTACGCATGTCGCGACGCTTACCCGCCCTTTGTCATCAAAGACTTGGGTGGCAATGAGCCGCAAATCCGGAGACGATGTGGCTTGAATCGGGCCCGCACCGCGATCGTTCCGCCGCGAAATCAGGCATTTTCGTGACGCTATTGTGGGCTCCGCAGATGAGGTTCCCGAGCGGCCGAGCGATGATGGCGAGCCTTCTGGCGGCAAACTCTCGCTGCATCCTCATGAGCCGATCCACCCAAAGGCCATACCGGTGATGTGACAGCGATAGCGCCTGCAAGAGCCTCGGCTTTAGGAACTTCTGCGTGGACTGCAACAAACGAGACGACGACGCGTTAGGTCGCACTACGGCTCAACCTAAGGAGGTTTTCATGGTCAAGAAGGCCCTTTTCGCGCTCAGCGTTGCAACGGTCCTTGCCCTCACGCCGGGTGCAGCTTCAGCACGTGGCTTTCATGGCGGAGGATGGCACGGCGGAGGATGGCACGGCGGCGGTTGGCGTGGCGGAGGTTGGCGTGCCGCCGGTTGGCGTGGTGCCGGTTGGCGGGGGGGAGGCTGGGGTTGGCGCGCACCAGCCGTGGGTGTCGGAGTTGGCCTCGGGCTCGCCAGTGCGGCCGCTTGGGGAACCGGCTGGGGAACCGGCTGGGGATCCGGTTGGGGCGGGGGACCCAGCTGGGGTGCTCCGGGCTGGAGCTATGCTTCCTATGGCGGTTGCACGAGATGGCGTCGGGTCTGGACAGGTTGGGATTGGCGCGTCGTCCCCGTGAATGTTTGCTGATGAGGCGGAGTGACCACCGGCGGTGGACCCAGAGGGCTCACCGCCCTGCTCAACGCTTAGATGGCGCGATGACGATTCATCCCGATCTCATCGCGCTTTATGCAGCCGCGATCAGGCGGCCTTGGGCTGACTTGCGGCTGCGAGGGTATCGCGCAACTGCTGTTCCTTCTGCTCGTCTAGCGAGGTCTTGAGAACAGTCCCTCCCGCATCCTTGATTTCATTGAGAACCTTGTCGGCAGTCATGCTCTGGATCAGCAGGAACAGAACCGCATCTCCGGATTTCACCTTCGAAGCGAGTTCCTTCATGAACTGATCGTTGATTCCGAAATCGGTCAGCGCGCCACCCAGCGCGCCGGCGCCGGTGCCGAGAGCTACGCCGATGAGAGGATTAAGGAACACTAATCCGAACAGCAGTCCCCAGAAACTTCCGCTTGCGGCGCCCATCATCGTCGTATTCACGAGCTGGTTGAGCCTGACATGGTCTTCGGTTTTGACTGCGATCACGGCATCGTTGATCGTGATCAAATACTCCTTTTGGAGCTTGAGTATTTTCTGCCGAACTTCTTCTGCTTTGGCTTCGCTTGGATAAACAATTGCGACGAGATCTGACATTGAATACTCCCGTACGGACGTGAAGCTCTGCCCCGATCACGCGCACGTGTTGCGCGCGGCGTCTTTTATCACAGAGCAAAACGCCTCCAGCTGGCTAATTGAGGTAGTGTGTTCACAACTCGGAGATGTCTTTCGTATCCGTGCAATTGAGTAAGCGGCGTTGTCTCATGCGGCTGTGTGCACGTGCTTCGTCGCCAACGAGCTCGATCGTGATTGACGGTCGCGATATGACTCGGACGGGAACCTGACGGGGCGGGCGAATGACCGCTATTCCGCCGCTATCAGAAACTAGGCAAAAGTTCGCGAACAGCTTCTGAATGGGAGTTTTTTGAAACTCTGCGCTCGCGTTTTTCCAGAATACGACTTTCAAACCAGAAAAGATTGTGCGCGCGAGCGGTCCTGAATCGGGGGGAAAGCCTCACGGGAGGAATTCATATGGCGCGTTCGAAACTATGGCTCATCTCTGCGATGACGCTGCTCTCAATCGGCTTCGTTCTCTATCCGCAAGGATCCGCCGATGCTGCCTCGTTCTGTGCGCAGTTGAGAGGGTCGAAGGCCTCGGGGCAACCCGACTGCTCGTTTTCGACGCTGGATGCCTGTCGTGCGCGTGTGAAGCACAGGGGCGGCGGCCACTGCTATAAATTGACTCATTAGCCAGACGCATCCTTGGTTCTTATGTTGTTGAGCCGACCGGCGGTGGCGCGGTTGCATCGGCAACGATGATCCGCGCCTCAATGGGCGCGGGCGCGATGCAGCACTTCGCCAAAATGCTTCTTAACCCAATCGTTGCAGGAGCAGGCCCTGGCTTCGAGCGCCAGCGCATCGACGATCAGGATGGCACCGCGGCGGGTCGCGAGGATGCGCCGCGCCTTGAACATCTGGATGACGCGGCTGGCATAGCTGCGGGACACGCCGAGCATGCCTGCAAGCTGCTCGTGGGTCAGGGGGATCTCGGCGCCGCCGATATGTTCCTGCGCCGAGATGATCCACTTGGCGGCGCGCTGCTCGATCGAATGCGCGGCATTGCAGGCCGCGGTCTGGAGCAGCTGCGCGAACTGGCAGTCCGCATAGCGCGAAAAGACATGCTGGAGCGTAGCCGACCTCTGCTGCGCCTGCTCGAGCGCGCGCAGTGGCAGCCGGACGAGCGTGCCGCCGAGCTTTACGACGATGTGCGAATAGGCGAGCGAGGGAGTGCGGCCGCCGGCAATGCCCACCGCACCGTCACGGCCGATCAGCAGGCTTTCGACCTCACGGTCATCCTCGACCGGTACGGCGAACGACACGAGCGTGGGGCCGCAGGGAAAATGAACGACTGCCACGTCGTCGCCGGCGTGATGCAGAATGTGGCTCGCCTCGAGGTCGATCAACTGGAGGTGAGGCGCGAGCAGGTCGAAGTCTTGATGGCTGAGCTGCTGAAGGAGGTCGTTCTGGGGCCGATCGGTCACATTTCATTCTCTCGGCTGGCCGGGAATCGGCACCGGCTCAAACCTACGTTTCTGCAACGGAACCGACGGTTCCAAAGTGCACACAAGGCGATTGCGGGCGTTGAAAAATTGGCGTCGGCGGGCCCGAGGGCACCGGTGATGCCTGTCAACCGAAACGTGCTTCGCAGTCGTGCGAGGATCGGCTCTTCGCAGCGTGTGTCCGGTAGGCATGGATCGCTGTGTTGGCGAGTTTCAACTGCCGGCGTTCGCCGGTCCTGAGCTGCGCCTCGATCGCGTCGAGAATGACGTTCGCGCTCTCGTCCGGAGGGCCGAGCTCGCCGCTCTGCTCCAGGAAGCTCCAGGCGATGAAGAATGCGTTTTCGACAGTGCAGCGAATGGACATGCGCTGCCAACGCGGCGCAGCCGAAGGCGTTCCGCGCGGGGTGATACCGCCGAACGAACGCGCGGGGTGTGCGTTATTCAGCGCGGCGGCAAGGCACATGCCTCGCCGCCGCTTCACGGGGCTCAGTTCTTCAGCACGATGCGGCCGACGACCTTGCCGGCGCGCAGCTCGTCGATCCATTTCTGGACGTCGCCCATCGGCTCTTCGCGCATCGGCGTCGGCTTGATCTTGCCGGCGCGGGCAAGCGCCATCAGCTCGTGGCCTTCCGCGAGCGTGCCGACCATGAAGCCCTCGACGGTCAGGCGCTTGTAGACCCATTGCACCATCGGCAGCGTGAACTGGCCGCCCATCAGGCCGGAGACCACGACCTTGCCGCCGCGCGCGGCGACGGCCACCGCGAACGCCATCGACTTCTCGTTGCCGGCGAAATCGACGACCTCGTCAAAGCCGCCTTCGGTCTCCTTCAGGATGCGCTTGATCACGTCGGGCTCGGCCGGATCGTAGGCGACCGCCGCCCCGTTCTTCAGCGCGGTCTCGCGCGCGGCCGGGCTCAGATCGGCGACCGTGATCGGCTGCTTGAACATCGCCTGCGCGAACGACAGGCCCATCATGCCGACGCCGCCAAGGCCGATCAGCAGGAGGTTGCGCTGGCGCGGACGGTCGACCAGGCGCTTTAGCGCGCCATAGGCGGTCACGCCGGAGCACATCAGGGTGGCGGCCTGGTTGACGGGCAGGGGATCGTAGTCGAGCATGTATTTCGCGTCCGGCACCAGGACGTGGGTGGCGAAGCCGCCGTCGATGGAGACGCCGAGGAAGCGCTGCCTGGCGCAGAGGTTCTCATCACCATTGGCGCAGTCGCGGCACTGGCCGCAGCCGATCCACGGAAACACCGCCTTCTTCGAACCGACAAGGCCGGCCGGCACGTCGGGGCCGACTTCGTCGACGACGCCGGCGATCTCGTGGCCGAGCGTGAAGGGCAGCGTCATGCCGCGCGTGGTGTCGAGCTTCTTACCGCCGCCGAGATCGGCATAGCCATCCTGGATGTGCAGATCGGAATGGCAGAGGCCGCAGCGCTCGATGCGCACCAGCACTTCACGGCCTTGCGGCTTCGGCGTGTCGACGATGGTCTCGCACAAGGGCGCATCGAACTTGACCAGGGACTGCCTGCGCATCAACGCCATAATTCTTTCCTCCGAAATTTCCGGTATCACGCTTTGCTGCGTATATCCGCCAATTCACGTGCCATGGCAACAAAGCCGGCGATGGGAATGGTCTCGGCACGCCGCGTCGGGTCGACGCCGGCAGCATCCGCGAGCCGCGCGGGATCGGCGCCGAGCGATTTCAGGCTCTGGCGCAGCATCTTGCGGCGCTGGCCGAAGGCGGCGGCTGCGATCTGTTCGAGCAGCTTGCGATCGCAGGGGAGAGGCTCTGCGCGCGGCACCAGGCGCACGACGGAGGAGGTGACCTTCGGCGGCGGCACGAAGGCGGACGGCGAAATGTCGAACAGGATTTTGGTTTCCGCGCGCCAGTTGGCGAGCACGCCGAGACGGCCATAGGCCTCCTCGTCCTCGCGCGCAACGATGCGCTCGCCGACCTCGCGCTGAAACATCAGCACCATCATGTCGTACCAGGGCGGCCACGGCTCGGCGGTGAGCCAGCCGATCAGGAGCTGGGTCGCGATGTTGTAGGGCAGATTGGCGACGATCTTTGCCTTTTGGCCGTCGAGCAGCGGACGCGGGTCGAAGGCCATGGCGTCGCCGTGAACGATCTCGAGCCGGCCGGGATAGCGCGCGGAGATATCCTGCAAGGCTGGAATCGCGCGCTCGTCATGTTCGATCGCGATGACGCGTTTGGCGCCGAGCGCGAGCAGGGCGCGCGTCAGGCCGCCCGGGCCCGGGCCGATCTCGACGATGGTGGAATCGTCGAGCGGAGCTGCCGCGCGCGCGATGCGCGCGGTGAGATTGAGGTCGAGCAGGAAATTCTGGCCGAGCGATTTGCGGGCCGACAAAGCGTGCTGGCGAATGACCTCTCGAAGCGGCGGGAGGTCGTCGATCGCGCTCATCGGATTTTCGCAGCCGCCATACGGCTCGCAAGTTTTAGGGCAGCGATCAGGCTTGCGGGATTGGCCTTGCCGGTGCCGGCGATGTCGAAGGCCGTGCCGTGATCGGGCGAGGTGCGGATGAAGGGCAGGCCGAGCGTGACGTTGACGGCGTCGTCGAAGGCGACCGTCTTGATCGGGATCAGCGCCTGATCGTGATACATGCAGACCGCGCAGTCATAGTTGTTTCGCGCAGCCTCGTGGAACATGGTGTCGGCGGGCAGCGGGCCCCTGGTATCGATGCCATCATTACGCAACGTCTTGAGCGCGGGCGCGATGATGGTCTGCTCCTCGTGGCCGAGCGAGCCGTCCTCGCCGGCGTGCGGATTGAGGCCGGAGACCGCGATGCGCGGCCGCGCAATGCCGAAACGGGATTTCAGCTCGGTTGCGACGATGCGCACGGTCGAGACGATCAGCTCGCTCGTGAGCTGGGACAGCGCATCGCGCAGCGAGACGTGGATGGTCACGGGCACCACCGCGAGCCGCGGTGACCACAGCATCATCACCGGCTGAGGCGCCCGGCCCCCCTCTTCGGCGAGCTCGGCGAGGAATTCGGTATGGCCGGGATGGCGGAAGCCGGCGCGGTAGAGCACGCTCTTGGCGATCGGGTTGGTGACGACGGCGCCGGCGCGGCCCTCGCGGACGTCGGCGACCGCCTGCCGGATCGAAGCGAGCGTGGCCGGTGCGCTCGATGCGTCGGGCTTGCCGGGCTCGGCCGTCGCCCGCTCGCCGGTTGCGACCACGGGCAGGGCGTCGGCGAAGGCGGCTTCGGCCTCGCCGGCGCTCACCGAGGCGATCCTCAAGTCGGCGCCGAGCGACCTGGCGCGTCGCGCGATCAATGCCTCGTCGCCGAGCAGATAGAAGGCTGGCAAGTTCAGTTCGCGGCGCCTGAGCCAGGCCGCGATGGCGATGTCGGGGCCGATGCCGGCGGGCTCTCCCAGGGTCAGGGCGAGGGGCTTTGCGGAAGGCTCTATGGAAGACCTGGCCATCAGCGGTTGCGATATTCGATCATCGCCGCCTTGCGGAGCTCATCGAGATAGGCCTTCTGGGTCTTCTCGTACTTTTCGGAGTACATCTTCTCGCGGATCTCGCGCTTCTTCGGCGTGTCGATCGTGGTCGGCTTGCGCGAGCACAGCACGACCATTTCGATGCCCTGCTTGGTCACCTCGGGCGCGGTCAGGTGGCCGATCGGCGTATCGTCGAGCACCTTGCGGAGCGCCTCGGGCAGGTCCGCGGTCGTCTTGGTGACGGTCTCGCGGATCGTCGCATTCGGCGTCGAGCGGAACAGCGAATTGGCCTCCTCGCAGCTCCCGACGCGTGAACGATAGCTCTCGGCCTCCTTGTGCCGCGTCTCCAGGAACGCCTGGGACGAGCCGCGCGGGACGATCAGCACGATCGGCTGCATCTTGTATTCGGTGCCCTCGATCTGGAGCTTGTCGCCGTTCTGGGCCTGTACGGCCATCGCGACGTCACGCTCGCCGACCATCAGCTTTTCCTTGAAGCGGCCGCGCACGAGGCTGGTCCATACCATCTCGGCCTTCATGCGGCCCTTGAGGGTTTCGGCGCGGACGCCCTTGACCTCGAGCGACTTGGTGAGCTGCTCCGGCGAGATGCGCATCCGCTGCGCCATGCCCTCGTAGGACTGGTTGATGTCAGAGACGCCGGGATCGACGCCGTACTTCTTGCCTTCCTTGAGCTTCACTTTGTCGTCGATCAGATCGTTGATGACTTGCTGCCGGCTCGGGGTCTTCTGCGTCGTCAGCTGGTCGAGCTTGGTGCGCTGCTCGATGTCGAAATCGGTGATCGGATCGCCGTTGACCATGACGACGATGTTCTGAGCACGCGACGGTGAGGGCAGGCTGGTCAGGACCAGTCCGGCGCCGAGGGCGAGGAGGAGGCGGAAGACAGGTACTAGGGTCGTCATGGTTGTCGCTCGGATGTCAGCCGGGATGAGCCTGCGATCGGAAACACGCCGTCGGCACTTCAGACGGTCACTGGTAGCCGGCGGAACTGCTGGTTCCGCTCGAGGTCGCCAGCGTGCGCAGACCGATCTGGAACATGAACGCGTGGCTCAGCACGGGCGGCGTCGTGCCCGCGGCATAGCTGTAAGAAGTTACATAGTTCGCCGCCAGCACGAAGCAATCGTCGACATAGCCGGCACCGAGCACATACTGGTTGATCTTGTTGGCCTCAAGATCCCAGCGCGCAGAGCCCGTCACCACCCAGTTGGCCGCGACCTTCAGCGAGCCGGAGGTCAGGATGCCCTCGCGGCGCGTCAGATAGCCGAGCTCCGGCTGCGCAGCATAATTGCCGTACATCATGCTGACCGACCAGCGATTGAAATTGGCGCGGCCTTCCGCCTCGAAGCGCTGGACGTTCCAGGTCTGCTCGTCCATGCGGGAGCGGACGCTGAACGTATAGGTGCTGTTGGGCGAATAGCTGGCGCTCGCAACGTAGTCGGACGCCGGCTTGTCGAGGCCGGAATCGAGACCGGTATTGATGGAGTCCTGGACCGTGTAGGAGTTCAAGCCGAACAGCTGGTAGGACTGACCGAATAGCACCTTGACGGCGCCGCCCTTGTCGAACTGCGTGGTGGCCTGCACGCCGACATTGGCGCGGCCGCCGCCCTCGACGCGGTCGTAGCCGGAGAACTTGTCGACGCTGAACAGGTTCGAGGTGTCGAACACCAAGCTCTGCGCGTCCTCGTTGGGAAGCTTGCCGGCATAGGTCTCGTTCGGGCGGATGATGACCTGCGCGATCGGCTCGATGGTGGTCGAGCCCCAGGGCTGAACGTTGATGAAGGGATAGCGGTACTCCAGACCAACGGTCGGCATCAGGCGCAGCGCCTGGGTGTCACCGACCGGCAGGAAGTTCGACACGCCGGGCTGGTTCGAGACCGAGGAATTGATCGCGTCGGCGCGGACGCTGGCGAACGGCGTCCAGATCTCACCGAACGGATCGGTGAAGGATTTACGCCACTGCGCTTCAGCGGTCAGGCGGGTGTAGGTGCCGGGGAAGCCGCGCAACAGGCACTGCGACGGCGTGCGCGCGAGCGGATCGGCGGAGGCCGTCGTGCACAGGCCGGTGGTGTTGGCGAGCGTCGTGATCGGATCGAACACCGCGGTGTCACGCGACAGGTTCGTGAAGTTGGTCCTGTAGCTGAACTCGCCGCCGAAGACCGGATAGTTGAGCACGTTCGAGTAGTCGATCACGGGGTAGACGACCGGCACCTGGTTCTGGTTGCCCGAGAAGCTCAGCCAGTACATCGTGCGCGCGTCGAAGAAGCTGCGATTGCCGACGCCGGTCAGATAGAGCTGCGAGAGCGCATCGGTCGGCAGGGTCAGGAAAGAACCGAGCGGATCGCGGTACGCGGACAGACGGTAATCCGAGAAGAAGTAGTAGTCGGACATCAGGACGCCGTCCCAGCCCCAGACCCATTTGTCGTTCAGAGCGAACTGACCCTTGGTGTCGACGGCGCCGCGGAACTGGCGATCGCCGGGTAGACCGGCGAGCGCGCCCGGATCGAGCTGGTCGATGCCGTAGACGCGGATCTGGTAGGCGCCGTCCATCAGGCGCTGGCGGAACTCGGCCTGGAACAGCACGCCCTGCTTGGACGTGATGCGCGGGCTGAAGGTCATGTCCATATCCGGCGCAATCGCCCAGTAGAACGGGACTTCGACGCCGTAGCCGAACGATGTGTAGGACGTGAAGCCCGGCATCAGGAAGCCGGTCTTGCGCTTCACCGTCGGGTCGGGCGTCGAGAAATAGGGCATGTAGGCGAGTGGTACGCCGAAGAATTCGAGCTGTGCCGTCTCGAAGTACAGCATCTTCTCCTGCTGGTCGTGGATGATGCGCGCACCCTTGACCTGCCACAATGGCGGCTTCTTCGGATCGTCTTTGCACGGCGCGCAGGCCGTGTAGACGCCGTTCTCGAACACCGTGTAGTTGCCGCTGGAGCGGTCGGCGCGGCTCGCGGCCATGCGGGTCTGGTCGGCGGTGTCCACGCGCAGCGAATCGACGAAACCATCGCGGTAGTCGTCGGACAGATCCATGATCTCGGCATAGGTGATCTTGCCGTCAGCATCCGTCATGCGGATGTTGCCTTCGGCATGGAGCCGCTTGGTCTTCTGGTCGTAGACGACCCTGTCGGCCTCGACGCTGGTGCCGTTGTAGAACAGCTGGACGTTACCGACCGCGGAGACGCGCGAATTGTTGTAGTCGTAGTCGACCTCGGTTGCCTGAACCAGCATCTGGTTGTCGTTGGCGACCTTCGGCGGCTTCGGACGCGGCGGCAGCGGATTGTAGGTGAAGCTCTGGGCCGAGGCCGGGGTTACCGCGGCAACGTCCATCAGGCCGCCGAGCGATGCCACGGCGGAGACAGCAAGCAGGAGCCTGCGGATAGGCAAGCCGCACCCGTTCGCGCGCACCACGATGCGCCGCGCCAAACGAGACACGGGTCCTTGGCGGACGGTCGTCACTATCCGTCCTCCTGATAGAGCAAGGCTAAAAAGCCGGTGAGGCCGCCCACCACCGCGGGCAACCACGCCGCAGCGATCGGATGCATCAACTCAGCCTTGCTCAAGTCTTCAGTCACTTTCGACAGAACGTAGAGCAGAAAGCCTGCGCCCACGCCACTCAAAACCATCTTCTGCACGCCGCCCATCCGGAAGAAGCGCAACGACACCGAGGCCGCGAGCATCACCATGGCTGCAAGCAAAAACGGCTGTGCCAGAAGCTTGTGATACTGGAGTCGATAGCCGGCTGTCGCGAAGCCCGAGCTTTCGGAGGAGCGGATGTAGCTCGGTAGTTGCCAAAAAGACACAGTTTCCGGTGTGGAAAAGCTGTTGCGGACCTGCGCCTCGGTCAGCGTCGTCGGAATCTCCAGGCTGGCCTGGTCGATCGGTGGCGCGTCCAGCGAGAAGCGGCGGACGGTTTTGAACAGCCAGTGGCCCGCCTCGAGCGTCGCTTCGCGCGCCTCGATCCGCTCCTTGAAATGCCAGTCCGTATCGAATCGGAACAGCGTCAGCCCGGTCAGCCGGACGCCCTGCTGCTCGCTGCGCGCTGCATTGATGATGACTTGGCCGTCATTGGTGACCTGATTGAGCCAGAAGCCGGAGGCGTCCTGGATGCCGCCGCCGGGCGCCGAGCCGAATAGCTCGGCCTCCATGCGCTTGGACAGCTCGCGCAGATTGGCCGAAATCGGATTGTAGGCGGCGGTCGCGATCACGCCGATCAGGAGGGCGCTCCCGAGCGCAGGCGAGATGAACTGCCATGCGGAGATGCCGGCGGCGCGCGCGACCACGAGCTCGAGCCGGCGGGAGAGGGCGAGATAGCAGGTCATGGCGCCGATCAGCATGCAGAACGGCGTCAGCTTCTCCAGGAGCTGCGGCACCCGGAACAGCGAAGTCTCGGCCACCATGATCGCGGAGGCGGATGCCAGCCCCGAGGTCTTGCGCACCATCTCGATGTAGTCGACCAGTACCAGCAGCAGGAAAATGCCCGCGAACACGCCGAGCGCCGCGACAACGAAGCGTCCGGCGAAATAGCGCCCGAGTGTGTTTGTGAGCATGCTCATGCGGTGGCCGGGCGTCCGAACAGCCGCGCGATCCGCGCGTTCGATCTGTTGATAGCCTCCATGAGGCGGGGTGGCGGCTCGATCACGATGCCGCCGACGATCAGCCAGATGCCGGCGCCGATTGCGGCCGCAAGCATCGTATATTGGATCAGTGCCGCGGCCGGCGACTTCACCGCCATCACCGAGCAGGCAAATCCCGCCATGCGCAGGCCGAACACCGCGATCACAGAGCCGCCGATCGAGAAGTTGCGGCTCTGGCGTGTGGTGCGTGGCGCGCCGAGGAAGGCGAAAGTCAGCGCCGCGAAGGCGAACGGATAGAGCGGCGCCATGATGCGATCATGCAGCTCGGAGCGGAACTGGCCGGGGACCGCCTTGTAGACGGGATCGTCCTCGGACGGCGAGAACAGCTCCCAGAGATAGCGCTCGCGAATGCCGAGGGTGACGTCATGGCCCTGGTTACCGAATTTCGACATGTCGAAGCCGTAGCGGCCGAACGCCACCAGCGCTGGATCGCGCTTGCCGGTCTCGAAACGCTGGAGGTTGCCGTCCTTCAGCACCAGGAACGATCCGTTGTCGTTCTTCACGACCTCGCCATGCTCGGCGACGATCGAGACGCGCTCGTTCGGATCGCGGCGGTCGTCGATGAAGATGCCGGCCAGGATGCCGCCGGGCTGGCGTTCGCGGATCCGGATCGTGAGGTTCTTGTCGAGCTGGGCGAAGCGGCCGGGCTGGAGGATGTTGGTGAGCACGTCCGCCGTGATCTCGGCGTCCCACTGCTTGATCCGGCGCATGCCGTCGGGGGCGAGATAGGCCGCGATGAAGGCGACCAGCAGCGCCACCACGCAGGTGGCGTAGAAGAACGGATAGAACAGCCGGAACGGGGAGAAGCCGGCGGCATTCATCACGATGATCTCGGAATCGGTCGCGAGCTTGTTCAGCGTATGCGAGATCGCGATCATCAGGGCGATCGGCGAGATGATCAGGACCAGCGCGGGCACGACGAGGCTGGTGATGCCGAGGAAGGTCAGGATGGTCTGGCCCTGGCTCGTCATCAGGTCGATGCCGCGCAACGCCTGCGTAATCCAGATCACGCCGGTCAGGCTGACCAGGACCAGCGCAAACGACGCCAGCGTCGTGCGGAAAATATACCTATCAATCGACCCCATGCGCTACCGCACGAATCCCCTCAAGCCCCAACGTCGTCACCGGATAATACTGGCTTTCCGACCCATCCCCGAAGGGATCCCCAAGGTCGTTCCGCCACTTCGTCCGCCGGCTCACCTTCTCACCACCATCCCTTTGATCCGTCAACAAAATGGCTGCCCCATGGCACCTTCAATATATGGTTAATATTTCACGCGTTGTGGCCTGACGGCCACGCGGGGAGCTTGGCATCTGCGGGGCCGGTGGCCCATAGTGCGGAAGGCTCAGTGAATCGCCGTTCAGCTCCGGCCCGTGGCCGGGACCGCCGAGTGGCAAAAAGCCCTATGTTTTGGAGGAGTTACCCATGTCCGATGCCATCAAGGTCGGCTTCGTCCCGTTATCTGCCGCCCCCCGTGGCATCATGGTCGTGTTCTGCGACGACAGTCTGAAGGTCGGTCCGGCGACCGCCAAGGCCCTGGGCCGGGCCACCGAACTCGTGAAGCGGGCGGCCTCCGCCGCCGCCTTCAAAGGTAAAAGCGGGGCCACGCTGGACGTCCTCGCGCCCGAAGGGGTGAAGGCCACCCGTCTGGTGGTGATCGGCGTCGGCAAGGCGACCGGCCTGAAGGCGAACGACTTCCACAAATTCGGTGGCGTGGCGGCGAGCAAGCTTCCCGCGGGAACCGCCACCATGACCATCATGGCGGAACTGCCCGATCGCGCCATGACGAGCGAGCAGGCGGTCGCGATCGCCTCGGGCCTGCGGCTGCGCGCCTACAAGTTCGACCGCTACAAGACGAAGAAGAAGGACGGCGAGGAGGGTAGCTCGCGCGCCGACGTCTCGCTTGCGGTTGGCGATGCTGCCGCCGCCAAGAAGGCGTTTGCCTCGGCCGGCGCGGTCGTCGACGGCGTGATCATCGCGCGCGACCTCGTCAACGAGCCGCCGAACGTACTTTTCCCCGAGGAGTTCGCGCGCCGGGCCAGTCAGCTCCGCAAGCTCGGCGTCAAGGTCGAGGTGCTCGATGTCAAGGCGATGCAGAAGCTCGGCATGGGCGCGCTGCTCGGCGTCGGCCAGGGCTCGGCCCGGCCGAGCCGCACCGTGATTATGCGCTGGGACGGCGGCAGGAAAGGCGAGGCACCGGTCGCCTTCGTCGGCAAGGGCGTCTGCTTCGACACCGGCGGCATTTCGATCAAGCCGGCCGGCAGCATGGAGGACATGAAGGGCGATATGGGCGGCGCGGCCTGCGTCGTCGGCCTGATGCACGCGCTCGCGGCCCGTAAAGCGAAGGTCAACGTGGTTGGTGCGATCGGCCTCGTCGAGAACATGCCCGACGGCAATGCGCAGCGGCCGGGCGACATCGTCACCTCGATGTCGGGCCAGACCATCGAGATCATCAACACCGACGCGGAAGGCCGCCTGGTGCTGGCCGACGTGCTCTGGTATGTCGCGAAGAAGGCGAAGCCGAAATTCATGGTGGACTTGGCGACGCTGACCGGGGCGATCATGGTCGCGCTCGGCACCGAGCATGCCGGCATGTTCTCCAACAATGACGAGCTTGCCGACCGGCTGCTCGCCGCCGGCATCGAGAGCGGGGAAAAGGTCTGGCGCATGCCGCTCGGCCCTGAATACGACAAGCTGATCGATTCCCAGTTCGCCGACATGAAGAACACCGGTGGCCGTCACGGCGGCTCGATCACTGCGGCGCAGTTTCTACAGCGCTTCGTCGACGGCACACCCTGGGCGCATCTCGACATCGCCGGCACCGCGATGGGCGCGCCGAAGACCGACATCAACCAGAGCTGGGGCTCCGGCTATGGCGTCCGCCTGCTCGACCGGCTGGTCGCCGACCACTATGAGCGCAAATGACCGAAGTGCTGTTCTACCATCTGCAAAACATGACGGTGGAGAACGTGTTGCCGCCGCTTCTCGAGAAATCGCTCGAGCGCGGCTGGCGCGTCGTGGTGCAGTCGACTTCGCCAGAGCGAGCGGATGCGCTGGATGCGCATCTGTGGACCTATCGCGACGATTCCTTCCTGCCGCACGCGACATGGCGGGTGAGCGACGCTGCCGATCAGCCGATCGTGCTGGCGGTCGAGGAAGCCAATCCCAACGGCGCCAATGTCCGCTTCCTGATCGACAGCGCCGCACTGCCGCAGGACGCGCAGGGCTATGAGCGCATGGTGCTGCTGTTCAACGGCGACGATCCGGACGCACTCGTCACAGCCCGCAGCGCCTGGACGGATTGCAAGGCGCGGGGATTTGATGTCACCTATTGGCAGGCCGACGAGCGGGGCCGGTGGCAGCGGCGGAATTAGCGGTCAACCGCAATTAACGATAATTTTCACTTTCGGGGCAATGCTGGCTTCGGCCACCTTCGTGCCGCAAAGTGATGTTGGGACAATCGTTTAGGGCTGGTCCTTCACGCGGGGAAAATAGTTTATCGTGCGACATCAAAAGCTTCCCAGCTCGCTCATAATTGCGTTGGCTACCGCAGCACCGTTGGTCGCCGGCTGCTCGGGCGGGACCGATCTGCTGTCGAAGGACGCCGAATGGTTTCAGAGGCCGGGCCGCCTGTTCATCAAGAGCATCTCGATTGAGTCGCCACCGTTGACGCCTGACAAGCCGGTTGGGGCCGAGGATCTGGTCAGCGCCGATGGGGCCTGTCCAGGCATGACGCCGCCTCCCGGGCCGGCGGATGCCAACGCGTCGACGGTCGCGCCGGCGCCCGTTGGCGGCACAGTCGCGCTCGGCCACACCGAATGCGACGTGGTACGCGGCATCGGCGCACCCTCGAGCGTCAACCTCTCCAACGATGCCGCCGGCCGCCGCGTCGCTGTGGTCAGCTGGACGACCGGTCCGCGCGCCGGCATCTACACCTTCACCTCCGGCCGCCTGTCCTCGATCGAGGGCACGCCGGAGCCGCCGGTTGCGCCGAAGGCGGTGAAGCCGAAGAAGAAATCGCCGACGTAAGGCGAGCGTGCATCTCCCGAGCCGCTATGCACCGTGCCGCGTCGGCTGAGGTCTGACGATCACTCCAGCCCGGCGCGGTGAAAACCTTCCAGATAATGGGCGCGGTCGGCATCGAGCTTGATCGGCACATGGGCCACGATCCAGTCGCAGGAGATATTGGGCTGCGCGCGGCGAAGTGCCCGCAGCGCGGAGGCGGCCATCTCCACCTGTCCCGACATGGCTGCGGCTGCGACCAGCACGCGATGAGCACCCGCATAATCTGCGCGAAGCCGGATGGCGGTCTGCGCCTGTCGCACGGCCTCCTGGTAATTGCGACCGAAATAGTGGGCGAGTGATGCCGAGCCGTAATTCAATGCCAACAGCGGATCACGCGGAGAAAGCCGCAGCGCACGCTTGACCGCCTCGACGGCCTCCTCCCAGCGCCCGGAGAAGGCGAGAGCCGTCGCATAGTAGTTCTGAGCATGCGAGAAGCTTGGATTGAGCCTCAATGCCAGCTCGATCTCGGAGAGTGCGTCATCGAATTGGCGCGTGATCAGGTACACGGCGCCGAGCGCGTGATGGGCCCAGGGGTCTTCGCTGTCGATCCGAACCGCTGCAAGGGCCGCGTCTTGGGCGAGCGGCACGACCACATCGGCGTCGACCCAGCCCATATGCGCCGAAAAGGTGTAGCTGGTGCTGAGCACGCCGAGCGCCTGGCAATAATGGGGGTCGAGCGCGATTGCCTTGTCCAGATATTCGCGCACCGTCACGTGATCCTGGGGCGTGAGCCTGCTGTAGTGCGACAGCGCGCGCATGACGAGCTCCCACGCATCCATGCTGCTCGGCGCCTTGCTGCGCGCGCGCAAGTTCTCCGCGGCATGAAGCTGGGGCTCGATGGACGACACGATCGCCTCGGTGATCTCGTCCTGGACCGAGAAGATGCTGGTCGCCTCCCGGTCATAGCGATCGGCCCAGACGTGGCTGCCGCTCGCGACATCGTTGAGCTGCGCCGTGACGCGGACGCGTCCGCCGCTCTTGCGAACGCTGCCTTCGACCACGTATCGGGCCCCGAGCTCTTCGCCGATCTGCTTGATGTGGACCGCCTTGCCTTTGTAGCTGAACGACGAGTTGCGCGCGATCACCAGGAACCACCGCAGCTTTGACAGGGCGGTGATGAGGTCCTCGCTGATGCCGTCGGAAAAGAATTCCTGCTCAGGGTCGTCGCTCATATTCGTGAAGGGCAGCACCGCGATGACGCGGCGATCTGACACCGGCAAGGCGCGACGCGCCTCGATGGAGCGGCTCTGGTCGCCCCTGGCGCCCAGGGCTTCGCCGGTTGGCGCCAACTCGCTCGCTGGCGCCTCGAGCGTTCCGATGAAGCGCAAGCCCCGGCGCGCAACGGTGCGGATCAAATTCTGGTCCCTGCCGTTGTCTCCAATGGCCTTGCGGGCCGCGTGGATGCGGCTACTCAGCGATGAATCAGAGATGTTTCGCCCATGCCACACCGAATCAATCAGATCGCTCCTGCTGACCACGCGGTCGCGGTTTTCGATGAGGTAGATCAGGATATCCAGAACCTGGGGCTCGACCGTGACTGGTTCGCTGTCGCGATGCAGTTCGCGCGTGTTCGTATCAAGGACGTGACGTTCGAATATGAACTGCAAGCCCGGCTCCGGAATCGAAATGCTGCATGCGATCGGGCGACTTGCAATGTGAGAGCCTTTGCATCCGCCGAGGGTTGAAACTGGCCCGCAGAAATCTGGAGGAAAACTCCAGAATATTCATGCCGCCTCGAGCAACGCTTCAAGAAAGTCATTCTAGCGGCTGCCACGCCTCCGGGCGAGGGGCGAGATCGGTTGAAGGATCGGGAATGGCGGTGACTGTGGAGATCAGGTTCGGCTCGTGCATCATCCGAGCCACCTGCTATCGCCTGCGTCGTTACCGGCATGAAATCATGCGCGAACGTGAGTTTCGGTCGATTATATAAGTATGT
Organism: Pseudomonadota bacterium; assembly: GCA_023388935.1. Classification (GTDB taxonomy): domain Bacteria; phylum Pseudomonadota; class Alphaproteobacteria; order Rhizobiales; family Xanthobacteraceae; genus Bradyrhizobium. The sequence continues at coordinate 3,135 of JAEWFG010000182.1, read as the reverse complement.
TCAACGTCTTAATGTGCCTTTCTTGTGCATTTTTCGGCGACCGCCTGGCTACTTTGCATGGGGTTGTTTTTCAGATTTTGACGGGGAGCCTCGACCGGTCGAGCCGGTTCGGCCTCCCGCGGCCCCGATTCTATCCCGCCGCCTCATCGTGCTGTGCGCTCGCCTCAAGCCATTGCTCTTCCGCGCGCGCCAGCGCGTCGGCTGCGTTCGCACGCGCCTTCGACAGTTGCGCGGCCTGCTTGGGGTCGCGGGTGAAGATGTCGGGCAGGGCGAGGGCGGTGTCGATCTTGGCGATGATCTCGCTGACGCGGGCGATCTCGGATTCGGCTTCCGCAATGCGCTTCTTCAGCGAGCCGCGATTGTCCGATTTTGGACGCTGCGGCTTTTCGCTCGCGGCGTTGCGCTCACGAGGAGCGGCTTCTGCATTGCGCGCGGACAGCACCAGACGGCGATACTCGTCGAGGTCGCCGTCGTAGTTCGTCACGGTGCCGTCGGCGACGATCCAGAGCCGCTCGGCGCAGGCCTCGATCAGATAGCGATCGTGCGAGACCATGATCACCGCGCCGGGGAATTCGTTGATCGCTTCCGCCAACGCTGCGCGGCTGTCGATGTCGAGATGGTTGGTCGGCTCGTCCAGGATGATCATGTTGGGGCCGAAGAAGGTCGCCAGCCCCAGCAGGAGCCGCGCCTTCTCGCCGCCCGACAGTTTTCCCGCCTTGGTGTCGGCCGCTTTGCCGGAGAAGCCGATCGCCCCGGCGCGTGCCCGTACTCTTGCTTCGGGCGCATCGCCCATCAGCTTGCGCACGTGGTCGTAGGCGGAGGCGTCCTCGTTCAGCTCGTCGAGCTGGTGTTGCGCGAAATAGGCGATCGACAGCTTGTCGGCGCGCGTTACCTTGCCGGAGAACGGCGCCAGGCGTCCGGCGAGCAGCTTGACCAGCGTCGACTTGCCGTTGCCGTTGGCCCCCAGCAGCGCGATGCGGTCGTCATCGTCGATGCGCAGGGTGACGCGGCCCAGCACCGGCGTTGCCGGATCGTAGCCGACCGAGGCGTTGTCGACGGCGATGATCGGCGGCGACAGGAGTTTCTCCGGCGCGGGAAAGCTGATCTCGCGCACGTCCTCGGTGACCAGCGCCGTGATCGGCTTCAGCCGCTCCAGCATCTTGACGCGAGACTGCGCCTGGCGCGCTTTCGAGGCCTTGGCCTTGAAGCGATCGACGAAGGCCTGCAGGCGCGCGCGTTCGGCTTCCTGGCGCTTGACCTGCTTGGCGTCGAGCAGCTCGCGCGCGGCGCGCTGCTCCTCGAAGGAGGAATAGGTGCCGCGGTAGAGCGTGAGCTTGCCGCGCTCCAGATGCAGGATCTGGTCGACCGAGCTTTCCAGGAGATCGCGGTCGTGGCTGATCACGATCACCGTGCGCGGATAATGCGCGAGGTGATCCTCCAGCCACAGCGTGCCTTCGAGGTCGAGATAGTTGGTGGGCTCGTCCAGCAGCAAAAGGTCAGGAGCCGCGAACAGCGTGGCGGCAAGGGCAACGCGCATGCGCCAGCCACCGGAGAACTCGGCGCAGGGGCGGGCCTGGTCGGCGGCGGAGAAGCCGAGGCCGGAGAGGATCGCGGCGGCGCGGCTCGGCGCCGAATGCGCATCGATGTCGACGAGCCGGGTCTGGATCTCGGCGATCCGGTGCGGATCGGTCGCGCTCTCGGCCTCGGCGAGCAGCGCGTCGCGCTCAAGATCGGCCTTCAGCACGACGGAGATCAGGCTTTCGGGGCCGTCCGGGGCCTCCTGCGCGAGGCTGCCGACGCGCCAGCGTGGCGGCAAGGTCACCGAGCCGTGCTCGGCCGCGAGTTCGCCGCGGATCACCTTGAACAGCGTCGACTTGCCGGTGCCGTTGCGGCCCACAAGACCGACGCGCGATCCGGGCGTGATCTGCACGGAACTCTGGTCAATCAGAAGGCGTCCGGCGAGGCGGATGGAGAGGTCGGTGATGGAAAGCATGCGGCCTTGTCACCGCAGGCGGCATCAAACGCAACCCGTTTTTCTGCGTCGGTCAGTCAGTGCGCGCCGCCGTCGAGGTCACGCTTCCTCAGCTCCCTGAGCAGATGTTCGAGATCTGTCGGCAGTCTGGGCTCGGGGCGGAGGCTCTGCTGGAGCCGTTCGCCCACAGCATCGCAGATCGAACGGCTGGTGCGCCGGTCGATCTGTTCGCTGTCATCGGCAAAAGGGCCAGCCATCGCGGGGTTCCGTGTTCTCAAAGTAACGACACGGTACCAAGTCCTTGGCTCCCAAATAGTTTCGCCGCGTGTGGGCAATGCCCGGCGTTCCAGTAAAAATTTTATGAATGCGTCGCACCGACCAAATACGAAGCCCCGGCGCATGGGGAACGCCGGGGCATCGCCTGGAAGGTACCTTGGGCGGAAGGTACCTTAGGAAGGCACTGTCGCGCTCAGTAGCAGCGGTTGATCAGCCGCCAGCGCGGTCCCCAGGGCGTCGGGACCAGCCGGCGCACGTAGCAGCCGCCATAGCCGTAGGAGACGGGACCGCCAACGTAGAAGCGCGGAGCGCCCCAGCCGCCGTGCCAGCCACCACCATGCCAGCCCCAGCCGCCATGCCAGTGCGCGGAGGCAGTGGTCGGCGCCAGCGCCGCACCCAGCGCGACCGCGGCGACGGCGGCGAGCGAAACTTTCCTCAACATGGTGATCTCCTCAAAACTGTCGGCGCGGGGTTATCGCGTCGATGGAAAGGCCGCCGAAACGGTCGGCCTTATGATCAGGCTTTGGTTTCGATAGGCCCGACGTTACGCCAGCGAGGCTGAACCGAACCCTGACGAGGGCTTCAGATTGGGTTCATCTGGGTGAAATTGTCGTAATCCACGTTGGAATCAGGAGCGGGCGCCTGCGGCGAAGCGCCTGTGCGGGCCGATTTGGCGGTCGCTTGCCGTCTGGCGAAGGCGCCGATATAAGCCCCGCAACTCCGAACCACCGCTTTCTTCTCAAGGACAAGATTATGGCCATCGAACGCACTTTTTCGATCATCAAGCCCGATGCGACCGCTCGTAACCTGACTGGCGCGGTTAACGCCGTGATCGAGAAGGCGGGCCTGCGCATCGTCGCGCAGAAGCGCATCCGCATGACCAAGGA
>JAEWFG010000166.1 GCA_023388935.1 Pseudomonadota bacterium | reverse complement strand
GATCATTAGCGCCGACCGGCCTGCCGGTCGACGGATCCAGAATGCCCTTCGGGGCCGGCGCAACAACCGGGCCGGCGGACGGTGCAGGATTCAATCCCATTCGAGTGCCCCTTTCTTCCATTCATAGGCGAACCCGACCGTCAGCACGGCGAGGAACACCACCATGGACCAGAAGCCGGTCGCGCCAAGCTTGCCGAACGCCACCGCCCAGGGAAACAGGAACGCCACCTCGAGGTCGAAGATGATGAAGAGGATGGCGACCAGGTAGAAGCGGACGTCGAACTTCATGCGGGCGTCGTCGAAGGCGTTGAAGCCGCACTCATACGCCGACAGTTTTTCCGGGTCGGGCTGCTGGAACGCCACGATGAAGGGCGCGATCAGCAGCACGAGGCCAATGAGGCCCGCTACACCTATAAAGACGACGAGTGGAAGATAGTTCTGCAGAATGCCGCTCATTGACGAGCCCTTTTTCCCGTAGCCTCGGGGTAGCCACGGATTCGTCCGATTTGGAATTATTCTGAGCCTTAGCGCAGTGCACCAATGGGCGCAAGACACGCTGTTTTCAGGCCTTTGCCGCTCCCCGAACGGTGAAAATCCCGGAATCACCCCGCGGCTGGTATGGAGCAGATCGCCAGCCCCAGCAAGGGCGGCCACAGCTTTGCAGGGCAGCCGTTCTGAGATTGCGGCGCACAGGCCGGGGCAGCAATTTGCCGTGAGCCGCCCGTGAAGATTGCGCGCTTTTTTGGGTGCGGCAGCGCCCCTAAACCCAGGCGACGACCAGCACAAGGCCCCGACCGTCACCCAGGCGACATATCGGCCAAAGGTTCCCCAGAGCAATGCAGCCAAAGAGGCCAGCCATGGTCGCGGCCGCGATCACGATAGGTGCAGCAAAGACACGTATCCACAGGCGCGAGCGGTCAGAGGAGCCATGCATCGCGACGGGACCGGGGCCCGTCTGGCGAATGCGTCGGCGCGCCCGGGCGCAATTCCGTTTTCGAAATTGTAAGTCAATCCAACACGCCCGCTGAACATGCTGTCCTCCGACCCAACATTTCCGGAGATTACCAGGAGATCAGCGCGAAACTTTCTCGGCTTCGAGCATCTTCTCGGCGGTCGCCGTGAGACGATCGATCTGCGCGAGCAGCGTCTCGAATTCGTCCGCGCTCAAATGTTCCAGCAATTGCTGATTGCGCTCCTGCGCGCCGGCGACGATCGTATCATGCGCGGCGAGCCCCGCCGGGGTCAGCGACACCAGCACCTCGCGACTGTCCTTCGGGTTGGCCGATTTCGCGATCAGCTTGCGCGACACGAGGTCTGCGAGCGCGCGGCTGATCTGTCCCTTGTCCTGGCCGACGGCTTCGGCGAGCCGCGCCACGCTCATCGGCCGCCGGCGGCCGAGCGAAGCGACGAGGCCGAACTCGACCGAGGACAATCCGGCGAGGCGTTTGTAGCGCAGGATTGCGCCGCGCCTGAGGAGGTTGGCCAGCACCATCAGCCGCGACGACAGCATCACGGTGATCGGCGCCGGTGAGTGACTGTCGTCCGCGTCGGACGACGCGCGCCCGCCCCTGCTCGATGTCTGGCTCATGATCCACCTCTGCCAAGAAAGCCGGGACATGCCAAGTCCGAGCCCCGTGACCTCATCCAAATGCGGCCAGAGGCATTTGGCATATCGTTGACATTGTCATCGATTTATTTTTCATTGGGACAGAAAACGGTCGGCCACCAAGGCCACGCGGCGCGGGAGGAACGATATGACCATGACCCAGCGGGATCGTGATCTCGGCACGGCCTATGCGATGAAGCCGGCGAACACGCGCACCGAGCTCACCTCGGTCGCGCGCGGCACACCGATGGGCGAACTGCTCCGCCGCTACTGGCATCCGGTCGGGCTTGCCGGCGACGCCACCGACACGCCGAAGAAGGTGCGCGCACTCGGCGAGGATCTCATCCTGTTCCGCGACAAGCATGGCCGGGTCGGCCTGCTGCATGCCCGCTGCTGCCATCGCGGCACCACGCTCTACTATGGCAAGGTCGAAGAGGACGGCATCCGCTGCTGTTATCACGGCTGGAAGTTCGACACCGAAGGCCATTGCCCTGGAACAGCCCTGCGAGCCCGACGGCGGCCAGTTCAAGGACAAGGTGCGCCAGCCCTGGTATCCGGTCGAGGAGCGCTACGGGCTGATCTTTGCCTATATGGGCCCGGCGGAAAAACGCCCGGTGCTGCCGGCTTACGAATGCCTGGAAAATATGGACGACGGCGAGTTCGTCGAGGCGGACGATTCCTCGATCGGCGGCGGGGGCCCTGCGATCATCCCCTGCAACTGGCTGCAGCACTTCGAGAACGTGGTCGACCCCTATCACGTGCCGGTCCTGCACGGCTCGTTCTCAGGGCCACAATTCACCAACATGATGGCTTCGATGCCGGAGGTGACGTTCGACAAGACGCCGCGCGGCATCGCCGTGCGCTCGATCCGCAAGCAGGATGACGGCAAGGTGTTTTATCGCGTCACCGAGGCCGCGCTGCCCACCTTGCGCGTCGTGCCCAATCCGCGCGTCGCGCAATTCGCGCGCGTCGAGTCGATCGGTTGGACGCTGCCGATCGACGACACCTCGTTCCGAATCTACGTCGCCGGCCGCGTCAAGAATTCCGGCGACATCGGCCGCATGCGCTCGAAATTCAACGGCAAGTTCTGGTGGGACATGACGGAAGCCGAGCACCAGCAATTCCCTGGCGATTACGAAGCCCAGGTCGGCCAGGGCCCGGTGACCGTCCACTCCGAGGAGCATTTCGGCCAGAGCGACCGCGGCATCCTGATGATCCGGCGCATGCTGAGCGACCAGCTCGACGCGCTCGCCGCAGATCGCGACCCGATCGGCGTGTCGTTCGATGCGAGCGCGCCGCCGGTCGAATTCGAAGCGGGGAATTACATCCGCGAAGGCTGAGCAGCCAGCTCGAACAAGAGCTGGACCGGCGACGACAACAAAAAAGACATTGGGGGGAAGCAATGGTCGATGTGACGTCACAAATGTCGGCGCAAACGGGCGCCGCCGCAAAGCCGTCGGCGCGGCGCTACTACGTCCTGGGCCTGCTCACCATCATCTACGCGCTGAATTTCCTCGATCGCACGATCTTCAACGTGCTGATCGAGCCGATCAAGAAGGAGTTTCAGCTCAGCGACACCATGATGGGCCTGCTCGCGGGCTTCGGCTTCGCGCTGTTCTATTCCCTGCTCGGCATCCCCATCGCGCGTCGCCGACCGGCTCAACCGGCGCAACATCGTGACCATGGCCCTCGCATTCTGGAGCGCGATGACGGCGCTGTGCGGCGCGGCTTCGAGTGTAACCTCGCTGGCGCTGGCACGCATCGGCGTCGGCATCGGCGAATCCGCGGGCTCCCCGGCTTCGCAATCGATCGTCGCCGACCTCTTTGCCAAGAACGAGCGTCCCCGCGCGCTCGGCATCTACGCCATCGGCACCTATCTTGGTGTTTTCCTCGGCTATTTCGTCGGCGGCTACGTCAACCAGCACTATGGCTGGCGGACTGCCTTCTACGTCGCAGGCTTGCCCGGCATCTTGCTTGCAGTGATCCTGTGGCTGACGATCTCCGAGCCGAAGCGCGGCGCGATGCAGGAGAGCTTCGTACCCGAGCCGCTCGGGCCGACGCTGCGCTTCCTGGCCTCGCAGCAGAGCTTCGTCATCGTGCTGATCGGCTTCTGCCTCACCACCTACACCAACTACGCGACCGCGGCCTGGATCCCGCCATTCCTCGCCCGCGTCCACCATCTGTCGAGCGCCGAGATCGGCACCTACGCCGGCACCTTCAAGGGGCTCGCCGGCATGGCCGGCACCCTGTTCGGCGGCTTCGTGGTGGCGCAGGTGAGCCACCGCGACGACCGCTGGAAGCTATGGGCGCCTGCGATCACTTCAGGCCTGGCCGGCCCGGTGTTCGCGCTGTGCATGCTGACGCAGGATTTCGCGACGATGGTCGCGATGCTGGCGCTGACCTCGTTCCTGGTCGGCTTCCATCTCGGTCCGATCTTCGCGATCGCGCAGACGGTGGCGAAGCCGAGCATGCGGGCGCTCGCCTCCGCGCTCATCGCGCTAACCGCGACCTGCTTCGGCCAGGGTGTCGGCCCACTTGCGGTCGGCATGGTCAACGACGCGCTGAGGGGCAGCTATGGCACTGATGCCGTCCGCTATTCCCTGCTCTCGGCGGCGATCACGACGACGCTGGGGGCCCTGCTGTTCGTCTGGGCCGCCCGGTCGATCCGGCCCGACATCGGCCGGGCCGCCGTCTGAGGCCGGCTCCCGGACCCTGCTGCCCGGCGAAATCAGCCGGGCGGCAGATGAAACCATTTTGCGGAACCCGTGAAACCATCCCGAAACAGATGGTCTTTACAAAAAGAGCCCATGAACGGCGGCAAAGCCCGTCGGGAGGCTCAGATGAACCACTCAATTCACTCCGTTGATCGTGCGACCCACCGGAAGATCGTGGTGGTGGCGCTGGTTGCCGGCATCGCAGTGGCTGGCTTTGGGATCGCGGCTCGCACCAATGCCAACAACAGCCAGACCGCCCAGTCGACTCACGTCATCAAGGCCGGCAAGCCGGTGGTGGTGACGCACGCTGGCTCGTCCGAGATTCGCTGACAACCAAAAAGGTCCCGATTTGATACCAAGCGGCCGCCTCCGGGCGGCCTTTCCGATTCAGAGCGCGCGCGAGACCGCCCCGCTAACCGTTGATTTTAAGAAGATTGAGGGGTGTATCCGCCATGAAATGGCGCGAGAGACGGGGCTCGAACCCGCGACCAGCCAAGCCGCTACTAGCGGGATCAGGGTACTCGCGGCGGTGGACTCCTCAAAGTACTCGTCCGATCGGACACGCGTGTGCCCGCAAGGCAGAACCGAGTCGATTTAAGCGAATTCTGAGTCAGGCCCGGACTACTTCCCCAGGTCTCCAAACTCTGGAGGCCGAGGCGACTGATGGCCCCGTCGGATCCAGTGATGGGGAATAAACGGAATCCGCTGCCCAAAAGCGCAGTTGCGACGACTGAATATTTGGCGCGAAGCGTTCGCCGTTCCAGAGGTTTTAAGCCGCGCCTCCAAGCCCAGCCCGCCTCCTGCGGCGTTATCCTGCTGCCGGGCCGCCTGAGCCGGAGCCACCACTAACGCCACCCCTCCTCCCATCCCGGTTCTTAGCCAAGAAAGAAGGCCACGCTCCTCTCGGAGCGAGACCTAGCTAGACGGACCGGGGCGTAATGTTAGCCCTTGAACAGCGGCAGGATGCTTTGGCTGTTCTGGTTGGCTATCGACAGCGCCTGAATGCCGAGCTGCTGCTGGACCTGCAGGGCCTGCAAGCGGGTCGACTCAGCATTCATGTCGGCGTCGACAAGCTGACCGACACCGCGGGTCACCGAGTCCATCAGGGACTTCACAAAGTCCGCGTTGGAGTTGATGCGGGTCTTCACGGCGCCGAGGTCAGCGGCGGCCTGCGTCACTTGGCCCAGCGCAGCGACGACCACGGCGATATACTGGTCGAGGATCTTTTGATCCGTCACCGCGTCGGTCAGCGAGCCGATGTCGATGTCGTTGACAGTGGTGGTCCTCCATGCCCACACGTTGCCGTCAAAGTAGTCGTAGTCCCTGTCCAAGATGCCCTTGTCGGACATCGGGTTTCCTGGCCCGACCAAGTTCATGCCGTAGAGCGAGAGGGTGCCGGCGCTGCGATTGGCAAACCGAAGGTTAGGGATGCCGTCGACGGCCACTGCGGTGAGACCGTCGATATTGAGGGCGTTGATGCCGTTCGCAGCGTCCTGCGCGGGCGACGACGAGTTGATCCAGACGTCGAACGTCTGCGCCGTGCCTCCTGTCGGAGTGTAGGTGAAGGGCATGTATCCGGTGCCACCGATGGTGAGATCGCCGGTGGTCGCCGCCCCCCTGACGGCCGTGTCGTCGTAGAGCTTTATGCTGTCGACGCCGACGTCGATGGTCGAAATCTTCACAGTGTCGCCGGTGCGCGAGAACGACGACACGACAGACTTGGTGGCGTTGTAGCCGGTCGCCGAGGAGTCGACGTGGAGCCAGTTCTCGCCGTTGAAGGTCGCCGCATCGGCGGTGCTCTTCATCTGCTGCTGGATCTGGGTGATGTCGGCCTGGATTTTGGCGCGGTCGATTCCGGCGGTCTTGGCTTCGACCAGCAGCGCCTGGAGCTTGGTCAGGCCGCCGGTCTGGTCGCCGACCACCGCGGTCAGAGCGGTATATACGGTGTCGACGGTCGCAGCCGACAGACCGAGCGAGTCGGAGACGGCGGAGAGCGCGGCGTTATCGGCGCGCATTGACGTCGCGATCGACCAGTAGGCCGAGTTGTCGGACGCCGTCGCAACGCGATAACCGGTGGAGATGCGCTTTTGGGCCGTGTCCAGGCTCGCGCTGACGTTGCGCAGCGTCTGAAGCGCGGTCATCGCAGCCGAGTTGGTGAGAATGCTGTTCGACATAGACCAATTCATCGTCTTGGTTAAAAAAACCTAGCCAACAAAACTTGCCCGAAGCTGATCAGCCCCGGTTTAAATGGACTCTCGCGGCAGGCCTTGGAAACGCAGCTCGACGAATTGCAGCGCAATTTTCTCAAGGCTACGACCGATCTCGCGACCGCGCGGCATGTGTTGGAGACCGAGGAGCGCCAATTCCAGGTAGAGCGCGCGAGGCATCAATCGGTTCAGTCGGTACGCAAGACCGAGGCCGAAATCCGGGTCACCACCGCGCAGACGGCACGGCGGCTGCTTGACAAGTGTACTCGGACGGCAATCTGGGGCGCAGCGCACCTGATGCGAGCAGCGGTGGATAGCCAGATGTCCCCGGTAGACGTGCGCTCTGTGCCCCTCGGGCAACTCGGGAAAGATAGCGAGGGTGCCTGGTTCGAGATGTCCCGGGCCAAGCCCCAGCGAGACGGTGTAGCAACCCTGTCGATGGCCACCACCCGCCAGCTCGACGAATACTTCCATTATTTGTCGGATCGAAGGGTCAGGCTAGGGTCGAATGACCCGATCCTCCGGACTCGGCGGGGCCGCCCTTTCCGCAAGGACATTCTGAGCAAAGATTTTCGGGTCATCCGGGCGGAGGCCTTTCCCGGCGATGAACGCACCATCGCCGATCTCCGCCGCTCGGGTGCAATCGAGCCGTGGCCGGCAAGGTCGATCCATCCGCTTTGGCAGCCAAGATGGCTAATTCGATCGACGACAGCCGGGAACTTCAGGAGACCTACCTGCCCCACCAGGCAGCCGTGGTGCGTCTGGTTGACGCCGCGCGGGCGCGCGGGCGGGGTGGGTGCGCGGGGCGAAGAACGGAAAAGGGACGTAGGAGTCGAATCGCGAGCGGCCGAGGAGTCGAATCGCGGGAAGGGCTTGGAGGCAAGGGTATGAAGATGTTGCCAAAAATGGCGCGAGAGACGGGGCTCGAACCCGCGACCTCCGGCGTGACAGGCCGGCGCTCTAACCAACTGAGCTACTCCCGCGTGACGCGTAGATGTCCGCGGAACGAGGGGGGACTTAAAGGCCGGACCAAGTGAAGTCAAGGACGTTGGCATCCATAGCCGGAATACTCCGGTCTAGCGCCGCTCGCGGGCGCGAACAGGCCCCTCCACGTCCAGCGACGTAGTCAGTTCTCCCGCGAATCGTTTACGCCTTCCATAACTTGCGTGGTTCCGAGGCCCTCTCCCAGTGACCCCGGCAAAAATCGAGGAGGCCAGACATGGCGAAGAAGGCAGCCACTCCCGCCACCATCACGCTCAAGCACCTCGCCGCTGATATCGCGGAGAGCCAGGACCTCTCGAAGAAGCACGCCGAAGCCGTGCTCACCGACATGGTCGAGCTGATCACCAGGCACCTGAAGAAAGGCGACCGGGTCCGCATCGTCGGGCTCGGCATCCTCCAGGTCCGCAAGCGTGCCGCCCGCACCGGCCGCAACCCCGCCACGGGCGAGCCGATCCACATCAAGGCCAGCAGGAAGGTCGCGTTCCGTCCGGTCAAGGAATTGAAAGAAGCGATCTAGCTGGCAGCTTACGTGTCGTTAAGCCTGATCCGGCCTGGTTCCGGCCGCAACGCGGCCCGCTTTTCTGATATACCGCCCGCTTCCCCTGACCCGGCGGTTTGACCAGAAATGTCCTCTCTCACCTTTTCGCACACCGTGACCGAGCGCTTCCTGCGCTACGTCACCATCGACACCCAGTCCGATCCGGAATCCCCGGCCTCGCCATCGACCGAGAAGCAGAAAGACCTCGGCCGCGTGCTCGTCACCGAGCTGAAGGCCATGGGCGTCGCCGACGCCCATCTCGACGATTACGGCTATGTCTATGCGACGATCCCCGCCAACACGACCAAGAAGGTGCCGGTGATCTGCTTCTGCTCGCACATGGACACTTCTCCCGACGTCACCGGCAAGGACGTCAAGCCGCAGATGGTGAAGAACTATGGTGGCGGCGACGTCACCCTGCCCGGTGATCCCAGCCAGGTGATCCGTTTCGCCGAGCACCCCGCGCTGAAGAACCAGATCGGCAATGACATCATCACCACCGATGGCACCACGCTGCTCGGGGCCGACAACAAGGCCGGCGTCGCCGAGATCATGGATGCCGCGCATTTCTTCATCAACAACCCCGACGTGAAGCACGGCACGATCAAGATCCTGTTCACGCCCGACGAGGAGATCGGCCGCGGCGTCGACAATGTCGACCTGAAGAAGCTGGGCGCCGATTTCGGCTACACGATGGATGGCGAGAGCGCGGGCAGCGTCGAGGACGAAACCTTCTCGGCCGACGGCGCCACCATCACCATCAACGGCGTCAGCGCCCATCCCGGCTATGCCAAGGGCAAGATGGAGCACGCGATCAAGATCGCAGCCGCCATCATTGAGCGCCTGCCCAAGGAAGGCTGCTCGCCCGAGACGACCTCAGGCAAGCAGGGCTTCCTGCATCCGATCAGCATCGACGGCGCGCTCGAGCAGGCAACGCTCTCCTTCATCGTGCGCGACTTCACCGAGGAAGGGCTGAAGGAGAAGGAGGCCCTGCTCGAGGGCATCGTCAAGGACGTCATGAAGGACTGTCCGCGCTCCACCTACAAGTTCGAGGTCAAGGAGCAGTATCGTAACATGAAGCAGGTGATCGACCGTCACCCGCACATCCTCGAATACGCGATCGAGGCGATCCGCCGCGCCGGCTTGCGTCCGATGCGCACCGCGATCCGGGGCGGCACCGACGGCTCGCGCCTGTCCTTCATGGGCCTGCCCTGCCCCAACATCTTTGCCGGCGAGCACGCGTTCCACTCGCGCCTCGAATGGGTCAGCCGGCAGGACATGGAAAAGGCCGTGCAGACCATCGTGCATCTCGCGATGATCTGGG
>JAEWFG010000153.1 GCA_023388935.1 Pseudomonadota bacterium | reverse complement strand
CCTTATCGATCCTTTAGGGAACTGTCCCTGGCCGGGCCCGTGGGCCCGGACATATGGTGCCCACCTACTTTCGTAGGGAACTCCGGGATCGAGTGCTTCAACGGCGTCCGCGGCTTCGCACTTTGTCTGCTTGGTTTGTTGTCTGCTTGGTTTGTGCCTTTCGAATTCGCGCGTCAGACTGCGGCGGTTCAGTTCGGTAAGGTGTCATGCCCCGCGAAAGCGGGGCATCCAGTACGCCGCAGCGTTCGCGTGTGAGCATCACCACCTCTGGAATACTGGATCACCCGCCCCAGTGCGCAAGGGCGCACAAGGCGGGTGATGACCTTGGGGGACCTCGCGCATGACCAACTCGAAAGCCGAACTCCGTGCCAAAGCTCTCGCCGCGCGCGATGCGCTGAGCGAGAAGAAGCGCATGGCTGCTGCCGCAAAGCTCGCCAAGCGCGGGCTGCCGTTCGAGCTCTTGCCCGGTAGCATCGTGTCCGGCTATTCGCCGATCCGCAGCGAGATCGATCCGATGCCGCTGCTGAAGAAGCTCGCCGAGGAGGGTGCAAAGCTCGCGCTGCCTTGCGTCACCGCGCGCGGACAGTCGCTGATCTTCCGCATCTTCCATCCTAATGACCGCTTGATGCTCGGTCCGCTCGGCATTCCAGAGCCGTCGCCGGCCGCGGCCGAAGTCATCCCGGACATCATGCTGACGCCGCTCGCGGCGTTCGACCGTCTCGGCCATCGCGTCGGCTATGGTGCGGGGCATTACGACTTCACCTTCGCGCATCTGCGCAAAACCAAGAATGTCGTCGGCATCGGGCTTGCTTTTGCGGCGCAGGAGATCAAGGCGGTCCCGGCATTATCGCACGACGTTGCTCTGGATTATGTGCTAACGGAATCGGACGTGTTCGATTTCCGGAGTTCTGAAGTTGCGCATTCTCTTCGTAGGTGATGTCGTCGGCCGTGCCGGGCGCACGGCCATTGCCGAATATCTGCCCGGCATGGTCAAGGACTGGTCGCTCGATTTCGTGGTCGTCAACGGCGAGAATTCCGCCGGCGGCTTTGGTATCACGGAAGCGATCTATCAGGAGTTTCTCGATGCCGGCGCCGACGCGGTGACGCTCGGCAATCACTCCTGGGACCAGCGTGAAGCCCTGGTGTTCATCGAGCGCGCGGAGCGCCTGGTGCGGCCGGCGAATTATCCGCGCGGTACGCCCGGCCGCGGCGCCGCGCTGGTCGAGACCAAGAACGGCAAGCACGCGCTCGTGGTCAATGCGCTCGGCCGCGTCTTCATGACCCCGTTCGACGATCCCTTCGCCGCGCTGGAGCGCGAGCTCGGCGCCTGCCCGCTCGGCGTCGCGGCCGATGCCATCGTCGTCGATTTCCATTGCGAGGCGACCAGCGAGAAGCAGGGCATCGGCTTCTTCTGCGACGGCCGCGCGAGCCTCGTCGTCGGCACGCATACGCATGTGCCGACCGCCGATCATCAGATCCTCACCGGCGGCACCGCCTACATGACCGACGCTGGCATGACCGGCGACTACGACTCCATCATCGGCATGCAGAAGGAAGAACCGCTGCGCCGGTTCACGTCGGGGATTCCGTCGGGACGTTTCGAGCCGGCGGCAGGCGTCGCTACACTCAGTGGCGTTGCCGTGGAGACGGATGACGCAACGGGCCTCGCGCTCCGCATCGCGCCGGTGCGTCTGGGCGGCCGGCTGGAGCCGACTACGCCGAAGTTCTGGTTGAGCTGATAGTTCTACAGCTTGTAGGCCGTGCGGAATCCGCCCCAATGTCGCCCTTGCACGCGGATCGGGACGTCGATCTCGCGCATCATCACGGTGTTGCCGTTGCCCATGTCGCGCGCATAGCTCTGGACCAGGTACGAGCGCAAATTGTGTGCGGCCGCCAACCCCGCCGGATCGTTGAAGATGCGCCGGTTGCGGCTGTTGGCCGTGTTCCAGGCGACGTCGCCCGGCCGCTGCGGATGCGAGTAGATCTTGTTGTGCACCGGCAGAAAGCCGTTGCGGTCGACCATGGCGCAAAACGCCATGCGCTGGTCTCTTGCGAGAAATGCTTCCTGGAAGGGTGTCAGCGCGCGATCAGCCCAGCCCAGATACTTCGTGCGGTATTGCTGGGGATTGGTGCCTGCAATCTCCGCATAATCGGTGTCGAAGAGGTCGTCGATCCCAACCTCACCGCGCGCAACCGCTTGTTCGAATATTCTGGTCAGCGCATTGCCCGCTTCCATGGCGCGGGTCACGAACTCCGTGTTCTCTTCATGGATCGACCACAGCCTGTCTTCGATCTTCTCGCTGAGCTCGGCATTGGGATTGACGAACTGCGCGCGGGCACTGGCCTTGGACTGCTCGGTCACGCGCAGGCGGCAGGCGCCGACGCCTTCGAGCGTGCCGTCGATGACGGCGTGCGTTGCGAACTTTGTCGCATCCGCGCCGCCAATTAGCACGCCCTCCATCGAGATTTCATAGACTGGCAACACGCCGCGCGCGCTTTCGAACTTGAGGTGGCAGGGCAGTCGCTCGGTCTTGAGGCGATCGTCGTGCTCGTTCTGGCGGAGCAACACCGCGCAACGCGATTTCAGTTTCTGCGCGAAAGTGGTGACCGCCTTGCCGGCGTTGGCGACGTTCTCGCCATGGGTCTCGGCCGCCTTGGTCGCGGCATCGATCTCGGCCGCGCTGTCGCCGACCGAGATGATGAACTCCGACGCGCTGGCGGCGTTGCCGGAGACTTCGCTCGTGGTCGCGTTCTGCTCGGCGACCGCGCCGTTGACGGTCTCGAACACCGGACGGATCGCCTCGATCGCCTGCGAGATACGGTGGACCGCATCCGCAGAGCCGGCGGCGTCGCGCTGCAGCGCGTCGATCTTCCTGGAAATCTCTTCCGTCGCACCCTGGGTCTGCACCGCGAGCGCCTTCACCTCGGTGGCGACGACCGCAAAGCCTTTGCCCGCGGCGCCCGCGCGCGCGGCCTCGATGGTCGAGTTGAGCGCGAGCAGCGTCGTCTGCCGCGCGATCTGTGCGATCAGATTGACGACGTTGCCGATGGCGGCAGAGGACTCACGCAGGCGGTCGACATTGGCGCGGGCTTCCTGTGCCGCGGCGCTGGCCTCGTCGGCAAGCTTGCCGGCCTCGCGGACCTGCGCGCCGATGCCTTGCGCGGACTGGGTGAACTTGTCGGCGGCATGGGCGAAAGTGGATGCGGTCGATTGCGCCGCATTGCTGCGCCCGGTCAGGGCGTCAGTGCGCTCGCGGATATCCGCAAGCGTCGCCGCGGTCGCCTCCGCACCGCCGGCCACCGAATGGGCAGCGCGCTCGAGCTGGCGGATCATGGCCCCGAGCTCGAGTTCCAGCAGCTCCAGGATTTCCCGGGCGGAATCGCCCTCGGCGGCCGGGCCGGGCGCGGGATCGACCGGCGACTGTGACTGCGGGGCCGCGGCGGGCGCGGGCATGTCCGGCAGACGCTTCCGAAATAATGCAAACGCCATCAGGTCCACTCTTGTCGGGGGATGGGCGGACGCTATTTTCGCAAGCCGGAATGAAATCAGGGTTAACGCTGCCTGACTTTTGGGCACCGGCCCGGCCACTACGTTATTACCTTAAAGTATGAGAGACCCTTTCATTCCGATGGGCTGGCGGCATATAAGGCCGCCCTCCCGTTCTCGCTGGCGGATGATTCCCGAAAGACCAAGAGACCACGCATGGCCGGACATTCCCAATTCAAGAACATCATGCACCGCAAGGGGCGGCAGGATGCGCAGAAGTCGAAGCTGTTCGGCAAGCTGGCGCGGGAAATCACCGTCGCAGCCAAGCTGGGCACGCCCGACCCCAACATGAACCCGCGCCTGCGCGCCGCCGTGATCGCCGCGCGCCAGGAGAACATGCCGAAGGACAATATCGAGCGCGCCATCAAGAAGGCGCTCGGCGGCGAAGGTGAGAACTATGACGAGATCCGCTACGAGGGTTACGGCCCCGGTGGCGTCGCCGTCATCGTCGAGGCGCTGACCGACAACCGCAACCGCGCCGCCTCCGACATCCGCTCCTTCTTCACCAAGTCCGGCGGCAATCTCGGTGAAACCGGCTCGGTCTCCTTCATGTTCGACCGCACCGGCATCATCGAATACGACCGAAGCGTCGCCTCTGATGACGCGATGCTGGATGCCGCGATCGAGGCCGGCGCCGACGACGTGATCTCCGGCGAAGGCGGCCACGAGATCTATGCCTCGACTGAAGGCTATCGCGACGTTGCCAAGGCGCTCGAAGCCAAGTTCGGCGAGCCGCGCAAGGCCGCGCTGATCTGGAAGCCGCAGAACACGGTCGCGGTGGACGACGAGACCGGCGAGAAGCTCTTGAAGCTGATGGACCTGCTCAACGAGCACGACGACGTCCAGAACGTCTACGCCAATTTCGAGGTGTCGGACGCGCTGGTGGCGAAGATGGGCGGCTGAGGTCGCTCTCGTGTCCCGGACGCGGCGCAGCGTGAAACGCTGCGGCGCAGAGCCGGGACCCACCGCACCTCAAACGCCGGCGGTGACATGGGCCCTCCGGTTCAGCAGCGCACTGCTTCGCAATGCGCTGCGCCCGGGGCACGAGATCATCCACTTCCCCTGTTACTTTCGTTCTGTTTCTGTTTCCCCCACCGCAGCCAGCCGCTATCACTGGCCCATGACTGCGCTCCCGATTCGTGGCCCCGTTCGCATCATCGGCATCGACCCCGGCCTGCGCCGCACCGGCTGGGGCGTGATCGAGGCTGAGGGCAATCGCCTGATCTACGTGGCCTGCGGTTCGGTGGAACCGCCGGACAATCTGCCGCTGTCGAGCCGTCTGCTCGCGATTCACGAGGGGCTCGCGGCGATCCTGTCCGATCACAAGCCGATGGAAGCGGCGGTCGAACAGACTTTTGTGAACAAGGACGGCGTTGCGACGCTGAAGCTGGGCCAGGCTCGCGGCGTCGCCATGCTGGCGCCCGCAATGTTCGGCATCACGGTCGCCGAATACGCGCCGAACCAGGTGAAGAAGACGGTGGTCGGCGCCGGTCACGCCGACAAGCAACAGATCACGATGATGCTGAAGATATTGCTGCCCAAGGCCGAGCCGCCCTCAGCGGACGCCGCCGACGCGCTCGCCATCGCCATCACCCACGCCCATCACCGCCAGAGCGCGGCGCTCAGGCTGAAGGTGGCCGGGTTATGATCGGCAAGCTCAAGGGCCTGATCGATTCCTACGGCGAGGATTTCGTCATCCTCGACGTCGGCGGCGTCGGCTACCAGGTGCACTGCTCGTCGCGCACGCTGCAGCATCTGCCCTCGCAGGGCGAAGCCGCCGTGCTGTCGATCGAGACCTATGTCCGCGAGGACCAGATCAAGCTGTTCGGCTTCCGCACCGACCAGGAGCGCGAATGGTTTCGCCTGCTCCAGACCGTGCAGGGCGTCGGCGCCAAGGTCGCGCTCGCCGTGCTCGGCACGCTGGCGCCTTCCGATCTCGCCAATGCGATCGCATTGCGCGACAAGGCCGCGGTGTCGCGCACGCCCGGTGTCGGTCCCAAGGTCGCCGAACGCATCGTCACCGAATTGAAGGACAAGGCGCCGGCCTTCGCCAGTGTCGACCCCGCCGTCGTGCATCTCGCCGGCGCCGTCGACGACCAGCGCGCGCCGCGGCCCGTTGCCGATGCGATCTCCGCACTGGTCAATCTCGGCTACGGCCAGCCGCAGGCCGCTGCCGCCATCGCAACCGCCTCGCGTAGCGCCGGTGAGAACGCCGAGACCGCGCAGCTCATTCGCCTCGGCCTGAAGGAGCTCGCGAAGTGAGCGATCCCAAGGCCAATCGCATCGTCTCGCCGGAGCGCCGCAGCGACGATGTCGGCGACACCGCGTTGCGCCCGCAATCGCTGTCCGATTTCGTCGGCCAGCAGCAGGCGCGCAAGAATCTTTCCATCTTCATCGAGGCGGCGCGCAAACGCGGCGAAGCGCTGGACCATGTGCTGTTCGTCGGCCCGCCCGGCCTCGGCAAGACCACGCTGGCGCAGATCGTGGCGAAGGAACTCGGCGTCGGCTTTCGCGCGACGTCAGGCCCCGTGATCGCCAAGGCCGGCGATCTTGCCGCGCTGCTCACCAATCTCGAAGAGCGCGACGTGCTCTTCATTGATGAAATTCACCGCCTGAGCCCCGCTGTCGAAGAGGTGCTCTATCCGGCGATGGAGGACTTTCAGCTCGACCTCATCATCGGCGAGGGTCCGGCGGCGCGCTCGGTGAAGATCGAGCTGTCGAAATTCACCCTCGTCGGCGCGACCACGCGGGCCGGCCTTCTCACCAATCCCTTGCGTGATCGCTTCGGCATTCCGGTCCGGCTCAATTTCTACACGATCGAGGAATTGGAGAGCATCGTCACCCGCGGCGCCCGCGTGCTCAATGTCGGCATGAGCGCCGACGGCGCCAACGAGATCGCGCGCCGCGCTCGCGGTACGCCGCGCATCGCTGGCCGCCTGCTGCGGCGCGTGCGCGATTTTGCCTCCGCTGCCGATGCCGACAAGATCGACCGCAAGATTGCCGACCACGCGCTGAGTGCACTCGAGGTCGACGCCGCGGGTCTCGACGCCATGGACCGCCGCTACCTCACGACCATCGCGCAGAACTATGGCGGCGGACCGGTCGGTGTCGAGACGATGGCTGCGGCGCTGTCCGAGCCGCGCGATGCGATCGAAGACATCATCGAGCCCTATCTCATCCAATGCGGCTATCTCCAGCGTACACCGCGTGGTCGCCTGCTCACCTCGCACGCCTTCCGCCATCTCGGCATCAGCGAACCGTCGCGTGATGTTGCGGCCCAGTTCGGCCTGTTCGGGACGGACGACGAGAGCGACGATTGACCTGCGTGAAGGCAGGGCGCTCCGGCTCATGAACTTCCGGTAATCACGGTACAGACGGTCTGCACAAGGGTGCTGCAGACGGCCTGAATGGGAGACCCCAATTCCGCTTCAATCGGGCTGCATCAGGGAACCGACAACATCGGGCTTCCATGATCACGCGGCGTCATCTCATCCGTTCCATCGGCGGTCTGTCCGCCCTCGGCTTCTCGACCGCGGCCTATGGCGTCGGCGTCGAGCCGGTGCTGCGGCTTCGCGTCACCCGCTATCGTCCGACGCCGCGGCAATGGCCGGCGGATT
Organism: Pseudomonadota bacterium; assembly: GCA_023388935.1. Classification (GTDB taxonomy): domain Bacteria; phylum Pseudomonadota; class Alphaproteobacteria; order Rhizobiales; family Xanthobacteraceae; genus Bradyrhizobium. The sequence goes on along the minus strand of JAEWFG010000153.1, from coordinate 18,998 downwards.
TTCCGCTGAGGATCGCCGTGATCGCCGACATCCATGCCTGCGATCCCTGGATGTCCCTGGAGCGGATCGAGGCCATCGTCGATCGCACCAACGCGCTGAACGCCGACCTCATCGTGCTGCTCGGCGACTATGTCGCCGGCCTTCACCAGGTTACGCGCATCATCCCTTCGAACGAATGGGCCGCGGTGCTGGCCGGGCTCAAGGCGCCGCTCGGCGTCCATGCCGTCATGGGCAATCACGATTATTGGGACGACAAGACCGTGCAGAGGATGGGGCACGGAACAACGGTGGCGCATCGTGCGCTGGAGGCGGCCGGTATTCCCGTCTACGAGAACGATGCCGTGCGCCTCACCAAGGATGGCCGATCCTTCTGGCTTGCCGGCCTCGGCGATCAGCTCGCCTACTATCCGGCGCAGCGCTATCGCCGCGTGCAGCGCTTCGGCGCCGACGATCTCACAGTGACGCTCGCCAAGGTCACCGACGATGCGCCGGTCATCCTGCTCGCGCATGAGCCCAACATTGCGCCGCGCGTCCCCGCACGCGTCGCGCTGCAACTGTCCGGCCACACCCATGGCGGCCAGGTCCGCCTGCTCGGCTGGTCGCCGGCAGTTCCGCTGCAGCATGGCCTCCGGCTGGCCTACGGCCATTTCCGGCTGAAATGCGACGTCATCGTCTCCGGCGGGCTCGGTTGCAGCATCATGCCGGTCCGCGTCGGCGTGCCGCCGGAAATCGTCGAGGTGACGTTGGGGCGGGCGCCCTTGGTCGCGTAGCCATGCTTGCGCGGCCGGCCGTTTTTGCGCAAAACGGACGGGTTACCTGAATGCGAAGAGGCTCGCGACGTGACAGCTCATCTCGACGGCGAGGTCCGCGACGGCCGCCACCACATGCAGGTCCGCGTCTACTATGAGGACACGGATTTCCCTGTCTGGGCAATATTGTAGCACGCGGACGCGGCAATTTCGGCCGGTTTCCTGCGGCTTTTTTCGGGGAAAAGCCTCATGCCGAAAGCCGCCCGATTGACGAGAACCTCGATCCGATAGGGCATGCGCTTCGGGCTCGGGTGGACCAGGATCGTCCCGACCAAAGCCTTGAAAGCGAGCCGGGTCTCGATGCCTCGGGGGTCGGTCTGCAATGCGGTGACCAGGCGACGGCACTCGCCGCTGAACACATCGGCAAACTCAAGCGGCCTGAAGGCAATCACGTTGCCATCGTCCTCGTCGCCGCCAAGAAAATCGAGTTTTCGCTGGAAGGCCTCGCGCTCGGCGTCCTTTGCATCGATCAACTTAAACAATTCTTCCGGCTTGCGGCGGGTCGATGCGATGGCCGCCGATAGGCGCTCAATGTCGGTCGTGAGGGTGGCGATGGCAAGTTGCAGGCGTGACCGCTCGCTGTCCTTCTTCTTGCTTTCCTTGCGCCGTTCCTTGAAGGCCTCGAATGCGACGCGGACCAACTCGGGCGTGGAGAGCTTTTGGTCGATGTATTCGCGGACATCCGTCAAAAGGGTATCCATGTCGAAGCTGCGGGTGTGGTCGCAGGTTAGCCGCTGGTGTGCATTGGCGCAGGCGGCGCGCGGCGAGCCATCGCGCGATGTTTGCGCAATCCTCATGCTTCCCTTGCAGCACGCACAGCGAAGCGCGCCAGAGAGCGGGTGATCGGCGTTGCGAGCGATCACCTCGGTGCGGCGCTGCGGCTTGCCGCTCGGGCCAAACTTGTGCGTGGCGCGCTTGCTCCGCATCGCCTGCACCGCGTCCCAGAGGTCCGGTGGAATAATCCGCCAAGCCTCGTCGCGCTTGACGGCATGCTGCTCGACCGGCGTCTTGCGTCGCTCGTCCAATTCGGTGTCGGGATTGATGACAGTCGTGCGCGTGAGCCAGTGAAGCTCGCCGACGTAGAGCCGGTTGCCGAGAATGCCGCCGCCGTTTCGACCGCTCACCAGCGTGTTGTAATTCCATGCGGTCGAGCCTGATGACTTGCGCGATCCCGGCGTCGGCACGCCCTCGGCTGTCAGGTCGCGACAGATGTCGCGCGTGGAGCGACCTGCGGCGTATTCCTTAAAGATGCGAATGATGATCTCCGCTTCGCGATCATAGACCTCAATGTATCCTGGCTTGCCCTCGATGGCGCGATAGCCGTATGGAGGCGTGCCGGGGAATTTGCCGTTCTCAACGGCGGTGCGGTGACCACGGCGCACAAAGTCAGCGAGTTGCGGGCGGAAGATCGAGTTATACAGCGCGGCAACGCTCGCCATGGTCTCGGTCATGGGCACGCCGCTCTGGTCGACCATCTTGATGTTGTTATAGTCGAGTTGCTGCCAGAGGCGCGTGATGGCGGAAGTGCCTCGCGTCAATCGGCTCCACTGTTCGACAATGATGTAATCGAACTTCCTGGCGCGGGCGTCCGCCAACATCCGCTGGTAGGCTTCGCGAAATCGCTCTTTCTGGCCGGACTTCGCTTCGTCGCTGTAAATCTCAACTATATCGAGGTCGAGCCGTTTGGCGGTTTGTCGGCCGATGATGATCTGGCCTTCGGTCGATGTCTTCTTCTGCAGGTTGCTGGAAAACCGGGTGTAGAGGGCGGCCCGGTTATTTCTCGTCGTCGTGGTCATTTTGTCCCTTTATCGGTCCGATCAATCCGCGCGCCTGGTCGTCCGCGATCTTGCGTCCGATGGCGCGGGCGAGTTCGCGCCAGGCGTCCTCATTCGCCGGGTTGTCCCAACTGAGAGGGTCGGAGGGCTTGATTTCGATGATTACTCGCCGGGTTGACTTACGTTTACGCACTGCAAATCTCGACTACTATAGGTTAAAATAGCTCGAACGACAACCAGAACGAGCGCGAGTAGGCGTGGATAGGGCCCCGTAACCTATTGGGCCCTCTAGGAGTTTTGTCCGGCCCCGCTTTGGCGGGGTCTATTTTTACGCGCCTCGGTGCTACGCTTGACGCGCTCGCGGTGGCATTCCTTGCAGACGGTCATGGTCGCGTCCCGAAGGCCGGGGCGCACCTGCACGTAGAAGTCGCCGAGCTGCTTCTCCTGGCGGCACGCCTTGCAGACCTTGGTCCGGATAACCTGCGTGTTCATCGTCGGCTGATCTCCGTCATCTTGCCGCAGTGCCAGCATTTGGTGCGGCTGCGTTCTCGGAGCCGCTTCATTTCCTCGATGTAGCGCTCGCGAGCGCGGGACCACTGCGTCTCCTCGCTCGCCATGAGTCGCAGGACGAACATCGGGTCGAGCCGGGTGTGGCAGCGCCCGCACTCGACCTCGGTTTCGCCTTCGCGCAGATAGTAGGTCACCGGGACGAAGCCGCGCCCTTCGACGTGGTAGGACCGATGATCGCAGCCGTCGCGGTCGCCCCAGCGGTCCACCACCTTGAGAAACGGCGGCTCGCCCTCGGGCTGCTTCTTGAACCGGACCGGGATGCGCGAAACGTTGTCGTCACTCATCTCACGCTCCCTTGCGGCCAAACTTGCGCTTCGGCCAGCGGCTCGGCGGTCGCGGCTCGCCCCGTTCCTTGGACAGCAGGCGCGCCCGGAATTCCTCCTGGGCCTTTTCGATGCGACGCGTCTTTGCCATCTGCGGGTTATCCCGCTGGCGAGTCTTGACGTTGTGCGCCTCGATCAGCATGGGCGTCAGGTTCCAGAACTCATCCGAACCGTCTTGCGCGTGATAAAGCCCGTGGTCGAACCGAAACAGCGAAAGCACCTGGTCCTCGGTCATCTTCACCGCATCCTCGTGCGGAATGATCTTCACCAGCTTGCCGGTGCCGTCGTCGGTCAGCATCTCGCAAAGCGTCGCCGCGAGCTTCGTCTTGAACGAGATGTGGCCGCGCCGCCTCATCAATCCTCGTCGACGGGCTCGGAGGTCCAGTAATTCGGGTCGGTCAGCACGTCCGGCCGATAGCGGCCGAGCTTCTCCTTCCGGCACTTGTCGCAGACCCGGCACAGCGGAATGCCGCGCGCATCGTGCTCCCACCAGGACTGCTTGCCGGACCCGCAAGGGCAGAGATTGTCGCCCATCGTTCACTCCTCAATTTGCGTTCAGCGGCCTCGGCGTTTCGTAAAGCGTCACCAGCTCGACCACGGCGAACTGCTCCCGGTACTTGCAGTCTGCGGCCAGGATGTCCGCCAGCTGCAAGGCCTGATCGGCCCGGTGCAGCTCGGCCACGACCTCGCCTCTGGTCAGGTTGATGACGCGGAATGTCATTGCAGCTGCTCTTTGATCTGGTCGACGATGATCTGCCGCGTGTATGCTGCCCAGTTGTCGAATTCGATCACGGCGTCGGCTGGATTGAAGAAGTCGACCTTCACGAACACCGCGACTGTCATGAAGCCGACAACGTTGAAGGCCACATCTGGGGTCACGCCGTTCATGAGGCGCAGCAGCACATTTGCGGTCCGGCGTGCAATATCCTCGTCCCGGTCGGCCTGATCCTCGGTGCTCATGACGCTGCCGGTCCCATGATCTCGCGAAAGTGCTCGCGACAAACGTAGCTCGTCAGCGGGTGCCTGATCGGCTGCGGGTCGTCGGCGAAGACCACTTCCTCGACCTTGTGCGCAGCGGGCTTGCCGCAGAAGCAGCGCTCGCCCTCGCGACTGCCGGGCTGCGCCGCTGATCGCTCGACCAGGCCGAGTAGCCAGACCACGAGATTGGCGCGGTCGGGTAGGACCAGCTCGCTGCCGTGGTTCGCCTCGCGCCAGCGGCGCACCGCTCGCATGTCGGCCTCCCACTGCAGATCGAAAATGTCCTGCAGCTCGGCCGCGTCTTCCTTGGCGGCGGCCAGCTCGGCGCGCAGGGTCTCGAGTTCGGTCACTTCAGCACCTTCTGGATTTCAGACAGCGACTTTTCGACCTTGTCGGCGAGTGCGAGCAGCCGCCGCATGTCGGGCTCCAGCCTGCGCATCTCGGTGAGAGCGACCTTCGCTTCGGCAAGCTGCTCGTGGATTTCCTCGTTGCCGACTTCGTCGCCGAAGTTCTCTTCCCGGAGCAGTTTCACCCAGGCGCGCGGCACGCCGAGATCGGTGGCCACCTTCTCGTCGGTCCAGCCGCGCCCGTAGCCGACCTTGCCGTCGATGTAGACTTCGTTCAGCTTCTCGAAAATGATGCGCCGATCCTCGCGCGTCATTACCTTGCCGTGATCCTTTACGATCTGCAGCGCAACCTGCGACGGCGGTACCTCGACCTTCGGCATAGGCTTCTCCCATTTCCGGATTGCTGAAAACTTCGCTGCGTTGAAGCATTTCGGGCAGCGGTGCGCGGTCGGGCTCTTGCCGACACGCCAGCCCTTCTGCTCCAGCTTGCGCGCGATGAACTGCCATTCGATGTTGTCATCCATGCCGCGACCGTTCGCCATCAGGTTCACCGGGAGCGGAACGGCGGCCTCGCAGTTGGGGGCTCCACATCGGGCGATGATGCCTCGCACCAGCCTGCCGTCCTCGCCGTAAGGCACTCGCGTATGCTCAAACACCGTCGAGACGACGTTACTCATCGCTTGCCCTCACGGTTAAGAGTCGGTCGACCACCGCGCCGATGATCGAGGACGGCGCGCCCTGACCATCGCGTGTGATCGCCCCCGCCAAGATTTCGACCTGCGCGCCGTATTGCAGCGCGAGTGACAAGAGGACGGCACCGTCCCGCGCGATAGCCTCGATTGCTTCCCCGCTCTTGCCGCCCGAGATGAAAACCTCGCCGAGCGAGCCATCGACGTAGAAGCCGATGGTGACGGCATAGCTGCGGTCAAGGCCTCCGAAGTTGATGTCGAAGGTCTCGGCCTGGCGGCGGCTCGGCAAGATGCGGCGGCGGTCAGTCATCGCATGTATTCCCGGTGCTGCTCGTTAGTGTCCAGGTCGACGATATCGACCCAGCCGATGTCGGGGCGCTGGCGAAAGGCGGCCAGCTCGACCATCAGGCTAGGCTCGGTGGCGTGCACCGTCGTGATCGCGCACATACCGCGCCGCTTCCCGTTGTCGGGGTCTTCGACACCGTAGAAAGCCGATACACGCCACCGCCAGGCCATCACGCCGCCTCGGCGATCTTCGACTTGCGGCGGCTGCGACGCTCGCTTTCGAGAGCACCGGAAACCTGGCGGATGCAGGAGATCAGGTCGTTCGCCTGCGCCTTGGTGGTGATCGCCGCAGTGATGTGCAATTCGAGCGCGTCGTTCTCAGTCTTCAGCTGGATGTCGGCCCCCTTGGGAATGCGCATAGACTTCTCTCCTTGTTTGCCAGGGCGCGCCTGGCGTTGCTTCAAGACGCTTCGTTGAGGATGATGTGCATGACCTCGGTCAGGCGGGCCTGGTAGGCGATGCCGATCACGCCAAGGCTGTCCGAGAACTGCTTGTCGTTCTTCAGCTCCATCAGGAACGCGGTGATGGCGACGCGAACCGACATACTCTGGCCTTCGGTCAGCTTGTGCCCGTCAATGGTGATTGCCGCTTCCATCACGACGGCTCCTTCTCGGTGAACATTTCGGCCTGCGGCGCTTCGGCTGCCGCCATCGCGCGATAGTCGATGACAATCGCCTCCATCAGCTCGATCTCGCGCTTCGCCTGGGCCTCGGTCATGAAGCCGTCCGCGACCCGCCGCCGATAGACGTGCTTCCGGTAGCCAATCTCGCGCAGGACGCAGCGCAGCTTGTCGATGGTGGTGATCATCAGTGCGCCCCCTTCCGACAGCGCAGGTAGACGTTGATCTGCTTGATTTCGTCTGCGACGCACCGGTCGAACAGCCCGTGCATTTCCTGCTGATGCTCGGGCGCGAAGCAGGCCACATACTCAGCGACCAAATAGGCCAGCGCCGCGCCCTCGCTGTCGCTGTCCACGTCCTCGCTGATCTGGTGGAATGCCGAAATCAGCCTGCAGACGTTCTCGCCCATCTTGTCCAGATCAACCGACACGGCGGCACCTCCAGGACAAATGGCGGCCGATGTGGAAATAGCGGCGGCCACGGGTGCCGCAGACCGGATCGCGGGCGAGCCGAGCACGGTGATTGGTGCCAGGGGATGGGTTCGAACCATCGACGCGCGGATTTTCGATCCGCCGCTCTACCAACTGAGCTACCCCGGCATCGCCCACGATGCGACGCTCCCACATAGATTGGAAATCCTCGTCGGCCAGGACCGGCGACGCCAGAGCCGCCGCGAAGCATTGCAGGAGGACGCGGCGCGCGATCATGCCCGAGCCCTCCGCTTGCGCTTGGTCTGGGGCGCGGGTCGTTGGCTCATATCCTCACCGCGCGACGGCGCTGTGCGAGACGCCGCCTCCGTAGCTCCACCGGACCCGAGGGCGTGACGATCCAGCAACTTGCGAACGCGATAGGCCTCGGCAAAGTGATCGCCCGCATGGCAATGCGAGGTCTCGCTGCGGCAGTGCTCGCCGCAGCAGATGGCCTGTGCAATTTCGAGGTCGCTGGGTCGGGTCATTGATCAGTGCTCGGTCTGGTCTGCCTCGGCGTGGCCGTTGCCGCGCGCCTGGGCCAGGAACATCGGCATGTCACCGGTCTCGGCCGTGAGCTGTGCGGCGGCGATGTCGCGCTCGTTGTCGTGGAATTTGCGAAGGCCGAGCATCAGGCTGCCGCCGATCTGGTCGAGCAGGCTCTTGATGGACTCGGCGCGCCGCATCAGGTTGTCGCGCTCTGCGTTGACCTTGGCGACCTGGCGGCGCAGGCTCTCGTTCTCGAACTCGATGATCGCCTTGTTGCTCTTGAGCACCTCGTTCTCGGTGCGGAGCGACTGCAGCTCGGTCTCCAGCGAGGAAATTTCGTTAGCGAGGTTCATGGTCTCTCCCTTTCAGGTTTTCATCAGTGTCCAGAGCAGCGTCGCGACGTAGATCAGCACCACCCAGACAGCCAGGTTGGCGAGCAGCATCAGAAGGCGAAGACGTGGGGCGCTCATTTCACAAGCTTCCTTCGAATTTGAGAGCGGACCTGCGTCGGAAACCAACGGCTCACGACGCTGCCGCGATGGAGCAGGACGACGGATCGCTTTCCATCAGGCCCGGTGAAGTGGATGCGCGTGTGCCTGCCGCCTTCTGAAACCCGGACGTTTGAGCCGCCCTGTTCGTGGACGGCAGCAATCGCTTCGCGCACCACCTTCCGCATCAGTCGGCCTTCTCAGCAAGGACGCGGCGGATGAACTGCTCGTGCCGCTCGCAGGCGCGGATGACCGCGCTGTGATCGATATCGAACGCGCGGGCGATCTGATGATAGCTTGCCCCGGTCACGACCTTGGTGAAGGCCATGATCTTCTGGCGCGTGGCGAGAACGTCGCGATTGGGTCTTGTCCGCAGGTCCTGGACCGAGACGCCGAACACCTGCGCACCGACCGAGCACGCGATGGAGCAATGGTTCAGATAAGGTCGTGCCGCGCTGATCGCCTTGAACTCGTCGAGCATCTTGCGATAGCGAGCCGCATCAGTCGCCGCGAGCGACACCGCGAGCGTAGTCCCCGCAAGACCCGGCCAGCTGCCCTGCAAGAACACATTGTCATCGAGAATATACAGCATTCCCAGTCACTCCCCGTTACGCCTCACTCGAAGGACGATCACCCGCAGCATCGGTCGCGGGCGCAGTCGAAGGTGCTTCGGCTTCGGTTTTCGGCTTGGGCTTCGGCGCGTGCGCGGCGGCATGCGCGTCGATGGCGGCGATTGCCGCCTGGCCAACTGGGGGAGCGTTGCCGCTCAGCCGCTGCGCAAGGCGCGGCGAAACATCCTTGGCGACGTCGGATGCGACGGTGAAGCCCGCATCCTCCATCTCGTCGCGGCCATACATGCCAGCGATGATGTCGGGGCAGTACATGCGCGCCCAGTCGCGGCTCATGTTGTAGAAGAGCTGCAGATCGGGCTTCTTGTCCCAAAGCGGCGAGCCCTTCACCTTGCCCTTGTCGTTGTGGCCAGGATGCAGCTTGCCGAGCGTGAACTGGTCGGGATCGGCGCCGAGCGGCGGGAAATAGCGCGGCTCCTTCTCGCCCTTGAAGGTTGCCCAGACGCGGCAGCGGCGCTTGTCGCCTTCGCCTTCATAGCCGACCTGCAGCCGCGTCAGCAGCGGGGCGCGCTGCTCGATGATCGCGTGAAAGAACTGGGACTCGTAGGCGACGCGCTCGACCTTCTGGCCGTTGACGTACTGCTCGACGGTATACGTCCAGCTCGCCAGCGAGAGCGGGGAGATATCCAGCTCCTGCGCCTTCATGCAGATGCCGAACATGCCGCCGACGTTGCCCTGCAGCCAGGGCGGGATCATTGGACCGGAAGCGGACAGCAGCTTGGCCGCATCGACCATGTCGCGCAGGTTCGCGTAATCGACGCCGCCGCCCTTGAACAGTGTGACGGCTTCCGTGCGCTCGCTGACCACCTTTTCGGCATTGCCTTCCGCGAGATCGCGGCGGGTCACGCGCTCGGGCTGCGCCTGCTGCTGGGGCGGCGGCGTGTGCGGGGCTTCGGTGGTGACGGTTTGATCGGTCATCACGCAGCCTCCCGCAGCTCAAACTTGATGCGGTCATCGACCGACTTGCGATACCAGTCGGGCAGATCGACGTACTCGGCATCGGGCCGATCATCGCCAGGGCCAGGCCAGACACCGCTGCGGTAGCAGTCCAAGAACATCTTCGCGGCCAGCTCGTTGAGCGCATCGCCGCGCGCCAGGTCCTCGTCCTTCAGCGTCTGGGCGCGCACGCAATGCGGCGACTTGCTCTCGACCCAGAGCAGCGTGAACGAGGTTGCGGGAATGCCGAGCGCGCGGGCACCTTCCAGCACCATCGCGCCCTGCTGGTGGTAACCGCCGTCGATGATGGAGCGCTGGGTCTCCTGGTAAAGCACGCCGCGCCCGGTGGTCTTCAGGTCGGCGAAATCGCCGCTGTCGTTCGGCATCTGGTCGGGACGCGCCTTCTTCCAGAAGCCGCGCGGGTCGCGCCAAATCAGCGAGCGCTCCGGTGCGCCGTTCAGCATGCCCTGCTGCACCAGCGGAAACTGGCCGAGGGCGATAATCATGGCCTTCGCCTTCTCGGCCATCTCGGGCGTCAGGATGTACTTGCCAGCCGCAGCCTGGGCGGCTTTCCACTCGCGCCATTCCTTCCTGTTGCCCTGGTAGGCAACGCCGCCGACGGTTGCGGGCCGCAGCACGCAGTCATGCTCGAATGGCTCGCCAGCGACGGCGCTGTGCAGGAAGCGGCCGAGCGACATCGCTTCGTTCTGCTCGTCATCGGGCGAGTAAGCCGGATTGAGCTGCGACTTGTTGAAGGCGTGCTTGGGCGACTTGTTGATGATCGTCCGAAAAATGGACGACGAGACGCTGACCTCGACGCACAGATCAGGGCGATGATAATCGGCGAGCGGGATGCCACGATAAATCCCAGGCGTGGCGATCTGGTTTCCGTCCCACTGGATAGACTGCATGACGACACGAACCTCCGGCGCAAAGCAGTGACGACCTTGGCGCGAGCCAAGGGCGGCGAAGTGCGATGATTTGGAAGCGGGTCACCTGCTACAGGGCAGGTGATGACACCGTGGTTTCGAGATCATGACGGGCGATGGTGATTTGGTGTTCTTTGCGCCCGCCTGATGTGATCGATTGTCAATGCGGCTTTTTGCACTGTCAACAGCGCGACGCTGTGCAGACCCGGAAAGTTTGATGCGGTCTGTCGCGAAGCTTAACGACAGCGCACCACTGAGTCGGCGCGGCTTATCGCTACCGCCTTGCAGTTGAGTCAGACCCGTTTTTTTTAGTTGCGCGCAAATTTCCTCGTGACACGAGGCATCATCAGGGATGATGAATTGCGAATGCGGTTCAGCGTCTGGGACAACCCCGAGTCCGAACAGGTTCTTCGCGCGATGTGGATGGAAGGTAGCTCAGCGGCCCTCATCGCAGATGCCCTGCGCACGTCGCGCAATTCCGTCATCGGCAAGGTCCATCGTCTCGGGCTGTCGCGCACCCAGCGGAAGCCGAAGGTCGCGAAGCAGCCGACGAGGTCCAGCGTCGTGCCACTGCGCCGCAAACAAGCCAAGCCGACGCCGCGTCCAGGTGAGCCGGTGCCGTTCCTCAAGGCGAAGTGGTTTCACTGCCGCGCCGTGCTCGACCAGCGCGGCAAGGACGGGCTTGCGCTGTTCTGCGGCCAGACGACGACCATCGGCTCGCCCTGGTGCGCCAAGCATCGGCGCGCGTTCACTGCAGCGAGGGTGCCCTGACACTTAGCGAGGCCCGGTGATCCTCCCGCTTCACCGTGGCCCTGCAAAACGCAAAGGGACGCCGATGGCTAAAGCAGCGAACACGAGCAACGATTTCGAGCCCGAAGTCGTGCAGGAACTCCTGGGGAAGATTGACGGCTATCACGCCGATCTGGCGAGCGAGCGCGGTACGTTTATGAAGACGTGCCGCTCCATTCGCGAGTCCATCTCGAACGTCTACACCGAAGCCAAGGCGCGCGGCATCCCGCAGAAGGAGCTGCGCTCGCTGGTCAAGATTAGGCTCAACGAGGCGAAGAACCGCAAGATTTACGAGGAGCTTGAGGCCGACCAGCAGCTGACGTTGTCGATGCTGGCGACCGCCGAAGGCGTGAAGGACCTGCCGCTCTGGCGGGCGGCCGCCATGATGGGTGATGCCAGCGCCACCGCTCACTGACGGCGGCGGCCATGGCGTACAACCCGCGCATCCTGGCGCTCGATCTGGCCTCGCGCACCGGCTGGGCTTGCGGCTATTGCAGCGATGCAGCGCCGCGATCCGGCTCGGTCCGCTTTGCGCGCGAGGGCGCGAGCATGGGCGCACTGTTCGCGGGCTGTAGGCAATGGCTGTCCGATTTCCTCGCCACCGAGACCGACATCAAGCTGATCGTCTTCGAAGCCCCGATGACGCCGCAGCAGATGGCTGGCCGCACGACTGCCGACATCATGCGGCGGCTGAGCGGGCTCTGCGCGGTGGTCGAGGAGCTGACCTCCGCTCTCGGCGGCTTTGATGTGCGCGAGGCGCGCGTGTCCGATGTGCGCGTCCACTTCATCGGCTCGAACAGGCACAAGCGCGACCAGGCAAAGGCGCTGACGATCAGCGCCTGCCATCGGCTCGGCTGGGCTCCGGGCGATGACAACGCCGCCGACGCGCTCGCGCTTTGGCACTACCAGGCTTCAATCCTCGATCCCAAGCTCGCGGTGCAGGCCTCGCCGCTGTTTCGTCGGAGGGCGTGATGGTCGAATGGTATATGCACGCAATCCCCGATTGGATGGATGGCACGGAAGGCCTCGATGATGGTCCGTACCGCGCCTATCACGTCATCTGCCAGCTGATCTATTTGAACAATGGGCCCATCGCGCTGCACGAGCATGGCATCGCTGGCCGCTGCAACCAGCACGTCCTCGCGTTCCGGAAGAACCTCAAGACGCTGCTCGATGCTGGAAAGCTGGCCCTGACGGACGGGCGGCTCTCGAACAACCGGGCTGCCACCGAGCTTCAACGTGTGCGGAACAAGAGCGCCGCCTCGGCGAAAGGCGGCAGAAATTCGGCCGGTGTTCCGAAGGCGACCTCTGCCGAACCTCTGGTCAACCCCTCCTCAACCCCTGGCGAACCCCGCCCGGACCCCAGCCCAACCTCGGGGCAACCCCCATCGGGTCTCGTGGAGGTTGGTCAGAGGTTGAACGGCGGTCAGCACGATAACCCTCTGAAAAATAACGAGCTGCCCTCAAGTGCACTGTTCGATGAGCAACACCATAAGAGAAGAGAAGAAGAGAGAAGAGAAGAGAAGAAAGAAGAAGATGATGCTTCGCTTGGTTTTGTTTCCCTCAACCGACAAACCGAGACCGAGGCCGCCCAGGATCGCCAGCGCGTCCTGTCGGACTACGACTTCATGTCCGACGACGGATCGGTCCTGATCCTCGCTGACGAATTCGCCGAACTGGAACGCGAAATCACAACCATCAAATCGGTGCGCGCAATCGTGCGTAACGCTTGTCGCTCCTGGCTGAAGGAGATCGCGCCGAGCGAGCGCAAGCAGGCCCTGCTGGCGTTTCTCCGCAAAAAGCAGCGCGAGAACCTGCAGCGCAGCGCATCGTCCTCGCTGAAGCCCGATCAGGCGACGAAGGCTGCGTTCAACGAAAAGCTGAAGGAGCGCGACGCCCACGCTGCACGCGTGGCCGCCTACCGCGAAAGGGAAGCACAACGGAGGATGGAGAAGGAAGCAAATGCACGGCAAACCGAGCCCAACGGAAGCGGCGGTCATCTTGACCCGAACGGGTGCGACTAAGCCCGGAAAGTATCGATGTCCGGTGTGCAGCGATCACCGGCAGCATCACAAGCACCAAAAGTGTCTCTCCGTGAAGGAAGCGAGCATCGGCGATGGTTTCATTTTCAAATGCCACCACTGCGGATTTGCAGGTTATGCAGACCCGGCTGTCCGAACAGGCAATCGAGTGGATGCGCGTCGAGCGCGGGATCAGCGTCGAGACCTTGCGCAAGATGCCCGTCGCATCCGGCAACGTGTTTTTTCCCGACCTGAACCGGCGCAGTGATGCGCTGTTCTTCCGATACCCGGAGGGCTGGAAGGCGCGAGCCTATCCCGAAAAGGCGTTCACCTCGCGCAAGGGCACGACGCTGACGTTCTGGAATATCGAGGCCGTGCTCGCTGGCCCGATGACAGTGGTTTACATCGTCGAGGGCGAGCTTGATGCCTGTGCGCTGGTGGAAGCGGGCTTGCCTGCTGATCAGGTCCTGGCCGCGCCCGCAGCGAACGGCGGCTCCTACGAGTACGTTCTCGACGCGCAGCAACAGGGCCTGGCCAAAGCGAAGAAGATCGTTTGGTGCGGCGACCAGGACGAAGCCGGATTGAAGCTCCGTGCAATGATGGCGCAACTGTTCGGCTTCTCGAATTTTTTCTTCATCGAGTGGCCGGAGGGTACGAAGGACGCGAACGACTTCCTGCGCAGCGACGGCGCGACGGACCTGCGCGACAAGGTTCTCCACGCGCCCATGCCGTGGCCTGTCGATGGCCTGTTCCGCATGAGCGACCTTCCGGACCCGCCGCCGATGACGGTCTGGCACCTTGGCTTCGATGACTGGAATAATCGCTGCCATGTCGCGGCCGGTACGCTGTCGGTCGTGACCGGCCATCCTGGTATGGGCAAGACCACGCTGTGGACGCAGCTCTGGTATCAGACCATCGCAAGGTACGGTCTCGTCGCCTGCATCGCCAGTTTCGAGACCCGTCCGAAGCCGCATCTGCGACGGCAACTGCGGACGCTGCATGCGCGCAGGCTTGAAAAGTCCTTGGACGCTAACGCCAACGAGATCGCCGCCGCCGACAGGTGGATCGAGGACCACTACCTGTTCTTGCAGCATCCCGAACGTCGCCCGACGTTGCAGTGGTTGCTCATGAATGCGGAAGTCGCCGTGCGGCGCTACGGCGCAAAAATCTTCCAGATCGATCCGTGGAACAGGCTTGAAGCAAGCCGCGAGCGCGGCGAGAGCGAGACCGACTACATCGGCCGCTGCTTGCGCGAGCTGTACAGCTTCGCTGTCGATCTCGACTGCCATGTGCAGATCATCGCGCATCCGGCGAAGGCGAGCGACGGCTACCGTCGCAGCGATCCCCCCGAGCTTGAACACATCCATGGCTCAAAGCACTGGGACAACATGGTCGATCAGGGTTTCGTGGTGCATCGGCCGCGTCTGTTCAACGATGCAGGCAACTGCGAGTACTACGCCGAGCTTCATCACAAGAAAGCGCGCTTCGATGAGCTGGGCTTCGCGACGAAGTTCGGCCTGGAATTTCAGTCCGACTGCGGCCGGTACACAACCTGCAATCTGCAAACGAAGAAGCCGAAGCAGGTAGCGATGTCCAGCGAGGGCGAATGATGGATTACGCCGAATATCTGCAATCACCGGAATGGCGGGCAAAAGCAGACGCAGCAATGCGCCGGGCGCGCGGCTTTTGCGAACGCTGCGGGCGTCCGGCGCAGGAGGTTCATCACAAGACCTACGAGCGACTGTTCTGCGAGCGCGACGACGATCTCGAAGCGCTCTGCGCCCCGTGTCACCGGATGGAGCACCGCCGATTGTCGCTGAAGGACGTCCAGCGACAGGAGCGGCGGCAGCAGCAGTACGGTGAGCGCCGCGTGCGCGATCTCTATGCACCGAAAGGGAGGCTTGGAAAATGAGTTGCATGCTGATCCGGCGCGAGCCGATGAGTTTCAACCCGCTGGGGGACATTGTCCTCGACGATGACGCGCCATCGATCTGGGATGGGCCCCATGTCGGCAAGCGGCTGTGCGAGGCGATGCAGACCCTGCGGCTGCTGCCGATGCCTGGGGTCTGCGGCTATCGGCCTGGCTGGCCGCCCTACGTCTACGAGTTCGACGATCTGGTCGAGCAGCACAAGCAGGGCGAGCTGGAGCGGACGCAGCAGCTGCAGAACCGCACCAGGCTGCTGCCGTCCCTTCGCGATATCTCGCGCATGGAGGCGGCGATCTGCTGGCCCGCCCAGTACCTGGGGCGGCTCGTGCATCTCGTCCTGGCCGTGAATGCTGTGGCGCTGGCGCACGCCTTGGAGCGCGATGCTGGATGGGTCGCGGCCAAGCGCGGTGGCTATGCCGACACTTGGCGGCAGCGCCACGACCATGGCTGCGAGATCATCGCTCGCGCATTGCGCAACGAGCTGGTGCCGGTGTTCTGAGAGTGTGCGAATGGAATTTGAAATCCCGCACGGCGCGGCGCGCGAATATCTGATCATCTTCGGCGTGGCGGCGGTCTACATTGGCACCAGCCCGATTGGCGAGCCGTGCATCGTCGGCGCAACCCGCGATCTCAATCTGACCCAGCGCGGCATGCAGCGGAAATGGCTGCGGTCGGAAATCTCGTGCGCCTACTGGGTCAAGGACCGCGACGCCGCCGAGGCAATCGCTGCCGGGGTCAACGCCGTGCTGCCCCACGACCAGGAGGGTCGGCTCGCTGTGCGTGCCGAAGTCGCAGCGCGGCAGATCGAGGCAGTCGCCCGCGAGTGGAATATCCCGGTGACAAATCACGACGCAGCGATGGCTCGCGTGAAATCAGCGGTCAGGCACGTCCAGGAGGTGATCGATGCGGCGAACGCGGCGGGCGAGCTTGCCTGGTTCAACGCTGCCTATCGGGCGTGGCGTCTTGATGCGAAAAAATTCGGGGCTGGAATGAGCTACGCTGAAGCGCGAGCGCGGCTGCGCAAGGCTGTCACCAAGCGGCTGATTACGTTGGACGTTCTCGATTGCAGCGAAGCGCTGTTGCATGATGTCTTCCCGCTGCTGAAGGAAGACGCTTGAGTAAAATTTACGTTGACGCTGCAAAAAATCGGGTCCATTCATCGCGCGACGGCGAGCGGGCCTATCGGTTGCCCGAATGACAATCACGCAGCACCAGAAGCGCAGAGCGTTGGAGAAGCAGGCGACTGCTCTTCTTCGCGGAGAGCGGCTTGCCCCCCTAGACCGATTGGATTGATCGGAAAATTGAATCGCCGCGAGGCGGATAACAATCTGGTCAAACGTAATCGTCGCGAGACCGTGATTGAGCTTCGCTTCCTTTACCAGAAGCTCTCGAAGGAGGCGCGCCAGCAGCTGGCCAGCCGCTTCAAACAGCAGCGTATCGTCGATCCGACGCTCGACTGGAATGACTGGCTCGCCGGAAATTTACGTTGACGGCTGAGTCCGGGCCTGCGCTTGATTGCAGCACAGCTCGGTGCCAGGGCCCAGCGCTCTCGGGTCGACTTCGTGGTTTCATCTAGCACGGAGACTTGGATCAACCGGCTCCGATTAACGGACGCCGGTTGTTTTTTCGGCCCGAGGGTCGACTCCCGCTGGTACTAGAGCGCTTTATAGATTTCGGTCATGTCCGCTTTGCTCCTAAAACGACGCGGTTGCTGCGAAGCAGCGAAATGGCGCGATGGGCCAACAACGGACATCCTCATACCGGAACTTTGATTTCGCAAAGAAGCCCGTCTTTGCGCCAGTCAAAGCGAACTTCCCCCTTTTGCTGGACGATCATTTGTTCGATGATACGGCTACCAAGGCCCTTTCGCGTAGGTTCGTGCGCGACTGGACCGCCCGTCTCCGTCCAGCGTAGCTGCAATCGACCATCGACTGCGTGCGACCATTCCAAGCGGACTTGCCCGTCCGACGTTGACAAAGCACCGTATTTCGCGGCGTTGGTCGCTAGTTCATGCAACGTTACCGCAACTGCCTGAGCGGCGTCTGGCGCTAACAGGGTTGGTGGACCATCTATCAACGTTCGCTTGCTTTCGAAATAAGGAGCGAGTTCCTGTGTCGCAATCTCCGATATCTCGGCACCGATCCAACGCGTTGCCGCGAAAAGAGAACAAACATTTGCAAGTGCCTGGATGCGTCCAGCGATTATCTCTTTGAGACCTTCTGGCGAGCTCGACTGAGAAAGATTGACCGTTGCTAATGCGTTCGCGAGTAAGTTCTTGCTGCGGTGCTCGGCCTCGCGTGCCAGAGTCACGATCAGCTCCTGATTTTTCTTCTGCTCAGTAATATCCCTTGCAATCTTCGATGCGCCGACAATTCTTCCGCTCGCATCTTTGACAGGAGAAATGGTCAGCGACACGGCGATCAACACGCCGTTCTTGCGTTGTCGAACGGTCTCAAAATGGTCGACGCGCTCACCTCGTCGGATGCGCGTTAAAATCTCACGTTCTTCGCCTTGCCGATCCTGAGGGATCACAATGGTAATGGGCTGACCAACGGCCTCGCTGGCAGAGTAGCCGAAGATGCGCTCAGCACCGCCGTTCCAGCTTGTAATAACGCCGTCGAGATTCTTGCTGACTATCGCGTCGTCGCTAGATTCAATAATGGAAGCCAGCCAACGCAATCGTTGCTCGCTATCGTGAAGCGCCGCTTCGATTTGCTCAGGTGAGCGCGCAATTCCCACGTCGTTTTTTTGCGTCATCGAGCCCCCGACGGTCAACTTGATGCCTATTTTATAGCACTTGCAATGGGTTGTGGATGGAATTTGATGTCTCTTACGGGTCATTTTCGACCGAGTCTGCGGGTGTCTGCTGCCGATCGATGTCTGCTCTTCCCCGAAAGCGACCTACTTACTGCGCGGCAACGAATGACGCGAAGGGCCATAAGGAGACTTGCCGTCGAACCATGACCCTGACCATGTGCGGCCTAGATACGTGTCTGCGACCGAAGCACCCTTCAAGGTGTCCGTGCTGCTCGCCAAGGTTGCGCGCGAACACGATAGGTAAGTAGGGGCGTTGGAACATCCAGAAGAGCTGTGCATAGTGGAGTATGGCAGCCGCAAATGACAACTCTGATGTCCACTTGGTTCGGGTCACAACCGATGACCGCACACACCAGATTTGGGTTTCTGCGGGTCGGCGTGAGGAAGCAATCAGCCAAGTCTTAAACGCCATCCCAGAGGGATGGGCAGCAGCCTTGCTGAGCGACAGGCTGGGGCCTCGGGAAGCGGAGGTGTTGAACCTCAGACCGGGCGACGTTCGAGAGATCACCTCCCTCCGCTCTTGAGCGTGGCGACGGCTTTCCTCACGCGGCCGCGACTATCTCCGGAAAATCAGCGCCCGCGCCGGGCTTCAACCCCATCGATGAGATGATCTCGTTTGCGCAGTTCATCGACTAGACGTTCGAGGTAGGGGGCAGCGGCGAGACTTCAGAAGCTAGGTCCTGCTGCAACCGGTCACCCACCTCGTCACAGATCGACCGGATAGTCTTGCGGTCGATGCAGTGCGATACTCGGCTGGGGGGTTCCATTTCGCGACCTCAAACAGGGCCCCACGATTAACTTAAGTTATGAGGCTGGAAAATGTTTCGGTCGTCTTGAAGGAAATGCCGACGGTTTCATCGAATGGAACGAGGCCTTTAGCTGGTCATGGCGCTCTCATATACCGATAGATGACACGGGCAAAGGTGACAACGGGAGACGATTCTGCAATCGAACTCGTTCCAAACGGCTGCTTGCGAGGTCAGCTTCGGGGACAAAATGCGAAACGAGTGGTGACCCGATGTCCGCTAATGGGATGGTCCGGCCGTGCTC
>JAEWFG010000413.1 GCA_023388935.1 Pseudomonadota bacterium | reverse complement strand
CTGCCGGGCGCGGATGCTCTCGAAGCGGAAGCGCTCGCCGTGCTGCAGCGCGGCGGCGATCCGGACGCAGCAGCGGTCGACCACGCCCGCCCAGCCGGGGCCGCACTCGGGCACGCAGGACGGCCGCACGGGCGCAGCGCCCTGCGGCTCCGGCGGCGGACCGAAGAAGTCCGGAAGGATGTCCCGCAGCTCCGTCTTCCAGTCGCCCCGCACCAGGTCGGCCATCACGCACCTCGACGCCACAAACTGTGTTCTTGTTTCGTTCTATGACCGAGGCGAGCCGTGCGAGTCAATAGATCAGATTAGCCAGATAGACCTATTTGAAATAGGTCTATCGAGACGAAGGTCTTTCGAGGCTTTCGGAGGCGTTTCGGGGAGTCGATGTCGTCGATCGATGTGGAAATCGGCCGCGCGGAAGCCCTGGGGCTTGCCGCCTTCCGCCCGTCGTGGGATTTTCGCCACGATCCAACAGCATGCGGGCGACGGGACCGATGGCGGAAAAGAAGAAGGCCGGCAGGCCGGGACGGAAGCCGCCGCCGGGCGCCAAGAAGCAGCTCCTCACGTCCATGGACCCGGAGATCATCAAGAGGATCAAGTCGGCGGCCGCGCTGCGCGACACGACGGCCTCGCTGGTGATGGAGCAGGCGGCCGCCGAGTGGCTCGAGCGGCATCAGGACGGCAAGAAGTGAAGAGAGCCTAGCTGTCGCTCTCCATCGCCCCCAACTCGGCCGCGATGCGGCGCGAGTTCCTCACCCAGATGGGTACGTCGGCCACACGCTCGTCGAGCCGTCTGATCGCGGCCAGAAGCCTCATTTCGTCCAGCAGATAGAACAGCAACGCCCTGCGCACGGTCACGGTCTTCATGCCGTCGCGCATTCCGAACTCCTTGGCGGTCGTCATCCGTTGGGTCGCGGATAGTCGGGGATGGGGCGCAAACTCCACGTCGATCATGGCGTGCCAATCCTCGTCCAGGGCGGCTGGCACAGCAGGATCCTCGGCGAGGGGCGTCGACGACAGGACCCGCGAAAGGGAGAAGTCGATGAACCTCTTGCGGGAGAAATCGAAGGCCCTGACGTGATAGCGCCCCGACGCCTTTACCAGCGCATGAGGGCAGACGGTCCGGTCACTGGACTCGGCGCTCGTCATGGATTGATAGGTGAGCCGACAACTCGCACGGAGTTCGGTAGCCGCGAGGAGCGCTCTGACTGCGTCGGCATCGACGTGATGCGCCGGCCGGGCCAGGCGTTCGAGCGACAAGGACCCGTCGGGGCGAGCATCCTCCAACCGGGTCAACCAAAGATCGTCGAGCGTCGGGAATCCTTCGAAAATCGGAACGAAGTCCTCGGGGCGTCCGTAGGTGCCGGCCGGCGACGCCGCGGCCGAGGCCGGCCCTGGCTTCCGCTCGGGCGGCGGCGTCGAGGACAGGTTGCGATAGGTCTTAATATCTATTTTCCCTTGCACGTCCGATATGCCAAATTTTGCGGCATGGTCGGCGAGTCGCAAAAATCCAAACCAAATCAAGCGGTCGTCGATGTGCTTCAAGCGAGCTTTCAACGCGGCGCCGCCCCGCATGGATTCGATTTCGGATAATGACTTTACAGACATCGTATATTAAGTTTCAATGATCGCATGGTGACTACCCAAGCAGATTCGGCGGACGAGGTCGAGGTCGCGCTCAGGATGCTGAGCCGGGGCTTCATAGACCTTCATCTGAACGTCAGGGGTGGCGACATCGTCGATCCCTACGCGTTACCCGAATCCTTGGGAATCGGTATGCAGATGGTGTCCAGGCTGTGCCTCACGACCGGCGTGGCCGACATAGCCGACAGCGTCCACTGCCTGTCCGACATGGCGCGCCGCCTCCCCGTCGGGGCCTGGGGCGTCCCGGCCTTTTCGTCGCCCTTCCGCTTCGCCGAGGCCAAGCTCCTGTCGACCGAACCGGTGGCTCCGACCGAGGAATGCCGGGCGATGGCGGCCAAGGGGCAACCGGACGACGCCTTCGAAGACATCCACCACCGACAGCTGCGTGACATCGTGCAGCGCGTCCGCAGCGAGCGGCGACTGCAGATCTACTCCATCCTGCGCGAACGCATCGTACGCAAACCCGTCTACGAACGGCGCGAGCTCGAGAACTTCCTCGAAGAGAGCGGCGTCGTCGTCGCCGACGAGGTGTTGCGCCGCTGGTCAACGGAAATCCCTCTCGGAGCGCTGCGCCGCGACGGTTCGTTCAACATATGCGGCAACTGCGGCGGGCTTCTCTACCCCCACCGCGACACCAGGGCTTTCCCCGAAGGCCGATGCCGCATCGGGCCCTGCCTCGAGGAAGTGCCTTCTTCCCGCGCCGGGGCAACGGTCGAGAGCGCTTCGGGCTGGCGGGTCTTCGCCGACGATATCCTCGCATATTGGGTCGGCCCCGGCCTCGCGGAAATCAGGCTCCACGACGAGCTTCGCGCGGCCGGCGTCGATGTCGTGCTCTATCCGAGGGACGATGCCGCCGACGTCGGTCGCTCGCACGAATTGGGCATCGACGTCAAAAGCTATTCCTGTCCGCGGCTCCTCGGAGAAACGCTTTCGCAGCGGCTCGGTGGTCTGGCCACGTTCGACCGCCGCTTCGTCGCTATCCCGGACGCGATGGTGAATAGGAGACCGCACTATCTCGAAGATCTGCGGCTCGCCTACAGAGGGACCGCTCCCGTGGTCTTCGCCAAGGTCGGCGACGTCACGGAGCTCGTAGCCGGATGAGGAGTCCTCCCGCGAACTTCGTTCCGGCGCTGCGCGTCCAATGGATGGCCTGCGTCATGCACGACATCCTCGGCATGAAGACGCTGTCGGGCGCATCGGCTCTCCTATCCGGCTATCGGTCGATCACCCGGCATCCGGCCCTCGGAGACGCGCGCATAGCGCTGCGGAACCTCCGTCTGGTCGGCATGAACATCGAATCGGACGCGCACCTCCAGGAGGCCGTGATGGAGGCCCGCGTCTGGGAGGAGGATCATGCCTCCGATGCCGACTACCAGGAGCCTCCATTCGCGATATCGACCGACCCGGCCACCGGCTTCGCCATCCGCGAAAGAGTGCGCACGCGCGATCCGCGACGCCAGAACATGCTTCGGGAATTGCTGGGCCGCCTGCCGCATGAACCGGTAAAGATCGCACCCGCGGACCACATGCGCCCGTTCCGGTTTCGGGCCGACGGCGACAACGGACCCGACGCGATATGCGATACGCGCGAGATCCAGGGCTTGCGGCCGCGGCCGGCGGTAGCGGCCGACAAGGAGAAGCGAGACTCCATCACCATCACGATCGCCGAATTGGAGGCGGTCGCGAGGACGCTCGACGATGAAGACGCGCGCGACCAGACGCGGATCCCGCGCAACTTCCTCACCAGGCTGAGATCGGTCGACGGCGCTCCGGTGTTCTCCGTCCTGTCGCCGCGGGGCGGTCGGCTGACGCCGGATTCCGCGATCTCTCTGGACGGCGTCAGCCATATGATCGGTCTGCCGGGAGCGGGCAAGTCCACCTTGATCTTCCTGCTGGTCGTGGCTCTCGCCAGGCAGGGACGACGGGTCACCCTCCTCGTGCCGTCCATCGAGTTCGCGCTGGCTCTGGACGCGGACCTCGCGCGCTATTCGGTTCCGACCGCACTGCTGGTCGGACAATCGCCCGACGCCAGAAGAAACCATGCGAGCAGACTGGCCGAACGCATCGCGACGATGGACAGCGGCGGGTTCGGACAGACCGCCTCGGGCGCGGAGCTGCTAGGCACCCGATGCGCGCTGTCGGCTTTCGTTTCGAGCCCGCCGCCGTCCTTCGAATTTCCCCACGATCGGCCGCCGTGCGCGGCGGTGCGGCAGGCGAAGCTCAAAAAGGACGGCAAGGAGGGGAAGGAGGAAGGCAAGCGTCTCTGTCCGCTGTCGGCCTCCTGCGGCCGGCAGCGTTCGGCGCGGAGGCTGGCGGACGCCGAGGCGCTCGTGCACATCGGCCACGTGCTCTCCACGGACGTATCGGTTTCGCCTCACTTCCATTCGGAACAGATGCGGCAATTCGAGAGGGTGGCGCGGACGAGCGACCTCGTCATCATCGACGAGGTGGACGGCGCGCAGGCCGCCCTCGACGGAAAAGGCATCGCCGAACTTGATCTCTTCGGCTCCTCGGAATCCTACGAATCTCTCCTTCTCGACGACGTGTTCGACCCGGTCGCCTCCGGGCGCGGGTTCGGACTTTCCGCCTCCATCGAGAACTACACGCTCGCTTCGAACAGATTCATGCGCCTCAATCGGGCCTTGCGCGCGCATCTGCTGGAGCAGATGGCCGAGGAGGACGGCATTCTGGCGAGGTTCAAGGACGCCTTCGTCACCGGAAACTCGATCCTCGCGACGATGTACCTCGACCCGCAGACCGACGAAGAAGACCACCGGAGCACTCGGTTCGACGGCCTGCGCCGCTTCTTCGAACAACTGGTGCGCTCCGTCCTCACCAACGAGACCGGGGGCGACGGATGCATCGCCCGAAACCGCGCGGGCATCGCTGCGCAAGATCATCCATAACGACACGCGTTCTATGCGTCCGCGGAGCAACGCTCCAATCCGGACCTTCGGGCAATTGACTGAGACCTACACGATAACGGTATGAGCGCGGCCGCGCGCGGGACCTGTTTGTTTTGAGCGAATCAAATCGGCATGTTGTCGGCGATCCGGCGCGACGTCGACGCGAATCACGGACCCAAAAATTCACCTGCCCTGTGAACAGTCGGGATGAAGCTGTCGAGAGGCCGCAAATGCCAGTTTTTTCGGTTGGAGATTCGTGAGGAATCACTGATGCTTGGAACAAACGAAGACAGGGGTTAAGCTCCTGTTATCCCCCGCTTTCCACCATATTTAGTATTTGATTCAGGAACGCGCGCTAGTCCTTGACCGGCGGAACAGAGCTGCCTTAGCTTGTCCGCAACTGAAACAGCGAAGCCGCCCCGGGTGGCGACCCAAAGCGGCTTCAAAGCTTCAGCCTGCCACTTAACCCTGGGACGGGTGAGGCAGGTCGATGGGTAGTCAGAAGGACTTCATAGAATCGAAGTCTTACCGATCGGTCAAGCCCGTCCTTTTCACTCGACCGGGGATATTTCCCGGCATCGTAAAGGACTGGCAAAATGGCCACTAAGCAAAGTTCCTCGAAGCTCTCCACTCTCGCATCGCGGGTTCTCAGCGGCGACAAGAAGCCGACGACTTCGGACGCGAAGCGCTTGGCAGCGTCCGTACTTTCCCAAGATGAAAAGAAGGGTCAGGGCAAGTAAGTAATGGCCGCGGGCGGCTTTTGTCGCCCGCGGCCATTCGAGGAACGCCATGTTCGACTTTTTCCGCTATCGCCTCGCCGGCGAATTGAATACTCCCAAGCTGCAACGCGCGCTCGCGAAGTCTACCAAGGATCGCCGCG
Organism: Pseudomonadota bacterium; assembly: GCA_023388935.1. GTDB lineage: Bacteria > Pseudomonadota > Alphaproteobacteria > Rhizobiales > Xanthobacteraceae > Bradyrhizobium. The sequence continues at coordinate 1,414 of JAEWFG010000413.1, read as the reverse complement.
CCTTGGTTTCGATCGGCGTCATTGACGACGGCCCTTTTGAGCCGAAGAAGAACCTCGAGAACGTAGGTTACCGTGTGACGTTACTCGGAGATCCGAGCACCGTTGATGCGGTCGTGCCGCACAACATCATCCTGTGCGACGTGCAGGGCGTAGGCCATTCCCTGGACTCGAAGAAGCAGGGCGCATTTCTCATCCGCGAGATCAAAGCGCATTTCCCGGACAAGTACGTGATCGCGTACACGGGCGGTTCCATGAACCAGACCTTGACGCGCGAGGCCATTCAGAACAGCGACGGCTTCCTCAAGAAGGACGAGATCATCGAGGAATGGACCGAGAAGCTCGACGACGTGATCGGCAAGCTGCTTAACCCGTACCACGTCTGGCAGCGGCAGAGGATGGTTCTGGTTGCGAAGGAAATCGACACCAAGACGCTGCTTACGATTGAGGACGCCTATGTCCGATCGATCGAGGCTGGCAGCAAGGCCGAGCAGTCTGCATTGCACAAAGTGCTACAGTCCGGCGTGGTCAAACAAGACGCGCGCGCTGTTATCCAGGGCATCATCTCGTCCGGCCTCTACGCGCTGTTGGCGGGTTAGCATGTACGCCATACCCGCTCTCATTGCTGGCTCGGAGACGGAACGCTTCATCGACGGGATCTTCTTCCGTCTGCCGCCTGAGCTTTCTTCCAACTACCAGATGAACTGGTACGCGCGCCAAGCCCCAATCGGCTGGAGCGTATGCCCACAAGGCTACAATGTGTTCGCGGCGCTCGATGGCAACGGCAACAAGTACGTGCTGCCGGGCCTTCTCGTTCAGGGCGGGAACAATCCGAAGAAGAAGTATTACTCCAATCCTCGCTCATTCACGAAGGAAGAGATCGTCTCGTTCTCCAACACGCTGATCGACGAGAACGAGCGGCTGCATCGTGCGAAGGCCGACGAGATCAACGTGCTGGTCCATGATCTCCGAGCGTTGTCCTCGGCGATTTATAATTCCGCCGAAAACGCCCGGACTTCGTTTGAAGCAGGCAACGTCACCGTCGCGCGTGACCGCATCGAAACGGTCATGGCGACGCACACGATGTTGTCGATCCGCATCGATATGCTCGATTATTCTGTCAACCGCGCAACCAACACCGACCAAGGCCCGATCCCCGTTTTCAAGAAGGTGGACAAGGTCGTTCGGTGCTTCCGGCCGAAGGCGAACGCGAAGGGTATCGACCTCGAGCTCCGGGGGCCGTCCCGCAGCATGACCTTCGGCCCGTCACTTTTCGAGCTCGTGCCCTACGTGTCAATCGGCTCCCAACTTTGACCCCTCATCGGCGTCCAATTTTGACCCCTTAGCGCGGCGAGGTTTACTGGTAGCGCTCGTCTCGTCGGAGCTGGCCGGGATAGCGGAGACGAGACGAGCGCGG
>JAEWFG010000111.1 GCA_023388935.1 Pseudomonadota bacterium | reverse complement strand
GCTTTGGCTATGGCGGCGCGGGCTACGAGGGCGGGCGCTGGGACAATGGACAGTTCTTCTACAATCGCACCGTAAACAACCTGGAGGGCGCGAGGATCACGAATGTCTACGAGAAGAACGTGACCATCAATCAGACGACCAACAACGTCAGCTACAATGGTGGCAAGGGCGGCATTGAAGTGCGGCCGACTGCCGAAGAGCGGACTATTGCCAAGGAGCAGCGCTTCGCCCCGACGCCGCTGCAACGCAAACAAGTCGAAACGGCAAGTCAGGATCCGAGCCTGTTCAAACGAGCCAACAACGGCGTGCCGGCTGTTGGCGCAACGGCGCGTCCCGGCGAACTGAAGGGACCGGGCGTGGTCAATGCGCGGCCGGCCGGCGAGGTCGCGCCCGCGAATAGCGCGCGGCCGGCGGCTGCAGAGCCGGCGAGACCGGGGCTTGCGCCGGCGGAGCAGTCTCACGCACTCCCGGTCCCGGGCAAGGAGATTCCGACACCTAATCCTGTCCAGCAGAACAGACCTGCCGTCGAGGAGAAACGCGCAGCACCTGCCGCGACGAGGGTTGAGCCGAGGCCGGAAGCTCAGCCGGCGCGACCGCAGCAAGCGGCAAGACCGGAGGGCCGGCCGGAGCCCACGGCAAGGCCGGCGGCTGCGGCAAAGCAGATTGCGCGCCCCGAAGCGCGGCCCCCGGCTCCGGCGCGACCGGCTCCGCCGCGTGCGCCTGCTGGCCATCCCGGTCAAGAGAAGCGACCTGAGCAACATTAAGCATCGTGTTTCGCACCTCGTCGGAAGAGACCGGCGAGGTGCGCATCGCGATTGTTACATTGCACTCCTGACTTCCGGGCCGGGCCAGAAGCGTCCTTCCGATCGATCGAATTGGACCGAGGTACGCTTTCAATAGCAGAACAAGTCGACGTCTGAACGTACCGGGCAGAGCGGACATGCTCTGCCCTCCCATTACGAACGGCTTCGGGGCCACGCCAGTCGACCCAGCAGGACACGATGTGAGTAATTCGCAGCATCGCCGGAGATCACGAATCCATCAACATGATCTCGCTGCAGACATCGGAGACAGCCGTAACCGCGCTTCGGACGGTCTAATCTAGTAAGTGTAGAACATCCGTTGGATCTCCTTGGTGTCGGTCGTCTTGGTCAGCGCCAGCATCAGCAAGATACGTGCCTTTTGAGGGTTAAGCGTATCTGAGACGACGAAGTCGAGTTCGTCGTCCTTGGCCTCCCCATTGCGCGCGACGATGCCGTTCCCGACACGGCTGCTACGAACAATCACGACACCCTTCTTGTGGGCCTCGACGAGAGCCGGCTCAACCGCGGGCCGAGCAAGACTGCCGTCACCCACTCCAGCATGCACGATCCCCTTAGCCCCGGCTGCGACAAAAGCGTCGATCGCGACCCGGTTCATGTTGGCGTAGCCGTAGACAATATCGACTTGCGGCAGGACATCGAGACCCGACACGTCAAATTCGGAGTCCACCGTGTGCCGGCGCGTCGATTGACGATAGAAATACGGTTTGTTTCCCTGCATAGCCGAGAAAGCCGAGTTCCGGTGTGCGGAAGGTGTCTGCCGTCGAGGTGTTGGTCTTGGTTACCTCGCGAGCCGCGTTGATCTGATCGTTGAGAGCAACGAGCACGCCCTTGCCGACCGCCTCGTCACTGCCAGCGAGAATCACGGCGTTGTAGAGGTTGATCGGCCCGTCCGCGCTGATCGCTGTTGACGGCCGCATCGCGCCGACGATGACGACAGGCTTTTTGCTCTTGACGACAAAGTTTAAAAAATAGCTGGTTTCCTCGATCGTATCAGTACCGTGCGTGATCACAATTCCATCCACGTCGTCCTGCGCGAGGAGCGCGTTGACGCGCTTTGCAAGCTTGAGCCAGTAGTCATTGTTCATGTTCTCGCTGGCGATCTGGAAGACCTGCTCGCCCTTGACGTTCGCCACCGTTTTTAATTCCGGAACGGCGTTCAAAAGGCTCTCTATGCCCACCGTTGCTGCGGTGTAACCGACCACGGTGGTGCTGCTCGCACCGGTGCCGGCGATCGTGCCACCGGTCGCCAGAACCATGACGTTGGGCAACCCGGGGCCCTTCGCGTCCGCGCCTCCAAAACTGATGAGCAGCACGAAGAGCACGCTCATTATCGCCGATACGTGATCACGCACTCGAAACTGCCACATCTTGACCTCCCTCTCCTAGAAAGCCTCGTCGATGCGCCGCCCCAGTTCGCCTAGCGTTACATGATCCTCCAGCCGGTGCACCCTGTCCAGGGTGAGCGACGCTTTCGGATGGTCCGGTTTGGCAGAAGCGGAAGCCTGGGGCTGCCAGATGCTTGCTCCGCTCTGTCTTTGATAGCGGACATGCCAGGGCTTTCGCTGCACGTCGGCTCGGCGCCAATTGGCCTATTTCGCAATCGCCGACATCTCAGGCTATACGAGTTTCCTCGCAGCGGTCGAACTCGACCACGCGCAGGACATCATCGCCGATTTGATGACCACGGCAGTCAAGGGCCTCAGGCCGCCCTTCCGGCTTGCCAAGTTTGAGGGCGATGCCGCCTTCGTCTACGCCACCGCCGAGAAGGTCGATGGCTCGCTCCTGCAGGACGCTGTCGAGTCAGCGATCCTCGGCGCGAACCGCGCGCAGAATTAGCCAGCCTTGATGCCGGTCGCGCGGATGACCTTTTCCCACTTCGCGCTCTCCGTCCGGAACAGCGCGGCCGCCTGCTCAGGTGACGAACCGACCGCCGTAAACCCGAGCGCCGTCATTTTCTCTTTGGTGTCGGGCAGCGAGATCAGTTTGACGATCTCGCGGTTGAGAAGCGCGGTGATCTCGCCTGGTGTTCCGGCCGGAACGATGAAGGCGAACCACCCCTCGCCCTCGATCTCGGAGTAGCCTGCTTCCACCATGCTCGGCAGGTCGGGAAGGGCCAGCGAGCGCGTCTTGCTGGTCACGGCCAGCGCACGAAGCTTGCCGTCTGTGATCTGCGGCACGGCAGGAGGCAGCGAGCTGAACGCAATCGGTGTGTGTCCGGCGACCGTCGAGGCGACGGCCTGGCCCGCGCTGTTGAAGGGCACATGTACGAGGTCGAGCCCAAGTGACAGGCGGAAATGTTCTCCAATCAGATGCGGTGGAGTGCCAATGCCGGGCGAAGCGAAGCTGTACCTGGAGCTGCCGCCGGACCTGATCAGTTCAACAAGGTCCTTGACCGTTTGGACCGCCAGCGACGGATGGACCGACAGCACCGTGGGCGAGCTGACGGCAATGGTGACAGGATCGAAGTCCTTGTAGGGATCGTAGGGTACCTTGTCGTACATTGCCGGATTGACGACGATGTTCGGCGGGACGACCAGGATGGTGTAGCCATCAGCGGCAGCTCTGGCCCCCTGACCCATGCCGATATTGCCGCCGGCGCCGCCGACGTTCTCAACATAGAACTGCTTTCCCAACTGGTCGGAGAGTTTTTGCGCGGCGAGCCGCGCCAAGATATCGGCCGGGCCGCCGGGCGCGTAAGGTACCAGCACCCGCACCGGCCGCACCGGGTAGGTCTGTGCAAGCGCGAAGGACGACAACGCGGGCGCGACAAACGAGCCCGCCGTCAGTTGCAAAAATTGCCGGCGCAACAGCGTCATGACGATCTCCCTGGTCGAACGAGGCCGGGCGTATCATTTCCGCGATTGATGAGGTATTATATGG
>JAEWFG010000089.1 GCA_023388935.1 Pseudomonadota bacterium | reverse complement strand
TGGACTACAATCTTTTGTACCGCTGGTTCGTGGGACTGTCGCCGGACGATCCGGTGTGGGACCCAACCACCTTCACCAAGAACCGGGAGCGGCTGCAGAACGGCGATGTGTTCACGAAGTTCATGACCAGGCTTCTGAACCATCCGCAGGTCAAGCCGTTGCTGTCGGACGAGCACTTCTCGGTGGATGGAACGCTGATCGAAGCCTGGGCTTCACAGAAGAGTTTTCGCCCCAAGGACGGCAGCGGCGACGATGATGACGGCGCCACCTTCCACAGCCAGAAGCGCAAGAACGACACCCATGCGAGCACCAGCGACCCGGATAGTCGGCTTTATCGCAAGGCGGCCGGACGGGAGGCCAAGCTTTGCTATATGGGCCACGCCACCATGGAGAACCGGCATGGGCTGGCGGTGGCCGGCAGGGTCACGCATGCCAATGGCACCGCCGAACGCCGGGCTTCGGAGACCATGTTGAGGGCGAGACGCAAAGCCGCAGGCCGCCGCATCACCGCCGGTGAAGACAAGGCGTACGATACCGCCGATCATGTCGCCAATCTGCGCGCCATCGGCGTGACGCCGCATGTGACGCAGAACCAAGCCGTCACCAAAACCGGCAAGACCCGCAACAGCGCCATCGATGAACGAACCACGCGGCATCCGAGATATGGCATGTCGCAATCACGCCGGGCGATGGTCGAGTGCATTTTCGGATGGGGCAAGCAGCACGGCACCATGCGCAAGACCAAACATCGTGGCATCGCGCGCGTCGCCGCCGACTTCCTGCTCAATCTGATCGCCTATAACCTGATCCGCATTCCCAAGCTGGTTGCCACGTAGCCACCCCGCGTCAGGGGACACCGAACACCGCCCCGAAAAATTACATCCAACTCCACCGCAGCCGCCCCAACAACGACCGCAAGAACAGAAAACTCTCCCTTTCAAGGTTTTTTCAGCAGACTGCTAGCGCCGATTGAGCCTCCTCACCACCTCAGCAGAATCGAAACCGAGGATTCGTCCCAGCTCGATCAGCTCGACGACATCGATCCGACGCTGACGCCGGCACACCAGCGTGGAAAGCCGAAGGCGAGATGTGCGAGCGGCGCGCATCTGTGTGGAATCTCGTCGTCAAGGTCGCGGCCTGGGCGGCGGAGCAGCGGAAAGCCGTTATCCGACGAGGACAGCCGGAGACCCTCTCGGGTACGATACTAGCGACCTAGCTAGGTCCCTTCCGGATCAATCCCACCAACCAGCCAGGCCGTCCAGCCCCTCGTCAACGCAGTCGATGCCTCCACCAATCCGGAAATTCCGGGCACCATCGTCGATCTGATCCGTCCTGACCCAGGCGACGGGCCTCCGGAAGTCGGATTCCTCGATCACCGGCGGCACCGCTGCGCCTGCAGCGCGGTCGACGTGTCCGTCGACATGAGCAACTGTGCTCCGGAGCCAGATCCGGCCAAGCCGCCGTCGCCCCCGACGCGAAGCTCGCCGCGGCAGACCCGGTCAAATCCCATCATTCTGATCCGCAGCCGCCATGGGCTCCGACGGCGCAGCCTGCGGCGCGCTGACGGCGGAGCCTCCGCTCCCACGATCGGCTTGCCCTTTGCCGACGCAGATCCGAGAAAACCCAGGCCAGATGGCCGGCGACCCCCGGCTCGGAACGTGAGAGGCAACGATGACTTTCAGCCCAGGAATACGCAAACTACTTTCGGCACGCAGGATAGCCGTCATGCGATGTCGGCTGCTAACGCCACCTCGTCAGCGATGCCAATGTGGGCGGCTGAGAGCAATGGCGAGCCATCAGACCATTTTTGCGGGCGCTGGCGGCGCAGGGGTCGATGCCGCCCGCGCGTTCGACCTCTCTGATGATCCAAGCGATGCTGTTTTCATTTATCGTGCCGCCAGTTGATGGTATCTCGTGCCAGCCAGTGGCTCGACCCGCGTCGATGATGTTGACGTGGCGCCCACCGTGGCGCTCCGCGCTGCGGCCCGCTTTCGCCGTCAAGTGTCCATCGTGCACTAAAAAAATCGCTTGTGCATACATTCCATTCCACTCGCTGTATGCCGATTTACGAAACGTGCTTCTCCAGACCTCGAGCTCGGTTGGCACATATATCGCCGGGCGCGAGGTTTACATCATGACGATCACAAATCCCGCCGGGCGCGCTTCGCTCGAGCGTGATCTTTTCTGATCACGTGGATGAGATCGTCAGATTTTGTTATGTACAGCAGGCTACCACTCTCATCACCCGACCTGCACACCTCTCGGCCGTGCTCATCGGTGACGAAACCGCCTTTTGCCGATACATGGTAGATTTGCTTAGAACGCTCACCGTCCTCATTTAGATAGAACTTAGTCACTTCGTTTTTACCAGTCTGTTTGATCGTCGTCCGCATAAAACTCTCCTCGTATCCTATCGCCGACCTCGAAAGACAACAGAGCGCCGACAGGTGGTTGCACGACCTTTCAAACTAACAGCATCAAAGTGAAATCGTCGCGTCCATTACGAGAAGCAAAATCCTATTTGGCTTACTTTATGATGAATCGCGGTCCTCCTTGCAAATGGGGCCACTGGGGTAGTTAATTTGCCTTCTCCAAAATGGCTTCAGTTATCCTAACCTCCGCGCTTTTTGCGCGCGGTCCTCGATGATGTGTGCGAAAGCGTCTCGCGCCGCGAGATCGGAGCCCGCACTCGCGTCCATCGAAGATCCTGGCGGTCGCCGCCGGACAGGCCAGCCGCGACGCTCTCTCTGACGCGCCAACGATGTGGCGCTGGTGGGGGGGCGGGCGGGAACTTCCGGTACCGGCCTTCAAGATCCTAGCGAGCTATCCGGAGGGCTTTGCTGTCATGGAGCACCTCGAGTGCGACATGGCGATCCTGGCCGCCAGCGGTCGGGGACTGGGCCGATCTCACCAGGCGCCTGGCCGCGCAGGAAACCTGCCAGCAATCGCAACCAACACCATTCCGCCCGTTGCGATCGGCCGGGCGATGGTTGTCGAACCTGTTCGCGTTTAGCTAATGTCTTGTACCAGAGCCATGACGGAAGCCGCTTTGTCCGAAAAGAACAGGGCGCACGCGGACGCGAAAATCGCCGCCCTCGAGAAGCGCCTGATGAACGCGGTTCCGAAGGTGACGATAAAGCGACGGACAATAAGGCGCCGAGCGCGCCAGACGAAGCCAGGCAGGAGACATGACGACCGTCGAAATTTGGTCGGATGGCGCAAGGACTTTTCACGAAGATGAATTGGCAGGACAAGCTAGTTGAAGCAAACCCGCGTCTCTTCGGCGCGCCTGCTCGGGCGTATCCCGAATGTAACGAAGGGTGGCGCGAACTTCTCGAACGTTGTTGCTCCCGGATCGAGAGTGCGCTGCAGCCGGATGAAACTTTGACGATAACGCAGATCAAAGAAAAATATGCGACCTTGCGGTTCTACTACGATGGCAAATTTTCGCAGGCGACCCGGCAGAAGATCGACAACGCGATAGCTCTCGCGGAGGCCCGCAGCGCTGTCACCTGCGAAATTTGCGGTGCCGAGGGGCGGCTCTATTGCCAAGGTGCTTGGTACATGACCCGGTGCACTGCGCACGAGAAGGGGCGCCAGGTCCCTGCCGAGCCCGACCATGAAAACCTCCTGATCTCATACGGATACGAGGGCGGCCAGCTACGAGTCGTCGCCTGTCAACGTTACGACCGGGCGAGCGACAGCTTCACACCGGTGGACCCCGCATCACTTGGGTTGAACGAGGAGAAGCAGGAGAGATAGCAAACGTTTGCCCCTATTTACCAGTCGAAATGATGGCCCAGCGCATTGGGAGCTCTCAATAGCGTCGAGCCGAAGCCTGCCGACTTGAGATGCTTATTTCCCCGTCCAGGACGGCTTGCGCTTCTCACTGAAAGCCTTCAGCCCCTCCTTGGCATCCTCGGTCATGGCGAGGAGTGCGATCTGGCTTTCGGTGTAGGCGATGCTCTCGTCGAAGGACATCGAGGCGATCGCGCGCATCGCATATTTGCCCCTGCGGATAGCCGTCGGAGATTTGTCGACGATGCGGCCGATCAGCCAATCGACCTTGGCATCTAACTCGGCCGCGGGCACGACGTAGTTGAGAAGGCCCGCTCCTTGCGCCGCTTTCGCGTCGAACGGCTCGCCCGTCAGCGCCCATTCGTTGACGAGCCGGGGCGGCGCGATGCTCTGCAACAGGCTGAGCACCTGCATCGGGAATACACCGACCTTCACCTCCGGCAGACCAAAGATGACGGAATCGGCCGCGACGGCCATGTCAGTCATGCAAAGCAAACCCATGCCACCGGCCATACAGACGCCACCGACGCGCGCGATCGCAGGCTTGGTGGCGTTCTGCGACAGGCGCAAAAGATCGGCATAGTCGACGTTTGGCTTGGAATGATCCATTGCGAAAGCCGCACCAGAATTCTGCAGGTCGGCGCCGGCGCAGAACGCCTTGTCACCCGCGCCCGTCAGCACGATGACGCGGACGTCCTTGTCGTCGTGCGCGTCCCGATAGCCCTTGGTGATGCCGGCGATCACGTCGCCGTTCAGCGCGTTGCGCTTCTCCGGCCGGTTGATGGTGATCCAGAACGCCTGCCCGCGCTTCTCGGTGATGACGCTTGTGGTGTCGGTCATGGCACGCTCGCTTCCTTGCTCCCGTTTTGCAGCCATTTGCGGCAGCTCGGGTGCGAGGTGCAAGGGCAATCTGTGATGAGGCGCAGCTTTAGCGCCTCGACGCAAATTGCAGGCGATCGAGGTGTCGGCGCGCGCTTCAGGCCGCGACGGCTTTCCTGATCCAGACCTTGTTATCGTGGAACGCGGCTCCGCCAATCGGCGCGACGGCCTCGGCTCCGGTCAGCATGTTGATGCCGCGGCCGCCGATATGATTCCTGTTCGGGTGAACGGACTCCGCAATCAGCACGCCGCGCCGCACGCCCTCGAACAGCGTCGCAATCAGCGTGGTCTCGCCCCGGGTGTTGCCGAGCGTCACAGCATCGCCATCGGCAATGTCGAGCGCGGCCGCATCCAGGGGGTGGATCATCACGCTCGCCTTGCCCTCGCGCGCCTGCGAGGACGGTGTCTCGTTGAAGGTGGTGTTGAGGAAGCTGCGCGAGGGGCTGGTCGCAAGCCGGAACGGATGGGCCTCGTCGGCGTGCTCGATCACCGCCCAATGGTCCGGCAGCGACGGCATCTTTTCGAAATCGCCCATCGTCAGGCCGAACGGCGGATGCGCCCAATCCGCCCTAAAGTGGAATTTCCTGTCTGCATGGGCAAAGCCGTCGAGATAATGCGACGTGCGGAAGTCCGGCTGCAGGTCGCGCCAGATGTCGGCTTCGAGGCCTGCGATGTCGCCGTGGCCGCTCAGCTTCAGCGTCGCGTCGATCAATTCGCGCGGCGTCATCTCGAAGCCCTGGTGTTTGGCGCCAAGCCGCGGCGCCAGCGCCTGCAAGAGCTGATGGTTGGAGCGGCATTCGTCGGGCGGGTCGATCAGCTTCGGCCCGACCGAGATGTGTTGATGGCCGCCGCCGTAGTAGAGATCGTCGTGCTCCATGAACATGGTCGCCGGCAGCACGATGTCGGCCATCTGCGCCGTCTCGGTCATGAACTGCTCGTGCACCACGACGAACAGATCCTCGCGCGCGAAACCCTGGCGCACCAGCGCCTGCTCCGGCGCCACCGTCATCGGGTTGGTGTTCTGGATCAGCATCGCTTTGACCGACCCCTTGCCGCGCAGGGCCTCGGCATCGCCGGTGAGGATGCGGCCGACCTGCGACTGGTCGAGCGCGCGCGTGCTCTTGTCGATCGCGTCGTGGCCCTCGATGATGGATTCGTCGAAATGCCACAGCGCGTAGTTGTTGAAGAAGGCGCCGCCGCCTTCGTATTGCCAGGCGCCCGTCACCGCCGCGATGCACAGCGCGGCATGCATCTGCGTCGCACCGTTGCGCGATCGGGTGAAGCCATAACCGAGGCGAAGGAACGTCCGCTCGGTCTCGCCGACCGCTTTGGCGAAGGCCTCGATCTCCGCCACCGGCACGCCGCAGATGGCAGAGGCCCATTCGGGTGTGCGTGTCTTCAGATGCGCCTCGAGCTCGGCCGGGCAGTCGGTGTATTTGTCCATGTAGGCGCGATCGGCATAGCCGTCGCGGAACAGGACATGCATCACGCCACAGGCGAAGGCGCCGTCGGTACCGGGGCGCAGGATGATCTTGATGTCAGCCTGCTTCATGGTGTCGTTGTCGTAGATGTCGACCGCCGCGATCCTGGCGCCGCGCTCCTTCCGTGCACGCGAAGCATGCGTCATCACGTTGACCTGGGTGTTGACGGGATTGGTGCCCCAGATCACGACGAGGTCGGAGAGCGCCATCTCGCGCGGATCGACGCCGGCGATCTTGCCGGTGCCGATCGCGAACCCGATGCGCGCGACATTGGCGCAGATGGTCTGATAGAAGCGCGAATATTTCTTCACATGCGTGAGGCGGTTGAGACCGTCGCGCATCACCAGCCCCATTGTGCCGGCGTAGTAATAAGGCCAGATCGATTCCGCGCCGAACTCGCGTTCAGCCTGATTGAAGCGATCGGCGATCTCGTCGAGCGCCTCGTCCCAGGAGATCCGTGCAAACTGGCCCGAGCCCTTCGGCCCGATGCGGCGGAACGGAAATGTCACCCTTTCAGGGTGATGGATGCGCTCGGCGTAGCGGGCGACCTTGGCGCAGACCACGCCGGCCGTGTAGGTCTGCTTTTTCGAACCACGAACGCGGCCGATGCTGCGGCCTTCGAGCACCTCGACATCGAGCGCGCAAGCCGACGGGCAATCGTGCGGACAGGTCGAATGGCGGATTTCGATCTTGGCGTGCTGGTTCATGGTCTAATTCGTAACACCAAAATACCTGCCCGCCGAGGCCTATTTATCCGGCAATGCCCTTGCGATTTGCTCAAACCGCACGTGCCGCCGGTTCCTGCCGCAAGCGCGAAAAGCGGCGCGGTCACACCGAAAATCGTCCGATATTCCCGGCCAGATCGACTTTGTGAGGCGTCGACAGCCCGCACGCCGTGCCGTTACAGTCAGGACACAAGAACGACGTCAGGGAGATGGGCATGACAGCCCGAAGATTCGTGTTGGCATTGGCGGCTGGACTGCTTGCCGCATTCTCCACTCCCCTCTCATTCGCGCAAGATTATCCCGCTCATGCAGTCCGTATCGTGGTGCCTTTCGGGGCCGGCGGGCCGGCCGATGTCGCGGCCCGGCTGATCGGCAACGTGCTCCAGGAGAGCTTTGGCCAGCCCTTCGTGATCGAGAACCGCACCGGCGCTGGCGGTGTCATCGGCACGGTCGAAGCGGCCAAGTCGCCCGCCGACGGCTACACGCTGTTGATGATGTCCAACACCCAGACCGCCAACGAATCGCTGCTGACGCCGGCGCAGCGCAAATACGAACTGATGCGCGACCTCACGCCGATCGCGCCAGTGAACTATTCCGATCTCGTCATCGTGGTGAACCCGCAGGTCGCAGCAAACACGCTGCAAGAGTTCATCGCGCTCGCCAAAGCGCAGCCTGGCAAGCTGAATTACGCCTCCTCCGGCCAGGGCACGCCCTATCACATGGCCGGCGAGCTGTTCAAAGCCATGGCCGGAATCGACGTCGTCCACGTCCCCTACCGCAACAGCGGCGAGGCGCGCAGCGGCGTGATCGGCGGGCAGGTGCAGATGATGATCGACGCGGTGCCGGCAATGGCGCCGAATGTCGGCGAGAACCAGGTCCGCGCGCTCGCGACCACCGGCAAGCAACGATCGGCGGTGCTGCCGAACGTGCCGACCGCGATCGAGGCAGGCGTAGCCGGCTATGAGGCGACGATCTGGCTGGGCCTGATGGCGCCGGCCGGCACGCCAAAACTGGTCATCGACAAGCTAAATGCCGCCGTGAACGCGATGGTAAAGCGACCCGACATCCTCAAGCTCTGGACCGAGCAAGGTGCCGTACCTATGTCAATGACGCCGGAGGAGTTCGACGAGTTCCTGCGCGGCGACATCGAAAAATGGGCCGACGTCGTCAAGAAGTTCGACAAGTCCTGAGTCAGCAGACCGCTCATGCCTACCATTCAATTCCAGCTCAATGGCGCCGCGGCCGCCGTGGATGCCGATCCCGATCAGACGTTGCTCGAGGTGCTGCGGGGCCGGCTTGGCGTTACCAGCCCGCATTTTGGCTGCGGAGCCGGTGAGTGCGGCGCCTGTTACGTCATGGTCGGCGACCTCGCGGTGTCCTCCTGCGACATGCCGATGTGGTCGGTCGCGGGCAAGGCCATCGTCACGGTGGAAGGTCTCGGCACGGCGGAGCAACCGCACGCGCTGCAACGCGCCTTCATCTCGGAACAGGCGATGCAATGTGGCTATTGCGTCTCGGGCATCCTCATCAGCGCGGCAGCGCTACTGAAGCGCAATCCCTCGCCAACGGCGGCCGAGGTCAGAGCGGCGCTCGATCGCAATCTGTGTCGCTGCGGATCGCATAATCGAATCGTGCGCGCCGTGCTGCGGGCCGCCTCGGAGATGGCGACGTCATGAGCGTGCCGTCTCCCACCCCGAAGCTTCCCGTCAGCCTAGCGGCCAATCCAAAGCTGTCGTCCTGGGTGCGTTTCACGGACGAAGGCCGTGTGGCGATCTCGCCCGGCAAGGTCGAGATTGGCCAGGGTATCGTCACGGCGCTGGCCCAGATCGCCGCGGACGAGCTCGACGTCGAGATTGCCCGGATCGAAATGATCCACGCCTCGACGGCGACGAGCCCGAACGAAGGCGTCACCTCGGGCAGTCTTTCGATCCAGCAGTCTGGCCGCGCGCTGCGACTGGTGTGTGCGGAGGTGCGCCAACGCTTCCTCGTCGCGGCGTCGGAGCGTCTCGGCGTCGATGCGTCGCTGCTCGATATCGATGACGGCACGATCTCGGGTCCGGGCAATGTCAGAACCAGCTATTGGGAGCTCGCCGGCAAAGTCTCGCTCGAGCACGACGCCACGGCGGGCGCGACGGCGAAGATCGCCGCCAAGCGCGCCGTCGCCGGACATTCGGTCCAGCGCCTCGATATTCCCGACAAAGTGTTCGCGTGTCCGCGTTTCATCCACGACCGCGCGCCGCCGGACCTCTTGCACGGACGCGTGCTGCGGCCGGACGTCTCGGGCGCCAAATTGATCGCGCTCAATGAGGCGGCTGCGCGCGCCGTCCCCGGGATCGTCGCGATCGTGCGCGACGGCGGCTTTGCCGGCGTGGTTGCCGACAGCGAGGCAGCGTCGGAAGCAGTGCTGAAAGCCTTGCGCAAGGGCGCGACATGGTCGGCCGGCGAGCCGCTGCCCGATGAAAATGACCTTGCGAGCTTTCTTAGGAGCCAGCCGGTCGAGACCACCATCATCGATACCAGGACGGCGGCGCCGAGGCGCAAGCATGCGCAAACCCTCCGCCGGCAATATACGCGCCCGTACATCGCACATGCCTCGATCGCGCCGTCCTGCGCCATGGCGCGATGGGACGGCGATCGTATCCATGTCTGGACGCATAGCCAGGGCGTCTACCTGCTGCGCGCAGATCTCGCGATCGTGCTCAAGCTGCCGGCCGAGAGCATCGTCGTCGAGCACATGGAGGGCGCCGGCTGCTATGGACACAATGCGGCCGATGACGTTGCGCTCGATGCGGTGCTGCTGGCAAAAGCGGTCGGCGGCCGTCCGGTGCGGGTACAGTGGTCGCGTCACGACGAGATGTCCCACGCGCCGTTTGGCGCGGCGATGGCCATCGAGATCGAGGCCGATCTCGATGCGGCCAACGAGGTGGTCGGCTGGCGCCATGCGATCTGGAGCAATGGCCACGCGGCGCGACCGGGGCGTGCTGCACAGCCTGCGCTGCTTGCTGCGACCGAGTTGGCAAATCCGTACCCGCGCATGATCTCGTCCAATCCGCCGGCAGCCAATGGAGGCGGCGGCGACCGCAACTCCGTTCCGCTCTACGACTTTCCGGCCTGGACGATCACGAGTCACCGGCTGCTGACCATGCCGGTGCGTACCTCGGCGTTGCGGACCCTGGGTGCGCAAGGCAATGTGTTTGCCGTCGAATCCCTGCTCGACGAGATCGCCGCACTCCGTAGCGAAGACCCGATCGAGTTTCGTCTGCGGCATCTGCAAGACGATCGCGCGAAGGACGTCATCCGCGCTGCCGCGCGGCGCGCGCAATGGAAACCGCAGAAGCGATCCGGCATAGGCCATGGCGTCGGCTTTGCGCGCTACAAGAACATGGGAGCCTATTGCGCCGCGATTGCCGAGATCGAAGGCTCCGACGACATCTGCGTGAAACGGCTGACGCTTGCGGTCGATGTCGGCGAGGCCATCAATCCGGATGGCGTGATCAACCAGATCGAGGGCGGCGCGATCCAGGCGACGAGCTGGGTGCTGAAGGAGCGCGTCCGCTTCGACCGGACGCATATCACCTCGACCTCTTGGACGGACTATCCGATCCTGACGTTCAGCGAGGTGCCGGCGGTAGATGTCGAGATCATCCAGCGGCCGGAGATCGAGCCGGTCGGCGCCGGCGAGGCCGCTCATGGCCCGGTGACGGCGGCGATTGCGAACGCGCTTCACGATTGCCTGGGCGTGCGCGTGCGCGACCTGCCGATCACGCGCGACAAAATCATAGCGGCCATGGAGCTTGCATCGTGACGACGATCAACATCCTGAGCGGAGGCGCGGCGCAAGGCCTGGTGCGCGGCCTCAACGACGCTTTCGAGACAAAGACTGGCTTCCGCATCGACGGCGAGTTCGGCGCGGTCGGGATCATGGCCGACAAGCTGCGCGCAAGCGCGCCGGCCGATCTCGTCATCCTGACGCAGGCCCTCCTTGCAAAGCTCGCCAAGGAAAAGCTCGTCATCCCCTCCTCGATCGCAGATGTCGGCCGGGTCGAGACCGCGCTGGCGGTCCGCAGCCGCGATCCAAAGGTGACGGTAAAGACCGAAGCCGATCTGCGCGAGGTGCTGCGCGCTGCCGACGCGATCTTCGTCCCGGACACCAAGGCCTCGACCGCGGGACAACGTGTCGCCAAGGTGCTGGACCAGCTCGGCATCGCCTATGAGGTCGCCTCGCGCCTGAAGATCTTTCCGAATGGCGCAACCGCAATGCGGGAGCTCGCGGCCTCCACCGCCACGAGGCCGATCGGGTGCACCCAGGCCACCGAGATCATCGCGACCGACGGCATCGCGCTGTCCGGATCGCTGCCGCCGGGATACGAGCTCGTGACGATGTACACGGCGGGCGTGACCACACGGGCCGCGCATCCGAAAGAAGCGGCCGCGCTGATCGCGCTGCTGACCGGCGCAGATCAGAGAGAACTGCGCCAGCGCGTGGGCTTTGCGGACTAGGAGCGGATGGGGTTAGGTTGAATCAATCCTGGACTCCAAAATCAGTCCGTTTCTGCTTCGCCATGCTGGCTGGACGGAGGCCTGCATGGAATGGGCAAGCCTTATTCTCTGGATCTTCGCAAGCGTGTCGTAGTCGCGATCGAGGGCGGGATGTCCCGCAATCGAGCAGCCAAGCAGTTCGGGGGCGCGATCAGCACTGCGATCGGCTGGTGCAGCGTGTCGAGGAGACCGGCAGCGTTACTCCGGCCAGATGGGCGGTCACAAGCCGAAGGCGATTTCGGGTGAGCATGCGGAGTGGTTGTCACAGCGGATCAGGAGCGACGATTTCACGCTGCGTGGTCTTGTGGCTGAACTTGCCGGCCGAGGGCTGAAGGTCGACTACCATCCGGAATGGGATTTCATGGCGAGAAGCTCAGCTTCAAAAAAGGCGTAGCAGCTGGCGAACGCGATCATCCCCGGGGTCGCGCGGCGGCGAGCCCAATGGACAAAGGTCGCGTCGAAACTGACAAGCTGGTCTTCATCGACGAAACCTGGACCAGGACAGAGACCGGACCAATGGCCATGGTTCATCGAGGGACCGATCGATAGCAGAGCTTTCGCACCTATGTCGAGAAGGTTACCCGCCCACCCTTCGACCAGGTGATATCGTTGTCTTGGACAACCTCGGCAGCCGTAGAGGCAAAGCAGTTCGTCAGCTCATCCCTTCGGTCGGCGCGAGCTCATCTTCCTGCCAAAATGCTCGCTCCGACCTGAACCCGATCGAACAGGTCTTTGCTCAGCCCAAGCACCTGCTCCGAAAAGCCGCCGCACGAACCGTCGATGCGGTCCGCGCCGCAAGCGGTCACGCACTCGATTCCTTCCCTCCTGATGAATGCGCCAACTACCTCAAAAATTCAGGACATCGAACCTAATGCCATCAGGCTTTAGGCCCTGCACGTTAATGTGCACGTCAGCGGCCGCAGCCGCGAGGAACGTCGCCTCGTGCGGCAGCAGTCGGCCGTTGGCTGATGCCTTCGAGGCTTGGCTACGCGCCAAGCTGGCTCTCACCGGCCAGAAGATCATGGCCGGGATCATCGAAGGCTATTGCGACGCGCGAGCTAACTGCTTAGCTGGCGTTTAACCGCCCTGACCGAACGGCACAACAGGAAGATCGTCGTCCTTCTCGCTCAGCAAGTCCAGCGGCTTCCATCCCGTTTGGCGCATAATGCGCGCCTTAGTTCTTGCGCCGTGACGCACCTCGGCAACAAGTTGGGCGGGAACGGAGACCGGACGGTATCCGGGGCGGGCGCGCCAACCGCGGTTGCGCAGTCCATAGTGCTTGTCGGCGGTGTCCGTCACTTGATGGCCGAGCATGGCGGAGATTTCCTCACGGGAATATCCGGCACGTGCCCAGTTAGCCTTTGCCTGATGTCTCATTGTCTTGAGAGTTACACGGCGTGCAGAGGGAAGCAGTTTTCGTACGCGGCGTGTTAGCGCTCCATAGCGTCTTACGAGCTTGCTGCGATCGCCGCCAACGGCATCGAGTTCACGGTTCAGACGTTGAACAAGATCTCCGATCGCCTCGATATCCAGATCGCTGAAGTCTTGCAGCTCGAGAGGACGCTCCGCGCGCAGCCCTCTTCCGTTTTGGGGAGAAACCTTGGCTGCCCTGACGATTAGCGTCCGTCCATTCAGCTGAGCGCCAAAGAATTCACTCGGGCGCACCCCAATCTCCGGCCCATACTGCAGCATTTCGGACAGGTTCTGCGCGGTCCCGCTGGGGTGAGCTCGCAAGATCGTGGCCAACGTGGAGCACGTTGCGGCGCCAAGATGCTGGCGTCGTCCACGCCGCTGGGTTTTCCGTTCTCCTTCAGCCGAATTGGTTCGCTCAATCGGCCTGCGTAGTCTCTCAGCCAGAGCTTTCACTTTTTCCATCGAAATTTCCTTAGACAAAAACTTGTCGCGCAAGATCTGAAATATCGCGGCGCGGTACAGGTAGTAGGAACGCGGCGCGAGCTTTGGGGCCCGGGCGCACAGGTCATCGATGACATCGCCGACATCGACGTGAGGCTCCTGACGTTTTCTTGCGAGCGTCCGCTCCATGCCGGCATAGCGCTTGCGATAGTCCTGTTCGGTTTTGGGGTCTCTGGTCCTGATCACGCCTGCTTTATCAGTCCCCTGCAAAAATTCGGGCAATAGGCTTTCCATTCGTGTTTCTCTCCGCCATCGAGCTACATTACAGCTGCATCCGCTGTAAGCTGGCGATGTTGTCGATTTCCAGCTGGCAAGGCGCAAGTGTTCGTTTTTCGCCGAGGCTAATCCACCGGAGTGAGATGGAGTGGCGCATTACTCCCGGCAGGTCCGGCGCGATCCGACGGCGCCCGCGACGGCGAGCAGGATGTTCTACCATTGTCTCACCGATGTCCGTCCTGCTGGCCCGCCCGACCACTTCTGACACCAAGGGATGAGCCGTCGGGGACGGCAGATTCCTGGTCTGGTGCGCGGTAGCGAGCGCCGCCACTCGGCGCTCGATTGTCGACCAGGAGTTCGACGATTTGAATCCTTGGGCCGCGAGCTCAACGCCCACCGCCGTGGGCAGCCCCTCCACTCGCTCGACCACGAACCGCATCAGAACTTCCGGCGGAACCGGCCAGAGGTCCTGGAATCCGGACGCCTGCCGCCAAGCCGCAAAGTGCCGAAGGTCTGTCGCATACGCTCTCCTGGTGTTCACCGACGTGCCGTCGGTCAAGACCTTCCTGACCTTAGCTAGCGTCGCCCCATCCAGCACCTCGGCCATGGCCCTGGTCAGGACGACTAGAAGCTCGACGACATCCCGTCCCAGTCTCCGAATGAGGCAAATTTGCTCCTTCTATCTCATTGTGTTTACTCATCTATTCCCGATCGCAATGTGAAACAATGGTGCAATAATGGTAGGACACATTGCGATTCGTCAGCCGCCGCCGCGCTGCCATCTTGGGAGTCGATGACCTGGATCGAGAGGCCGCGCGTTGAGGAGATGAAATAGATTAGTTAGGAGGGGGCAATTTCGCGTAATGAAGAGCGTTTTTAGCTCGGCGGCGCGGCCATGGCAGTACCGTTCTCGCAAGCCTGCGACCCGCGTTGGTGGGCTAAAAACGTGTTGGACTAAACCGCAGGGCACTCCAGTGGCCACAGCTAT
>JAEWFG010000084.1 GCA_023388935.1 Pseudomonadota bacterium | reverse complement strand
CTCGCGCTGCAGACCCGCGAGCAGCACATCCGCCGCGAGAAGGCGACCTCCAACATCTGCACCGCGCAGGTGCTGCTCGCCGTGATCGCCTCGATGTACGCGGTGTATCATGGCCCCGAAGGGCTGGCGCAGATCGCGCGCAATGTGCATCGTCGCACCGCGGTGCTTGCCGCCGGCCTGCGCAAGCTCGGCTTTGCGCCGCAGTCCGACAGCTTCTTCGACACGCTCAGCGTGGACGCCGGCGCCAAGCGCAGCGAGATCGTCGCGCGCGCGGCCGCTGAGAAGATCAATCTCGGCGTTGGCGAGACGGCGTTGCGCATCGCGCTCGACGAGACCACGACACCCGCGACGGTGGAAGCAGTCTGGCGCGCTTTCGGCGGGACGCTGGCCTATGCAGAGATCGACGCCTCGACGCATGAGGCGCTGCCGGACGCATTGAAGCGCACAACGGCGTTCCTCACTCATCCCGTGTTCCACGCGCATCGCTCCGAGACCGAGATGCTGCGCTACATGCGCAAGCTCTCAGATCGCGACCTCGCGCTCGACCGCGCGATGATTCCGCTCGGCTCCTGCACGATGAAGCTGAACGCGACCACCGAGATGATGCCGCTGACCTGGCCGGAGTTTGCGACCCTGCACCCGTTCGCCCCGCGCGAGCAGGCCGCCGGCTATCACGCCCTCTTCGCGCGGCTGGAAAAGTGGCTGTGCGACATCACCGGCTATGACGCAATCTCGCTGCAGCCGAATTCAGGCGCGCAGGGCGAATACGCCGGGCTTTTGGCCATCCGTGGATATCATGCCGCGCGCGGACAGAGCCATCGCAAGATCTGCCTGATCCCCTCCTCCGCCCATGGCACCAACCCGGCCTCGGCTGCGATGGTCGGCATGGACGTGGTGGTGGTTGCCTGCGAGAAGAACGGCGACGTCGACGTCAATGATCTCCGCGCCAAGGCGGAGAAGCATTCCAATGATCTCGCCGCGGTCATGATCACCTATCCCTCGACGCATGGCGTGTTCGAGGAGCACATCCGAGAGATCTGCGACATCGTGCATGGCCATGGCGGCCAGGTCTATCTCGACGGTGCCAACCTGAACGCACAGGTCGGCCTGTCCAGGCCGGGCGATTACGGCGCCGACGTCAGCCATCTCAATCTGCACAAGACTTTCTGCATCCCGCATGGCGGCGGCGGCCCCGGCATGGGCCCGATCGGCGTCAAGGCGCATCTTGCGCCATTCCTGCCTGGCCACCCCGCCACGCATCCGGATGCACCGGTCGGTCCGGTTTCGGCGGCGCCGTTCGGCTCGGCGTCGATCCTCACCATCTCCTACATCTACATTTTGATGATGGGTGGCGACGGCCTGAAGCGCGCGACCGAAATCGCGATCCTCAGCGCCAACTACATCGCGGCGCGGCTCGATCCGCACTTCCCGGTGCTCTACAAGAACGCCCGAGGGCGCGTCGCGCATGAATGCATCGTCGATCCGCGACCGCTGAAGAATACGTCCGGCGTCACTGTCGACGACATCGCCAAGCGCCTGATCGATTACGGCTTCCACGCCCCGACCATGAGTTTCCCGGTGCCGGGCACGCTGATGATCGAGCCGACCGAGTCGGAATCCAAGGCGGAGCTGGATCGCTTCTGCGACGCGATGATCGCGATCCGAAAGGAAATCGCCGAGGTCGAGGCCGGCCGCTTCAAGATCGACGCGTCGCCCTTGCGCCACGCCCCGCATACCGTGCACGATATCGCGGATGATGCGTGGAATCGCGCCTACACCCGCGCGGAGGGCTGCTTCCCCGCGGGCACCTCGCGCACCGACAAATACTGGTGCCCGGTGGGGCGCGTCGACAACGTCTATGGCGACCGCAATCTGGTGTGCTCCTGCCCGCCGATGAGCGATTACGCGGAAGCCGCGGAGTAACGGATTCGCAGCTTCGGATGGGTAGAGCGAAGCGAAACCCATCACTGTGTTCTCTCCGGCAATGAAGCGAGCGATGGGTTTCGCTGCGCTCTACCCATCCCATATTGCTACGTTTCGCGCAGTCGTAGGGCCAAACGGCTGCGCCTGTCCCAACGCCATAGCCGTTCGTTGGTTAGTTCAGTGCCACCCCACCAGCGATGGATCGGGTTATGCCGGGAGAAGTCCTCTTCGCCGGCCATGATGGCGCGTCCGAGTTCGGTAAGCGCGAGCCGCTCGCCCTTGTATTGATCGGGACGGCGCTCTTCGTCCGCGTGTAGCGGCTCGGTACCTTCGTGCTCGATCCACCCCAGCATGCCCAACTCGTTTTCGCCGAATGCCGTCTTCACGTCAGGCAACTCTTCAAACATGGTGATAAGGCCCGACCGTAGTGTTGGACGCCACCTAAGTTTGGACTTGTGCCATCCAGGTGTGTTTCGGCCAGGGGTCTCAACCATGATCGACGCGGGGTCCCATCATTCCATTTCAATGAAATCAATGGCCCGAAGGGGTCATGACGACGCCGACTGGGGTCATTCCTCGATCAGCGTTCACAGGAAGATTCCGCGCAGGTCACCCGAGCGGAGCAATTTGGCAGCAGGTTGTTGCCAAATTGCCGCGTGTCCACAACCCATAGGAACAAGTTGACAAACTGCAACTCCCGCGATTTCAAATCCCTGCCCTGTGCTAACTGGCCGGAACTATGGATGGGCGCGGTCGATTCCTGTCGGCAGGAGCGATCAATGCTGATGTCTAGGGAAAGACGGCCCGCGATCCGGACGGTACGTGGCTGGGCCATGTCGGTCCTCCACGACGCCCGAGCCATTCGGGAGTGCGGAGAGCACGGCTGGATGCAGGATCGCGGCGACCCTCACGCCTGCGAGCGTGCATTCGACATCGCGCGTCAGGATCCGCCGGCCGGGGTTTCTCCGGAGGCCGCCGCGGACGTAATCGCCGCGGTCCTGGATTCGATCGGGGACACATGCCCTGAGTGTCCGCCAGAGGACCTCGTCTAACGCTGCGACGAGGCGACCACAAACCTCTATAATTTGAGGATGGCCACACCCAATCCGGAGCAAGGCGTCGCGACGGCGCCCCATCGCAAGATCATCCATATCGATATGGATGCGTTCTATGCGTCCGTGGAACAGCGCGATAATCCGGAGCTGCGCGGCAAACCGGTCGCGGTAGGCGGCTCGGCGGAGCGCGGCGTCGTCGCCGCCGCGAGCTACGAGGCCCGCGAATTCGGCGTTCGCTCTGCGATGCCGTCGGTGACCGCGAAGCGGCAGTGTCCGGATCTGATCTTCATCAAGCCGCGCTTCGAGGTCTACAAAGCAATCAGTCGCCAAATCCGCGAAATCTTCGCCGAGCACACACCCATCATCGAGCCCTTGTCCCTTGATGAAGCCTACCTCGACGTGACCGAAAATCTCCAAGGAATCCCGCTTGCGAGGGATATCGCTTTGCTCATCCGCGAGAAGATCAAGACCGAGACCGGCCTCAACGCCTCGGCCGGCATCTCCTACAACAAGTTTCTGGCGAAGCTCGCCTCCGATCATCGCAAGCCCAATGGGCAGTTCGTCATTTCACCCGAGATGGGGCCAGCCTTCGTGGAGGCGTTGCCCGTTGGCAAATTCCACGGGATAGGCCCGGCGACAAGCGCGAAGATGCATGCGCTCGGCATCTTCACGGGTCTCGACATGCGCAACCAGACCCTGGAATTCTTGAACGCGAATTTCGGCAAGTCGGCCGCGTACTACTATTGGATTTCGCGCGGCGTCGACGAACGGCCGGTTCGAGCCAACCGGATCCGGAAGTCCGTCGGTGCGGAGAATACGTTCTCGACGGACCTTACCGAATTCGACGCCATGGCCGCTGAGCTCGAGCCGCTGATTGACAAGGTCTGGCGGCACTGCGATTCGACGGGCAGTCGGGGTAGAACGGTGACCCTCAAAGTGAAGTTCGCCGACTTCGAGATCATCATGCGCAGCCGGTCAGTGTCTTCGCCTGTCGCGGGCCGCCATGATCTCGCAGACCTGGCGATTAATCTGCTGCGGGACAACATGCCTCTTCCGAAACCGGTGCGTCTCCTGGGGGTGTCGCTATCTTCCCTGCAAGGAGCGGTCGATGTGGAGCCGCAACTGGATTTCGGGATTTGAACCGGGCTAGACTGCGGCTTCAGATACGCGTGCGACGCGCCGAGGATCGCAGAAATCCAATGCCTGAAAACGCCCTAACCCTAGCCGCCATGGCCGAGGCATTGGCCAAATCAACCGACTACCGGGTCCTTCGGCGCCTGGTTCGTCGCGAAGGTTTCGCTCCATCCAACGGTCAAAGCACGAAGACCGGTATCCTCATCGACGTGGAGACGACCGGCCTCGATCAGCAGAAGGATGAAGTCATCGAACTTGGAATGGTCAAGTTCGACTACCTACCGGGCGGTCGCATCGCCGGCGTCACGGAGGCCTTCACCTCGTTCAACGAGCCGTCTGTGCCGATTCCGCTTGAGGTGACCGCCCTCACCGGCATCACCGACGAGATGGTCGCCGGACGGCAGATCAACGACGATGCGGTCTCGTCATTCGTCGACGACGCCGTGATCGTGATCGCCCACAACGCGAGCTTCGACCGCAAATTCGCGGAGCGGTACTGGCCCATATTCCAACGGAAGGCCTGGGGATGTTCGGCGACGGAAATCGAGTGGCGGAAACACGGCTTCGAGGGATCGCGCCTGGGCTACCTCCTGAATGGCGCCGGGTTCTTCCACCAGGCTCACAGGGCCGTGGATGATTGCTACGCCTTGCTTGAAATCCTCGCGTTCGAGCTTTCGACGACCGGCACGTCGGCTTTTGCCGTCCTGCTCGAACAGGCCCGCAGGAAGACGATGCGAGTGTGGGCGGAGCAATCACCCTTCGACCTCAAGGACAAGCTCAAACGACGCGGCTACCGATGGAGCGACGGAAGCGATGGCAGGCCGCGGTCCTGGTACGTCGATCTCGACGAAAGCAGGCTGGATGACGAAATCTCGTTCCTCAAGACCGAAATCTATCTCGGTGACGCGGAGCCGCGCGTGCAAGCCTTGACGGCATTCGACCGATTTTCGGTCCGAGCGTGAAATCGTCATGCGCGGCCCCCAATAAGGAAGACAAAGCCGCCGCGTGATAAAGCCAATTGCCTCGGCCAATGCGGGAGACAAACCTGCAAATCGGCATCGTCGGAGCTGGGGCCGTGGGGTGCTACTATGGCGGACTGCTGGCAAAGGCAGGACATGACGTGACCTTCATCGGCCGCCAAGCGCACGTCGATGCGATCAATCAGAATGGCTCCTGTTGGACAGCCAGTCTTTCAACGGATATTTGCCCGCCAGGGCGGCGACGGATGCAAGCTCGTTGGTCGCGCCTGACCTCGTGCTCGTTTGCGTGAAATCAGCTGATACAGAAGAAGCAGGCCGCCCTCTGGTTGGACACTTACGCCAGGAAACATCGATCCTCAGCCTGCAGAATGGCGTCGACAATCCGCAACACCTCAGCGCCGTCACTGGTCACTCTGTCATTCCGACCGTCGTCTATGTCGGCAGTGAAAACGGCTGGTCCTGGCCACGTGACGCATCACGGAGGCGGCGCGTTAGTGATCGGTGCCTCTCCACAGAGCGAAGCACAGGCGCGAATGCTGAATGCGGCCGCAATCCAGACGACCGTCGCCGACGACATCGAAAGCATCCTTTGGGCCATTCTGTTGGTTTGCGAATGGCGGACCGCAACCCCATCACGTTGATGGGCTTACCAGAAACTTGAACCCGTTCTTTTCAAAGATGTTCTTCGCTGCCGTCGAACGTAGGAAGGCGAGATACTCGGTCGTCTCTGGCTTTGCGGTCGTCGTAGCCGCCACTGGATAGATAATCGCGGGATGCGAATCTGCGGGAAAGGCGCCAACGATTTTGACGCCGGGCTCGCCCTTGGCGTCGGTCGAATAGACTATGCCGAGAGCAGCCTCACCACGCGCCACCAGCATCAACGCGGCGCGCACACTCTCGGTCATCGCGAACTTCGGTTCTGCAGCCTGCCATGCGCCGAGCTTCTCCAGTGCTGCCTTGGCATATTTGCCCACCGGCACCGACTTCACGTCGCCGGTCACGATCCTGCCGTCTCCGGCAAGCTTGGCTAGGTCGAAGCCGGGGCCGATATTGACAGCATCGATCTTCGAATCCTTCGGCGCGATCAATACGATGCTGTTGCCGAGCAGATTGACCCGCGTGGATTCGTTGATGGTTTTCTTGCTGATCGCATAGTCCATCCAATCGGCGTCGGCGGAGACAAACACATCAACGGACGCGTCTTGCTCGATCTGCCTTGCTAAAACCGAACTCGCGGCATACCTCGCCGTGATCCAGGTGCCGGTCTTGATGATGTAGGCCGCGTCGATCTCGTCGAGTGCACTCTTCATCGAGGCGGCGGCGAACACGGTCAGCGTCTCGTTCTGGGCCGAGGCTGGCGACCAGCACGCGAGCAGGACGACGAAGGCGGAGAAAAGGCCGGACAGGCGGGACATCGAAAGCGCTCCACGCATGTTCACGCGCGCCTGAAGGCCTCGCGCAGGACAGACGCTACCGAGCGGAGTCTGTGGCCAAGCGTTCCGCCTCTAGAGGTTGATAATGTACTTCACGAGGAAGACCATCCCGACAATAACAAACATGGCGAATACTAAGACCACGAACCCCATGCTGGTCATAGCCACCACCTTTCCCGCATCGGGCGCATACGGTATCGACGAAGTCGTAGTCGTCTACTGAGTGCGCCGATTGGAGTTCCACTACGTCCCAAAGCACGCCAGCTGGCTGAACATGGTCGAGGTCAAGATCGCGTCCTCGCCCGCCAATGCCTCGATCGGCGCATCGACAGTTTCGCCCACCTCGTCGCCGAGACCGCCGCCTGGGAGAAACGGCGCAATGCCGAACGCACCCGCGTCAAATGGATGTCCACAACCGAAAAGGCGCGCGCCAAAATAGCCCGCGCCTATCCAAAGCCCTCAGCCAATTCAGACCAAGTTCAACGAGTCAGACCCTCTGTGTCGAAGTACTAGCCGAGACTGCCGCGTTACCGATAGATTGGTTCGACGTCACGTGATTCTATGAGGCAAGTAATTGTCTCGCAATGATGAGCCGGTGAATCTGGTTCGTGCCCTCAAAAATCTGATTGATTTTCGCATCGCGCATGTAGCGCTCGACCGAGAAGTCCTTCATATAGCCCGCGCCTCCGAAAATTTGGACGGCATCGGTGGTCACCTTCATGGCGACATCGCTGGCAAAACACTTTGCCATCGACGCCTTGGCTGAAAACGCTCGGAAGTCCGCATCCGATTGGAAGCCGGCGTCCGCAGTGCTGGCACAGTCGTATACCAGTGCACGCGCGGCTTCGACCTGCATTGCCATGTCAGCCAACATGAACTGTAGACCCTGAAACTCCGAGATCGCCTTCCCAAACTGCTTGCGTTCCTTGGCGTATTTGATCGCAGCGTCGAGCGCGCCCTGAGCGAGTCCGACCGACACGGCTCCGATCGTCGGGCGATTCATGTCCAGGATGCGCATCGAGATCCTGAACCCGTCGCCTTCCTCTCCGACACGATTTTCAGCGGGAACCTTAACGTTCTCAAGATAGACCGGCGCATTTGGGATGCCATTCAGCCCGAGCTTTCGCTCGTTCTTGCCGATCGTCACGCCAGGCGTCTTGGCATCAACGATGAAGGCGCTGATATTGCGGGTCCCGCCCGAGACGTCGCCAACGCGCGCGAATACGAGGATATAGTCGGCGACAGGCGCGAACGTTATATAGCATTTCTCGCCGTTCAGGACGTAACTCTCGCCTTCCCGCACCGCACGGGTCTTCATACTGCCGACGTCTGACCCCGATTGCGGCTCCGTGATCGCAACCGCCGTGAGCGTTCGACCCTTGGCGATCTCAGGGAAGAAGCGCTGGCGCTGCTCCTCGTTTCCGAAATGCATGAGTGGCACGATCATGGCGATGCCGTTTTGGCCACTGATGAGTGCGATCGACTCCGACACCTCCGCAAACTCTTCCGCGGCGATGCAGATCGTCGTCAGATTGGCACCGGGACCGCCATAGGCCTCCGGCAGCCGAAGCTGCAAGAGTCCCATGTCGCCGAACTTCGGAACGAGTTCCATCGGAAACCGGTCATTGCGATCGACCTCGTCGGCGATCGGAGCCACTTCCTTGGCGATGAACCGCCTCAACGTGTCGCGAAACGCGATCTGCTCGTCGGTAAAACGCATGTCAGTCATCCCTATCGGGTCGCCGCGAGATATTCTTACTTCGCACTGGCGGAAGTCGCGGTCTCGTCCAGCAATCTCCAGGAATTGCCCTCGAATTTGGCCATGCGAAGCGATTGGTAAGGCGTGTAATCCTCTGGCGACGTGCTTAAGCTGATGCCGGGCAGCATCATCTTGAAGCGCTGTCCTTTCATGCTCGTCGCCTGCTTGAGCAAATTTTCGCGTGTCAGGTCGTCGCCGCACTGCTTGATCGCCTGCGCGATGCCCTGCGCGATCACATAGCCGGACAAGGCGATGAAGTCGCCGGGATTGTCGTTGGGCGCCCATTTCTTCATGAACGCGACGTACTCGATCACCTCGGGGTCCTTTTCCCAAGCGGGGTCGCCGGCCTGTTTGGTGAACTGCGTCGTAATCACGCCTTGCGCGTTGTCGAAACCGGCAGGCTCCATCACCGCCTTGACCGAGTTCGACGGGCTCACCACGAACTGGAGCGGCGCCCAGCCCATCTCCTTGGTCTTGCGTAACCCCTGTGCCGTGAACTTCGGCGTGGCGAAATAGAGCACCACGTCGGCGCCGGCATCTTTCAGGCGCACGATCTGGGAGTCTACGGTCGGCTCGGTAATCTCATAGGCGATCTCCGCGACCGGTTTGTTCTTGCCGCCCAGCCCCGATTTCAGGCCTGTTAAAAAGTCCTTGCCATAGTCGTCGTTCTGATAAAGCACGCCGATCTTTCCATCCGGCTTATGCTTGAGGATGTATTCGCCGAACGTCCTCCCCTCCATCTCGAAGCCCGGATACATCGGCACGCTCCAGGGGAAATTCTGGCGATCGGCAAAGCGCTTCCCGCCCGCGGAGATGAAGATGTGCGGCACTTTCGCACCGTTGAGATATTTCTGAATGGCGACGTTCGGCGTGGTGCCGACGGTGCCGACATCGGCGAGCACGCCGTCGTCCTCGACGAGCTTGCGTGTTTGCTCGATCGCCTTCGGCGGACTGAAGGCATTGTCGAGCGATATCAGGGTGATCTTCCGGCCGTTGATCCCGCCCGACTCGTTGATCATCTGGAAGTAGCCGGTCATGGTCCGGCCATAGCTGGCGAAGGCCGAGGCCGGTCCGCTATAGGCGACCGTCTGGCCTAGCTTGACTTCGGTGTCGCTCGCACCTGGCCCGTATTTTTTATCGGCGGACCATGCGTTGCTGGCCGCCATCAGCACCATTGCGGTCAACAAAGTGCCAAACCGAAGATTTTGCCTCACCGTTCTCTCCCCATTCCTGTTGTCTGAAATCTCTCAGCTTCCGGCGGCCTTCAGCGCCACGTCTGGAAGCGTCAGTCCGCTGTAGCTGCCGCCGGCGATCGCATCGCGTAGCTCAGCCTTGCGGATCTTTCCGGTCGCGGTCATCGGCAGCGCACTGACGAAGATGACGTCGTCGGGCAGCCACCATTTCGGCAATCGCGTCGCCAGATGATCGAAGATGTCCTCGCGCGAAGCCGTGCAGCCCGGTTTGAGCGTGGCAAAGAGCATCGGACGCTCCTGCCAGCGCGGATGCGAAACCCCGACGACCGCGGCAAGCGCGAGCGCGGGGTGCTCCATCGCCGCGGATTCCACGGCAATGCTGGAGATCCATTCTCCGCCGGACTTTATAACGTCCTTGGACCGGTCGACGATCTCGATCGTGCCATCGCGGTGGATGCGCGCGACGTCACCGGTCGTCAGCCAGCCATCCCGCATCTTCCCCTCGTCGCGATAGTAGCCGGACGCGATGCACGGACCCCGGGCCTCGAGGT
Organism: Pseudomonadota bacterium; assembly: GCA_023388935.1. Classification (GTDB taxonomy): domain Bacteria; phylum Pseudomonadota; class Alphaproteobacteria; order Rhizobiales; family Xanthobacteraceae; genus Bradyrhizobium. Next base: position 30,325 of record JAEWFG010000084.1, on the reverse strand, counting down.
GCCCTTGCGTCTGGCCGTCGTGCGGAAGCGGCCCCCCGTCGTCACTGACGATGCGCAGTTCCGTGCCGTATCCCATACGTCCCTGGCGCAGCTTGCGCTCCAGCTGCTCTTGCTTGCCAAGGCTCGAATAGTCCGATGCCGGGGTGGCGCGAACGCCGCCGGCTGCTTCAGTCATGCCCCAGACCTGACCGACGGCAATGCCTAGGCTCTCGAGATCCTGCACCAGCGCCTTGGGCGCCTTGGTCCCGGCGATCAGCGCAGCGCGAAGCGAGGGAATTCTGCTTCCTGAGACCTTCAAATGCTGCACCAGGCCGAGCCATACGGTCGGAACCGCCGCGCACGCCGTCACCCCTTCGCCAGCAATCAACTCGCTCAGCATCGCCGGCTCGAAGTTACGGCCGGGCAGAACGAGCTTCTGGCCGTTCATCGGCGCAGTGAACGGCATCATCCAGCCGTTGGCGTGGAACAGCGGCGCGATCGGCATCACGGCTTCGCGTTCACCGGGCCGAAAGACGCCGACCATGTCCGCCGTGCTCATGAACAGCGAGGCGAGGACGATCGAGCGGTGCGAGTAGACGATGCCCTTCGGATCGCCCGTCGTGCCCGACGTGTAGCACATGATACTGGCCGAACGCTCGTCGAGCTCCGGCCACTGATGATCGTCGCGCTGCGACCGCAGCAGCACCTCATACGAGAGCAGGTTCGGCAACGTGCTGTCAGGCAGGTCTTCGGCGCTGTCCGCGAAGATGTATCCTTCGACGGTCGGCAGCCGCGGCGCGAGCCGCTCGGCCAACGACAATGTCGCGGCGTCCACCACGATCCAGCGATCTTCCGCGTGATTGATGATCGCGATCAGCGTTTCGTCAAACAGACGTGGATTGATGGTATGCAGGATGATGCCTTCGGCCGTCGCGCCGTAAAACATCTCGAAATGATAGTGCGTATTCCAGAGCAGCGAGCCGATGCGGTCGCCCTCCGTCAATCCCAGCGACAACAGAGCCGCCGACAGCTTGCGGCAGCGTGTATTGGCATCAGCATAGGAATATCGAAACAGGCTGCCGTCGATCCGGCGCGAGACGATTTGCGTGCCGCCATGGGCGATCGCGGCATAGTTGAGAATGCCGGACGTCGACAATGGCGTGTCCATCATCAGCCCAAGCATGATGAAGCCTCCCGCACCGTTTCTCTTCCCTATCGCCTCGCCCGCTTTGCGCAGGTCTTCGACATTAGAACGCTAACAGACAGGAACTATACTTACAAGCAGGCTGTCCTGTTTCTTTCGTCGCTTGATGTCGCATGCGCAAACGCGCATCCGCTCACTCTGCAGCTTCGGCCATGGATGGCTTCAGCAGACGCTCGATCCGTTCGCATTCCTGACGATAGCGTGCGATATTTGCCTCCTTGATATGGCCATAGCCACGGACGAGGTCCGCTGTCTTCGCCAGCGCAACGAGCCGCGGCAGATCGAGCGGTGCATCGCCGTCGAGGTGGCGCAAAATCATGGCCGAATACTCGCCCGCAAGCGCGCGCTCCATTCGGCGCTCCGCGGTGTAGCCGAAGATATCGAGAACGGTGCCGCGAAGACCTTTGAGCCGGGCCAGCACGCCGAATGCCCGAAAGATCCAGGGGCCGAACTCGCGCTTCTGCAAATGGCCGGTGGTCTTGTCGCGGCGCGCCAGCAGCGGCGGCGCGAGCAATACCTTCAGCTTCGGATCGCCATCGAACTGCTGCTTCAGCGCCACCGCGAACTCACCGTCGGAATAGAGCCGGGCGACCTCGTATTCGTCCTTGTAGGCCATCAGCTTGAAAAGACCTCTGCCGAAGGCCTCGGTAAGCTCGGAAGACGAGCCCGGCGTCTCCGCACGCTCGGCTGCGCGCACGAGCGCAACGTCGGCGAGATAACGCTTTGCGTAGGCCTCGTCCTGATAGTCGGTGAGGAATTTTGCCCGGTAGGAGATCGTCTCGTCCAGCGTCCGCTTGGCGGGCGTAGCGCCCCCACTCTTGAAACGCGCGGCGCTGACGACGCGCGGCAGGTCGTGCGCTGCTAGCCGGCCCCACGAAAGGGCCGTCTTGTTCATCTCGATCGCAGCGCCATTGAGCTCGATCGCTTTCAGGATCGCGTCGAGCGACAATGGGATTGCACCGCGCTGAAAGGCGAAGCCGAGCATGAAGGCGTTGGTTGCGATGCTGTCTCCCATTAGCGCTGTGGCAAGTCCTGTCGCGTCCAGGATGTCGAGATCGCCCGGCGTCACCACGCTATTCAGCGCGTCACGCATTGCACCGGCCTCGAAATCGATATCCGGGTTCATCACGAAGCTGGCTGTGGGCAGCAGGTCGGCATTGACGACGGCGCGGGTGACGCCGCGCTCGGCGCGGCTCAGCGCTGGAACGCTGGTAGCGACGACGAGATCGCAGCCCAGGATCAGATGAGCGTTGCCAGGTGCGATCCGGACGGTCGTCAGCATATCGGCGGCCGGCGCCAGGCGGACATGGCTCATCACCGCGCCGTTCTTCTGCGACAGTCCCGTAAAATCGAGCGTCGAGCAGGCCATGCCTTCGACATGTGCGGCCATCCCGAGCAGCGCGCCGATGGTGATGACGCCAGTGCCGCCAATGCCGGTAATCAGGATGTTGTAGGGCGCATCGAGCGCCGGCGTCGGCGGCGCCGGCAAATCGGCGAACAGCGCCTTGGGATCGGCTGCAGCGTGATCGGCCTTGTGCAGCTTGGGGTCGAGCACCGTGACGAAGCTCGGGCAAAAGCCCTCGATGCAGGAAAAGTCCTTGTTGCAGTTCGACTGGTCGATGCGGCGCTTGCGGCCGAGCTCGGTCTCCAGCGGCTGCACGGACACGCAGTTCGAGACCTCCGAGCAGTCGCCGCAGCCCTCGCAGACGCGCTCGTTGATGAACACCCGTTTCGGCGGATCGGGGTAAAGCCCGCGCTTGCGGCGGCGGCGCTTTTCGGCGGCGCAGGTCTGGTCGTAGATCAGGACCGTGAGGCCCCGTTCCTCGCGCAACTCGCGTTGCACGGCGTCGAGCTCGCGGCGATGGTGTATCGTCGCGCCGGCCGGAAAGTAATTCGCAGGATATTTGCTGGGATCGTCGGAGACGATCGCCAGGCGTTTGGCGCCTTCGGCCGCGACCTGGTGCGCGATCTGCGACACAGTGAAGCCGCCCTCGGCCGGCTGGCCGCCGGTCATCGCCACCGCGTCGTTGTAGAGGATCTTGTAGGTGATATTGACGCCGGCCGCGGCCGCCGCCCGCAACGCCAGCAGGCCGGAATGAGTGTAGGTGCCGTCACCGAGATTTTGGAAGACGTGGCGCTCGCTGGTGAATGGCGCCTGCCCGATCCAGCTCACGCCCTCCGCGCCCATATGCGAGATCGTGGCGGTGCGGCGGCTGGGCACCGACAACGCCATGCCGTGACAGCCGATCCCGGCCATGGCGCGGCTGCCCTCCGGAATCTTGGTGGAGGTGTTGTGCGGGCACCCCGAGCAGAAATACGGCGTGCGCTGCAATTTGGCAAAGCCGGCACCTTCGGCCGGCTGGTCGAACGCTTCGAGCTTGGCCAGACGCTGCTCCAGCATCGGGCTGCGGTGACCGAGCCTGCGCAGCCGCGCCACTACGGCCGCCGCCACCATCGTCGGCGTCAGCTCACCCTCGCTCGGCAGCAGGATCGCGCCGCTCTCATCCCGCTTGCCGACGACCGATGGCCGCTTCGCAGCATCCATATTGTAGAGGATGCGAACGAGCTGGTCCTCGATGAATCCGCGCTTCTCCTCGACCACGAGGACGTCCTGCAGGCCGTCGACGAAGGCGCGCGCGCCCCGTTCCTCGAGCGGCCAGGTCAGGGCCACCTTGTAGATGCGCAAGCCCAGGGCCCGGGCCTCCTCGTCGGTGATCCCGAGATCGGCCAGTGCCTGGCGCAGATCGAGATAGGCCTTCCCAGTCGCCATGATGCCGAGCCGGGCCGGCTTCGAATCCAGCACGATGCGGTCGAAGCGATTGGCGCGGGCGAAGGCGGCGATCGCCTGCATTTTTGGACCGTGCAGCCGCCGTTCCTGCTCGAGCGGCGGGTCCGGCCAGCGGATCGACAGGCCGCCCAGCGGCATCTCGAAATCATCAGGCAAACTGATGCTGATGCGATCGGGGTCGCTGACGATCGAGGCGGAGCTCTCGACCGTTTCCGAGATCGCCTTGAAGCCGACCCAGCAGCCGGAATAGCGCGACAATGCAAAGCCAAGGATGCCGAAGTCGAGATAGTCCTGCAACGTCGCTGGGTTGATCACTGGCATCAACGCCGAAGCAAACACTTGCTCGCTCTGATGCGCGAGCGTCGAGGATTGACAGCCATGATCGTCGCCGGCGAGCGCGATCACGCCACCATTGGGCGAGGTGCCGGCCGAATTGGCGTGCTTGAGCGCATCCAGGGACCGATCGACGCCCGGGCCCTTGCCGTACCAGATGCCAAAGACGCCATCGACTTTGGCGCCAGGAAACATGCCGACCTGCTGGCTGCCCCAGACCGCCGTCGCAGCGAGATCCTCGTTGAGGCCGGGCGCGAAGGCGATGTCGTGCTGCTGGAGGAACGATTTCGCGCGCCACAGCGCGTTGTCGTACATGCCGAGCGGAGAGCCCCGGTAACCAGAGATGAAGCCGCCCGTCGTGAGCCCTTGCGCGCGGTCGCGTTCACGCTGCAGCATCGGCAGGCGGACCAAGGCCTGGGTACCGGAGAGAAACATTCGCTTCGCATCCAGCCGGTATTTGTCGTCCAGCCCGACGTCCATCAGTGCCATGGTTGTGCGTCTCCCCCTACGACCGTCTTGCCAATGTTATTCGCATGGTCGCGACTGCCCGGTGGTCTTCTGGAGTTCGATCCGATCGATGAGGTCGAAGATTGCGTCGTCGATTTCGAGGTCGGCGGTGAAATGCATGGGATCGGCATGACCGCAGATCACGTCAGCGAAATGCCAATCTGCAATTCCGAGCACTCTATCCCCTGCAAGGACCGCAATCTTCAGCGGATGATCAGCACCAACGCCACGGGCGCTCTGGTATCCGTCCGCAACGCAGTACAACTCAACGCGGACCTTGCCCCGGGCAAGTTTTTGAACGGACAGCTCGATGTCGCAGAAGCCAAACGCCGGATCGTCATCCGATCCGTCGGCATAAAAATAGAACGCGCCGATCACACCATGCGCGCATTTTCCGAGCTTGCGGTCCTTAGGCACCTGAGCGTCCGCGCGTGCCGGTGTCCGTGGAGGCAACGGACCGAGCGAACAGAACTGAGGATAAGAATAGCAATTCGTCATCTCGTTTCTCACGCGTCAAACCCAAGCCAGCGCCTGGCATTCGCCGTAAAGTCTTGCCTAGGCATCGCCAGGGATCGCTCGGCAAACTCTGCTGGCCGATCCTGCTTGATTGTGAACGGGTAGTCGGATCCGACAACGACCTGATCGCGACCCACCTTGCTCGCCAAGAACTCCAGAGCCGGCTTATCGTAGAGGATGCTGTCGAAGTAGAACGCCCTTATAGTCTCCTCAGGATCGCGGGCGAACAGGCTGTCCAATGGCGGACCGATGCCGCGGGCGTGCTTCAGTCGCGGCAATATCCAGGGCAATGCGCCGCCGCCATGGCTCAGCATAATCCGGAGCCGTGGAAAGCGCTCCATCACACCGTTCGTCATCAGCGAGACCGCCGCGAGGGCCGTCTCGAGCGGAAATGCAGCAACAGCCGCGAGCTCCGGACGACCTCCCATACGATCAAGCCCCACGGGGTGCAGCGGATGAACCATGACCGCAAGGTTCGCCTGTTCCGCCGCGGCGTAGACCTCGTGCAGCCGCTGGTCACCGAGCGCAACGCCGTTGATATGCGTGCCGATCTCGAAACCGTGCAGTCCCAAAGATTTCAGCTCATCCAGCTGCCTCACCGCCAGCCTGGCGTCCTGCATCGGCAACATTCCGATGCCGATGAAACGCCCGCGCTGGCTTCCGCAAAGCTCTGCGATCTCCTTATTGATGTGACGACTCAAGGCGTCGGCATCGTCCGGGGGGAACCAGTGAGACAACAATTCGGGCATGGGCGAGACGACCTGCACATCGACATCGTCCGCCGCCATATCGTCGATGCGACGGGCCGCATCCCAACTTCGGGAATCGATGACCCGAAAGACTTTTCCGCCAACCATTACCGCTGCTGCCTCGTCGCCGCCCCGCAGCTCGACGGAGGGCCACAGCGGATTGCGGCCGGCCGCTGCAGGAAACCTTCGCGGGACAAAATGCGTATGGGTATCGATCGCCTCAGCCAAGGCTCGTTTCCTCTGATTTGTTATGCACTGCAGCGTGCCTTTTCCGATGGACAGGCGGCCGCATCTGCAATTCACTTTACAAGCAGGTTGGACTGTTTTTAATATGGAAGCAATCGAAGAATAATCGCGGACAGCTTTTGCGATCTCGCAAGGCTCCGCGACGGGGAGCGAGAACTGAATTGCTGGCCGCATCAGCACATATCGTGATTGCAGGCGCCGGACAGGCCGGCGGACGTGCGGCAGAAGCGCTGCGCGCGCGCGGTTTCCAGGGAGCGATTACGATGCTGGGCGAGGAAGCTCACCCGCCCTATGAGCGGCCGCAGCTCTCAAAGGACATGCTGGGGGCTGCTGACACGCCGGTCACCTATATCAAGCAAGCCCAGGACTGGAGCGACGTCCTGGATGTTCGGCTCGAGACAGGCTCGCCAGTCACGGATTGCGATGCGGATCGCCGCACGGTGACGACGGCCAACGGCCGCGTCTTTGCGTTCGACCGCCTATTGATCGCGACCGGGACCCGCCCCCGCCGCCTCGAACGGATCGAAGGCCTCGGACCCGAGGTGCAATATCTCCGCAATATCGAAGATGCGCTGCGCTTCCGCAAATCGATCCGCGACAAATCGCGCATCGTCATCGTGGGCGGCGGTGTGATCGGGCTGGAGGCAGCTTGCGCCGCGGCAAAGCATGGATGCAGCACGACCGTGATCGAGAACGAGTCCCGGCTTCTCTCCCGCGCGCTTCCCTCCCTCGTCAGCGACATCGTCGCCGCCAAGCACCGCAGCCATGGCGTCGAATTCATCTTCGGAGCGACCGTGCGCGGCGCGACGCCGAGCGGCGTCCAACTCAGTACCGGCGCTGAAATCCCCGCCGATCTCGTCCTCATCGGCATCGGTGTTGTACCGGTTGCAACCGTTGCCGAACGGCTCGGTCTGCCGGTCGCCGCGGGCATTGCGGTTGATGCATGCGGACGCACCGCAGCGCCCAACGTCTTCTGCGCCGGAGACGCCGCCCTGCAATGGAGCCGTTGCCACGGCCGCGACATCCGCGTCGAGACCTGGGCCAACGCCCAGAACCAGGCCATCGCAGTCGCCGGCAACATGCTCGGCGAGCAGAAAGATTACGTCGATCCGCCGTGGTTCTGGACGGACCAATACGAGTTCAACATCCAGGTCGCCGGCGACATGCTCGACAGCGACCACATTCTTCGCGGCGAGCCGGCATCCGGCCGCTTTTCGGTCATCGCGATGCGCGGTTCCGACCTGGTCGGCGCGCTGTCAGTGAATGCCGCCAAGGACATGGCGATGCTGCGCCGGCTGCTCGCGGCGAACAAGCACCCCGCCCGTGCCGATCTGGAATCGCCCGCCTTCGATCTGCGGGCTGCATTGAAATGAAAGACAGAACCTTTCGAGGGAGATACCGCCAATGAACGCATTAGAGCGGATGAACACGGCGCTCATGGTCGACGAGGCCAAGCAGATTTTCAAGGTTTCGCGCCAGGCATTTGTCGATCCCGACATCTTGGAGGCCGAACGGAGCCGGATCTTCGACAAGTGTTGGCTCTATCTTGGCCACAGCTCGGAGGTTCCCAAGCCCGGCGACTTCGTCACGCGCCAGGTCGGCGGCCGCAATATCCTGTTTGCGCGGGATGCCAAGGGAGCGCTACGCGCCATGTTCAATACCTGCCCGCATCGCGGCGCGCAGGTTTGCCGAGAGAAGCACGGCAATGCAAAGTCATTCCAGTGCTTTTACCATGGCTGGGTGTTCGGCCTCGACGGAGCCCTGCGAAGCCAGCCGGGCGAGGCATCCTACGCGCCTGACTTCAAGGAGCGCAGCACATCGAATATGCAGCAGGTGGCGCGGTTCGAGGGATATCGCGACTTCAACTTCGTCTGCTTCGACAGGAATGCCGAGAGCCTGGACAGCTATCTCGGCGCTGTGAAGGAATATCTCGACGTCATTGCCGATCAGGCCGAGGCCGGCATGACCATTGTCGGCGGCACGCAGGAATACTCCATGCGCGCCAACTGGAAGCTGCTGACCGAAAATTCGATCGACGGCTATCATGCACTGACGACGCACGCGACCTACTTCGATTATCTGAAAGCCACCAACGGCGGGCTCGCTCCCGTCCCGCTCGAGGGAGCGGCACGCGATCTCGGCAACGGCCATGCCGTGCTGGAGTACAAGGCGCCCTGGGGTCGACCGGTGGCGCAATGGATCCCGATGTGGGGCGAAGACGGCAAGAAGGAAGTCGACCGTCTCTATCAGGATCTCGTCAAGCGGCACGGCGAGGAGCGCGCCAAGCGCATCGCGCTCTTCAACCGCAATCTGTTCGTCTTCCCCAACCTCGTCGTGAACGACATCATGGCGGTGACCGTCCGGACCTACTACCCCATCGCGCCCGATTTCATGAACATCAGCGCGTGGGCTCTGGCTCCGAAGGAAGAAACTGACTGGGCCCGCAAGTACCGTCTCTATAATTTCCTTGAATTCCTTGGGCCCGGGGGCTTCGCCACGCCTGATGACGTCGAAGCGCTTGAGCAGTGCCAGCGTGGCTTCCGCAACTCGGCAGAAGCCCAGTGGAACGACATCTCCAAGGGCATGGGCAAGCCCGTTCCGGCTTACGACGACGAGCTGCAGATGCGCGCGTTCTGGTCGAACTGGAACAAGCACGTATTTCAGACGTCAATCTGAGGGGGACCGGATATGCAAAACATCTCCCGTGCGGACATCGAAGATTTCCTGTTTGCTGAAGCCGATCTGCTCGATGAATGGCGACTGCCCGAGTGGCTCGAACTTTTCACCGAGGACGCGATCTACTACGTCCCGTCGACCGACGTCGCCCCGGACTCATCGCCCGACAAGACCCTCTTCTATGTCGCCGATGACCGCTTCCGCCTCTCGGAGCGCGTTAAGCGGCTGATGAAGCGAACGGCACACGCCGAGTTCCCGCACTCCCGCACCCGGCACCTGGTGAGCAACGTTCGCATTCGCAATCGCAGCGAGGCCGAGCTTGAGGTCGGTTCCTCCTTCATCACCTACCGCACCAAGGACGGTATCACCGACACTTATTTCGGCAGCAACCGTTATCGGATCGTCGTTGAGAACGGCCGTCTGAGGATCAAAGAAAAGCGCTGTCTCCTCGACAGCGATGGCCTTCGCACGCAAGGTCGCGTCAGCATCATTCTCTAGAGAATCCGGATCAATGGACAAGAAACTTCACAACAATGTTGCCATCGTGACAGGCGCGGCCAAAGGCATCGGCCTGGCAATCGCCGAACGGCTTGCGCGTGATGGAGCTAAACTTGTTATCGCCGATCTCGATGAAGGCGGCCTGAAGCAGGCATCGAGCCACCTGAAGACGGAATATGGCGCCGAGGTCGCAAGCTGCGCCGGTGATCTGTCCGAGCAAAGCACGGCTGAAAAGACCATCAAGCTCGCCAGCGAGACCTTCGGACGGCTCGATATCCTCGTCAACAACGCAGGCGGCGGCATTATCAAGCCCTTTGCCGAGCACACCCCTGAGACACTCAAGACCACGATCGACCGCAATTTGTGGACCGTACTGTGGTGCTCGTGGTACGCTATTCCGAAAATGCGGGCCCAGCGCTACGGCCGCATCGTCAATCTCGGCGCCGATTCCGTACGTAACGGCCTCTGGGATCATGCCGCCTACAACGCGGCCAAGGGTGGCGTGCACGGGCTCACCACCGGCATGGCACGCGAGTTTGCCAAAGACGGCATCACTATCAACACTGTCGCTCCCTGCGCCGTTAACACACCTCAGATGGTCGCTATCACCAAGAGCGACCCGAAGCTCGCCGCGAAATTCGTTAGCGTCATTCCCATGGGCCGCCCAGCGGAGATGGAGGAAGTCGCTTCCATGGTTTCATATCTTGCCTCCGCCGAGGCTTCGTTCGTGACCGGCCAGGTCATCAGCGTCAACGGCGGCAGCACGATGCTCTAGGTTCATGCGATGGGTCAGACAGTCATCCTGTGCGCCGCAGACGACGTCACCGAAGGCGAAATCAAGCAAGCCGCCCTGCCCGACGGCTCGAACGTTGCCCTCTACCGTGTCGAGGGAGCGATTTACGCGACGGCCGACATGTGCACGCATGGCGAAGCCTCACTGTCCCTCGAGGGGCTCCTGAATGGGAAAACCGTGGAATGCACATTCCATTTCGGGACCTTCGACGTGACCACCGGCGAGCCGACCGGTATGCCTTGTGAGATTCCGCTGAAGACCTATCCGGTGACAATCGTCGACGGAAAGGTCCAAATCGAGGTTTGATATGGCAACACGCCCCGACCGTCTCACTCCGCCACGAAAATCCGCTCGCCGATCGCTCGGCGGCACGCGACGACGGACACAGGCAGAACGCACAGAAGCCACGCGCACGCAGATCCTGAAGGCGGCCGCCAATCTCATTCGAAAGCGAGGATATGCCAGGTTCCGAACGGCAGACGTTGCCGCGGAGGCCGGCATGTCGCGCGGGGCGCAGCTGCATCATTTCCCGACCAAGGACTCGCTCGTCGTCGCCACGCTCGAATACGTATTCGAACAGGCGCAGATCATGAGCCGCCGGCGCGCCTCGGCCGTCAACCGCCCGCGAGATCTGATCGAAGCCGTGATCGAAGACGCGCGCGAGTTCTTTTTTAGCGAACACTTCATGGTGGCCATCGATATCGTTCTGTCGACCTCCACAGATGACGCCGTGCGCAAGCAGATCCTGGAGATATCCCGGAAAGCCCGCCGTCCTGTCGAAACAGCCTGGACGGAGGCCCTCACAGCCAGCGGGGTTCCTGCCTCATTGGCGGCGGACATCGTTGCCCTGACGCTGAGCCTCGTCCGCGGCATGGCACTGCGCACGCTCTGGGACAATGACCCAAAGTGGTTCGACGAACTGTTTTCGGTGTGGCGTCGCATGATCAAAATTTTCCTGGAATCGCAATCCACCAAGGCGCGGACGAGATGAGGAACGGCCACGCCACTCCCCTCATCACCTCTGTCTCTTACGTCCGCCTCGCGGTCAGCGAGTTGCGCGCCAGCGCTCGCTTCGTCTCGGACATCTTCGGCCTGCAGCGCGTCGCGGAGCAGGATGGCGAGATCGCGTTCCGGTCGGACGATCGCTATCGCACGGTAAGCCTCGCAAGCAACTCGAGCGAATCTGCCAGCGTCGGGATCGAGGTGTGGGACGACAAGGCCCTCGACGTCATCTTTGGACGTCTGACGGATCTAGGCTTTGCGGTGAAGCGCGCCGAACCGCCCGAATGCCAGCGTCGCTACGTGCAGTCTGCGTTGCTGGCCGAGGACGCCTCGAAGAACCGGATCGACCTCGTCGTGCGCCCCTCCCGCAGCGGCCGGCGCTATTTTCCGTCGCGCGACGCCGGAATCGTTCAGTTTCATAGCATCGGTCTCCGCACTACGGACCATGTCCGCGACCTCGCGTTCTGGAACGCCATCGGGGCCGAGGTCAGCGATTGGGTCGGCGACATCGCATATCTGCGGATAGACGGGATGCATCACCGCATCGCGCTCTACCCTTCGAAGCGCAATGGGCTTCTCTATTCTGCGTTCGAAGTCGAAGCGCTCGATCAGATCATGCAAAACAGCTACTTCATGCAGGAAAGCCAGATCAAGATCGTGCAGGGTCCAGGCCGCCAGGCCGCTTCGCACCAGATCTTTTTGCACGTCGAAGGACCGGATGGCGTGATTTTCTCTTACGTCAACGGCATGGCGGAATACGGCGACAAGCCGCGGCTGGCGCGTCAGTTTCCGCTGACGGCGACATCGCTGTGTGACTGGGGAAGCGAAAGCAAGGACGTGCCGGAACTGAGCGCGTCCGCCTAAACAACAGAGAGAAGCAGCATGATCCAGCTCAAGGATGTCAGCTATGTCCGTCTCGGCTCACCCGATCTGGAAACCGCCGAGACCTTTGCGACCACCTGCCTCGGCCTGCAGGTCGCGGAGCGCGGTAGGAAGGAACTGTATTTGCGCTCCGATGACCGGGCGCACACGTTGTGCTATTCGGAAGGCGATGCGCGCAGCCAGACCGTCGGCTTCGAGGTTGAGGATGAAGCGAGCCTGCAGGATGCCGCGTCCACACTCGAATCGCTTGGCCACGCCGTTCATGCTGGGACCGCCGAGGAAGCCGCGCAACGCAAAGTGAAGGCCTTCATTGGTTTTCGTGACCCGACCGGGAATCACATCGAACTCGTGATGCGCCCTGAGCGTAGTGGGCGACGTTATTTCGCCAGCCGGGATGCCGGCATTACGGGTTTTAGCCATATCGGGCTGAACTCCACCGATCCGGCTCGCGACGAGCGGTTCTGGACGCAGGTCTGCAACGCGCGTGTCAGCGACCGCATCGGCGACATTCCCTTGATGCGCGTCAACGCCATCCATCACACTATCGCGCTCGTCCGGGCGCCGGACGCCGGAATCCAGCACATCAACCATCAGGTGGAGAGCAGCGACGACGTGTTGCGTTCCTATTACTTCCTAAATGAGAAGCGGGTGCCCATCGTGTTCGGCCCCGGCCGGCATCCGACCTCGGGCGCGCGGTTTCTCTACTTCAAGGGCCCGGACGGCATGATCTTCGAGTACTCCGTCGGCGTCGATGAGATCGAGGATGAAGCAACTCACCGGCCGCGGCAGTTCGGTTTTGAGCCGACCAGCTTCTGCATGTGGGGGGCAAAGCCCGCCGGGATGACACTGCCAAATAAATAGAAATCGAACCGGTGCTGCAAAAAAGCGGCGGAAAACAAATTCGGCGAGGAAACATGGATTTGGGGTTGAAGGGCCGGAAGGCCGTCGTATGCGCGGCAAGCCAGGGGCTTGGCCGGGCGAGCGCCATCGCACTTGCCCATGAGGGGGTCGATCTCTTCATCGCGGCGCGGCGACGAGAGGTGCTTGAAGCGACTGCCGACGAAATCGGCAAGCTTACAGGTAACCGGCCGACCCCAGTCGTTGCCGACGTGACGACAAAGGACGGACGGGACGCGCTGTTGTTGGCATGTCCCGCACCGGACATCCTGGTCAACAATGCCGGCGGCCCTCCCCCCGGCGACTTCCGCAAATTCGAGCGCGAAGACTGGATCAAGGCGCTCGACGGCAACATGCTGGCTCCGATTGCCCTGATTAAAGCGACGTTGGACGGCATGATCGAGCGAAAATTCGGCCGCATCGTCAACGTGACGTCGCACGCCGTGAAGGCGCCCGTCGCTATGCTCGCATTGTCAAACGGCGCGCGCACCGGTCTCACTGGCTTCATCGCCGGACTGGCCCGGTCGGTCGCCGAGCACAATGTAACCATCAACAATCTGTTGCCCGGTACGTTCGATACCGACCGGCTGAAATCAAACCTGGCCGCACTCGCGAAAAACTCGGCGCGCGGCGTCGCAGAGGTCACCGAGGATGTCAGGGCGGCCAATCCGACCAAGCGGTTTGGTCACCCCGACGAGTTCGGGGCGACCTGCGCTTTTCTGTGCTCTGTGCAAGCCGGCTACATCACGGGGCAAAACATCCTCGTCGACGGCGGCGCCTACCCCGGCACGTTCTGAGTCCGAAGGAAACACGCGCGGAGCCAAGAGGGATGGGGGACAGTATGGCGGACGCCTTGATCGTGGGCGGCGGTCCGGTAGGGCTGATGACAGCGCTCGGGCTTGCGCAGCAGGGCGTAACGGTGAAGTTGCTAGAGGCCGAGGATGGCGTCGTGTACTCGCCGCGCGCCATCTCCTACGCATGGACGATATTGCCCGGACTTGAGCTGCTCGGCGTGCTCGACGACCTGATCGCAGCGGGCCACCCCATCGACGACCGCTGCTGGCGCATCTTCAAGACCGGAGAAACTATCGTCTACAATCATGATGCCGTTCGCGACATCACCAATCGCCCCTACAATCTGACCTTGGGACAAGACGTGCTCGCGAAAGTCGTCCTGCAACATCTTGAACGGTACCCGAACGTTTCGATTGATTGGGGCACGAAATTCACCGGCTTGACCGACGCGTCGGGAAAGGTCGTCGTCCGTGCCGAGAAAGCCGGTTCGCCCGTGGAATACGAAGCGCGCTGGGTCGTCGGAGCAGACGGCGGTCGGAGTGCTGTCCGCAAGGCCGTCGGGTTGACCATGGACGGCTTCACATGGCCGCAGCGTTTCGTGGTGACGAATATCTATTACGACTTCGAAAAATACGGGTGGAGTTCGGGCTATCTGGTGGACCCGCTCTATGGTGCGGTCGTTTATAAGATCAATCTCGGCGGCCTGTGGCGATTCACCTTTGCCGAGCAGACGACACAGCCGCTGGAAACGGTAAGTGAGCGGATCCGGGAGTTCATCCGAACAGTTCTCCCAGGTGACAAGAACTATGAGCTCGTACTTCATACGGCCTACAACATGCACCAGCGCACCGCTGCCACCTATCGTGTCGGGCGCGTACTCCTCGCGGGTGATGCCGCTCACATCACCAACCCAACGAGCGGGTTCGGCCTCATGGGCGGGTTGTACGATTCGTTCGTTTTGAGCGAGGCGCTTGCGGCCATCATCCACGGACGTGTCGGCGACGAAGTACTCGATCGCTATTCCGAGCAGCGCCTGAGGGTTTATCACGAGGTGACGTCGCCAATATCAAGCGAAAGCCTCCGTCTGGTATTCAATTCCGCCGACGAAGAGCGCCTAGAGCGTGATCTTTCGATTTTGCGAGCACGCAAGCACGATTCCGAAGCGATGCGGAAGTTCCTGTCAACGCCGGCCGCACTCGAAACCCCTTCGTTGATCTCGGGTCGAACGCTGGCACAGCGCGTGGCGAACAGTCGTCTCTGATTGTCGTTTTGACGCGCTGGCTCGCACGGAGCGATGTCGACTTTGATTGAACAGAAGAGGGTTACGATGAACACACTGTCACGCCGTTCCGTCATTCGCCTCGGTGCGGCTACTGCTGCTCTGGCCAGCATTCCCAAAAGCGCAAGGGCCGCAACGAGCGTCGGCCCCGGCGTGACCGCTTCCGAGATAAAGCTCGGAACGACGGCCTATTACAGTGGGCCGGCCTCCACCGCCGCCGCTTATGGTCAGGCACAGGTTGCCTACTTTCAGATGGTCAACGATCGTGGTGGAATCAACGGCCGCAAGGTCAATCTGATCTCCCTCGACAACGCGTTTAGTCCGCCCAAGGCGCTCGAGCAAACGCGCAAGCTCGTCGAGTCCGAGGAGGTCTTCGCCATCGCCGGATCGCTCGGGACACCCACCAACGTTGCCATTCAAAAGTACCTGAATTCCAAAGGCATACCTAATCTGTTCCTGACTTCGGGCGCCGAACGGTTCAACGATCCAAAGAGTTTTCCCTGGATCATTCCATTCTACCCAATCTATGCTGCCCAGGGTGCCTTGTTCGCGAAGCATATCTTGCAGGAGCGCCCTTCGGCCAAAATTGCCGTCCAATATGAGAACGACGACCTCGGCCGGGACTATGTAAAGGGCTTAAAGCTGGGCCTCGGCGACAAGGCATCCAGCGTGATAGTTAGGGAGCTGAGTCACGAACTCTCCGATCCAACGATCGACGCACAGATTGTCGATTTCAAAGCTTCCGGAGCTGACGTGCTGATCCAGTTCACGCAGTCCAAGTTCGCCGCGCAAGGCATTCGCGCTGCTGCTGGTCTGGATTGGCACCCGATGCATATTGTCGCCTCCAATGCGGGCTCGATTGGGACTACATTCATTCCGGCTGGCATCGAGGCCTCCAAAGGCGTTATCACGGCGATCTGGGAACGCAATCCCGCAGATCCGACCCAAGCAGATCATCCAGCGGTGAAGGATTTCAAAGCATTCGCGACCAAATACATGCTGAATCTTGACCTCAACAACGCGGCGGCGCTCCCCGGCTACAACAATGCGTACATGATCGAACAGGTGCTCAAGCGCTGCGGAAATGAACTGTCCCGCGACAATTTGTTGAAGCACTCGACCACGCTTAGCGGCATAGTTCCGCCAATGTTCATTGACGGGATCCAAGTATCGAACTCACCGACCGACTATCGCGCCATTCACCACCTGCAGCTCACGCAATTCGACGGCTCAACTCTCGCGCCAATCGGAAGCCCCGAATTGTTGGACAGCCTGGGTTAGTGTCTAGCTCGGCTAGATCCCAGCTCGCAACCGCGGCCCCCAAGCTAATTTGCCTGGCAAATTAGGGACTCGTTTACGACTCAGGGACTGTCAACAATAACGACATGAAGAAGCGTTTCCGCGGTCCCGAGGTCAGGTCGGCGGGCATGTTCATGGCCAGGGACTCGGTCGTCCATCCCGGCTACCGGTGAATTCCCTGGCGGTGACATCCACGACAGGAATATGCGACGCGGACTTCCCATTTCTTCGCCTCTCATCATGATCAGATCGGTCGTCACCAGGCGCGATCTGAGTTTCTGCGCCGGCCCGGAATGAGAGCTGAGGCGATCGAGCAACCAAATCAGTTGCAACTGATCTTCGGAATTCGGGTCGAACTAGAGTTCGATCACGTCGTACAGTTCGCAAGAATCGACAAGGGATAAATCTTTGCGGTCGCCGATGGCGCGAGGCCAATGGATGCCCCAGTCCGACCAGTATCACCCGGTGGAAGCTGCAAGCATTTCAGGTGGAGGCACGGGTCCCCACTGGAAGCGAGAAGAGAACATTACGACGATTTCGGCCAGCCCCGATTTGGCGAGAGCAAAGCTAGAGGAACTGGTCTTCATCGCGCCCAGCCGATCACGACACCCAAAACGAAACGGGCGCCGAAGACGTCGGCAACTCAACGTCCTCAGCGCCCGCTCCTGGCGAAAACTCTACTGGTTAGCCTTACTCGTCTCCCGGCTCCTCGCCGTCGGCGTCACGCTCAGGCGTGCCGGCCAGGATCTGCTCGGCGATCAGGCCGGAGTTCTGGCGGATCGCGACCTCGATCTTGGCGGTGATGTCGGGGTTGGCCTTCAGGAATGCTTTCGAATTCTCGCGGCCCTGTCCGAGACGCTGGCTGTCATAGGAGAACCAGGCGCCGGACTTCTCGACGATGCCGGCTTTGACGCCGAGGTCGAGAATCTCGCCCATCTTGGAGACGCCCTCGCCGTACATGATGTCGAATTCGACCTGCTTGAAGGGCGGCGCCAGCTTGTTCTTCACCACCTTGACGCGGGTGGTGTTGCCGACCACTTCGTCGCGCTCCTTGATCGCGCCGATGCGGCGGATGTCGAGGCGGACGGAGGCGTAGAATTTTAGCGCGTTGCCGCCGGTCGTGGTTTCCGGCGAGCCGTACATCACGCCGATCTTCATGCGGATCTGGTTGATGAAGATCACCATGGTGTTGGATTTGTTGATGGACGCCGTGAGCTTGCGCAGCGCCTGGCTCATCAGACGGGCCTGCAGACCCGGCAGCGCATCGCCCATCTCGCCTTCGAGTTCGGCCTTCGGCACCAGCGCCGCAACCGAATCGATCACCATCACGTCCACCGCGCCCGAACGCACCAGCGTGTCGCAGATTTCCAGCGCCTGCTCGCCGGTGTCCGGCTGGGAGATCAGGAGCTCGTCGATGTTGACCCCAAGCTTCCTCGCATAGACCGGGTCGAGCGCATGCTCGGCGTCGATGAAGGCACAGATGCCGCCCTTCTTCTGCGCTTCCGCCACCGTGTGCAGCGCCAACGTCGTCTTGCCCGAGGATTCCGGTCCGTAGATCTCGACGATGCGCCCCTTGGGCAGGCCGCCGATGCCGAGCGCGATATCGAGCCCGAGCGAGCCGGAGGACACCGCCTCGATGTCCATCGAACGGTCGTTCTTGCCGAGCTTCATCACCGAGCCCTTGCCGAACTGGCGCTCGATCTGGGACAGCGCGGCGGCCAGAGCTTTACTCTTGTCCATGGAAGATCCTTCGACGATACGCAGGGCAGTGGTGGACATTGGGTCGTGCTCCTTATGGCGAGGATTCGCGCGAGGGACAAACGGTTGGCGAGGCGGGTCGACGATAAAAGTAATGTACCCTATTTGTTCCAAGTTCGCAATATGTTCTTTTTGCAAACTTGGTGTCCCAAGTTGAATTCGGGAGTGCCCTAATTATACTTTGGCCATGCCCAAACTGGTCAAACGATACGCCCGCAGCCGCCTCTATGACACGGAAGCCGCGCGCTATGTGACCTTGGCCGATCTCCAACGATGGCGGGCACATGGAATCGCCTTCACTGTTCTGGACGTTGAGACGGCCCAAGACATAACTGACGTTCTGCTGGCGTAAGGCCGCCTCGTTTGGCGGCCTCTCCCGCTGGCGTCACAGTTGAAGGTGTTGGAACGTATAGTTCCAACTCCTGGTGGTGTTGTCCCTGGCCCCAGTGCCCCCACGTTGAATCTCGCGGTGTCCCAATTCCCCTCTGCACGTAACCCATTTGGGTGATGTGCCTCGGCACGGCTCATGATTACTGGCTACTGCCGGGGGTTTTGCATCCCCGCCCCCGGGGCTGGAGAACCGCCGCCTGCGCTGTATTTCAAGCGGGCGGCGTTTTTGCTGGCTGGCCTCATCTGCCGAGCGTCCTCATTGGGACAGCACCCAAGTTTGGCCTCGATGACCTGGTTTGAGAATTACAGTGCCCTGATTTGATTTATCTGCGCGGGAACCGAGCGGCGCGTCTCGGCGTAATTGGATTCGTTAGTGCCAACCCTGCGGTTAGGACCCGCAGCACCGACGAGGACGCCATGCCGAAACGCCGCCGTATCAAGCAAAGTCTTTCCCTGCAAGAACGTCTTGCCGAAGAGGCAAAGAGATTGCGGGAGGAAGCCCAAAGGGTGCCTCCAGGCATCGAGCGGGAGAACCTGCTACGCAGAGCCCGGCAAGCCGAGACCGGCTCTCATATGAGCGAATGGCTGAGATCGCCCGGGTTGCAACTGCCGGAATAGCCACCGAGGGCTGGCCTGCTTCAACCCCTGGTGGTCCAAGTTGCATTTCACAATTGCCTGATTTCGTTCTGCTGGACACCTGCGGCAGGCTGTCGCAGAATTGTCATATGAAGAAAGGCGACGTAACCTGTCCTGACTGCTCAGCCGGGTACCGGCGGATTGAACTCGAGTCCCGGAAGGGAAAGCGGGGACATTACAAGTGCCTCGTATGCGACCGAATTCTGGAAGTGTTCGACGGTTCCCGTGAGATCGCCTATCGGCTCACAGTCCAGCCGTCCGATTTGCGACCCGAGAAGGCGTGACCGAACGGCACACGGTTGAGCTAGATCAATAGTCCCCTCCTTCCGTCCGCCGATCCCCTCAATCATGAACCTTGGCAAGCTTTACTTCCGGCTCTCGCTGATCTGGCTGGCCGTGGCGGCTGGCGGCTTTGTGTTCTTGTTGATGCAGTAAGGCCGCCTCAGTTCGCGGCCTCTTTCATTTCAGGTGAACGTCGAAACCCATTCGGCAATCGGAAATGGCAGAAACTGCATAGGCCTTCGGCCCCAACCTAAGCTAAGCTCCGGGCATGGCACGCGAGCTTCTGGTGCGAGTGGTTGCTATTGCGGCCGGTGTCTTCACCGTAGCCGCCGTCTCTGCGCTGATTCTCAGCCGTTGATCTATCTCAAATGGCGCACCCGGTTCGGATGTAGCCTGTCGACGGCAGGAAACCGAGCGGGGCTGGCGTGCGGCCGTGGATGGTCCAATCTCTGGCGTGGACACTGGCCGGAATCGGCCTGCTCGCCGTCGTCTCGATGCTTCTGTAGCCTCAATTGGCTGGAGCCGGGCTCTTCGCGTCGCCTAGGATAAGCAACGCCAAGGGCGCCAGAGGCCCGACAGCTACGGCGCACCACAGCCACCTCCTGGACGACCTGTTGCGCTCGCGGGCCATCGCTCCGGCGAGCGGTACCAATCCAATCGCGATGAATAGCCCATGGCCACCTCCGATGTCGCACATGGCCATAGCATGAAAGCAGCTCATCCACCTAAGCTGACGCGCATCAAAGACGCGCAGACCCGCGCCGTTATAATTCCCTAATCCTGCGGCACCGAACCTTTCGTGGTGTCCGGCTTTGCTTGAGATGGACATCGCCACAATGGGAACTTCTTGCATGACAGAAAACACGCATCACGGTGCGACCAGGCGCAATCATCTGCTGGAGGCGGCGCATGAGGAGATGGTGAAGTTCGAACGGAAGGAAACCGAGTTCCGCAAGAAAGACCGCGAGGAGCGCGCCGCAGAACTCCATCTTCCCCTGAATGTAATCAAGGTGCATTAGGCCGCGCTGACAGCTTCCACGGCTCGCCAGACCGGCGGAGTCGCGCCGGGCTCCCTCCTTCGAAGATCCTCAGGACCTTCAACTACCTAAACAGCGCTGGTGCTCACCGGCCGCGAGAGGCGAACCGGCCGCTGCCCTACTTTGCATGGGGTTGTTTTTCGCTTTTTTGAAATGACGCGTCGACAACCGACACACGTCTCGCGCAGGGGCCCCGGCCAAGGACCTCATCATCGTTCTTCGTCTGCAGGCTGCTGCGGCGCGATGGTCGTCCCGCCCTATATCAGGGCCAGGAGCACGATGCCGATCACCAGGACCACGAAGCCAGCCGCCGTCGCGGCGGCAAATGACCGCTCTACCTTATCCATGATGCCACCCCGTTGCCGGCGCGCCAAGCTTCCCCCATGGCTTCGCCGAGCAGATAAAATCTCGCCTGCGGATGTGTCCTGAATTGTGCGATCGGATGTCGAAATTGGGACGGGCGCGGGGTCAGTGTGCGGCCTCCCGAAGCGCTGCTATCGTGGCTGCCGTCAGGCGCCTGTAAGCCGACTCTCCTAATCTCGCTGTGCCCGGTGGACCAACATCGGGTCTCCATACCCAGTCGAGGACCCCGCTCAGCCCCGAGCGGGGTTTTCGATTTGCGGGCACGGACGGGCGATGACACGACACGGCCCGGATCCGATGTGGCGGCTTGTCAGGCTGTCGTAAGCTCAACCGGCTAAAATCGTCCAGCTATGGTGTTGCAGCCCAGCACCTCAGCCTCCAATAACCTTCTACCCCGCTTGGCTCTGCCAGGCGGGGTTTTTTCATGCCTGCCGGCAGCCGCGGCCGCGCACCGCGCGATGTTCTCACACGACTTCGCAGGCCGGCGCCTTTTGGAATCCGATTTCGCTTGCTTGGGGTGAATTGGCCAGGACTCACCCACAGATTTCACTTGTCCCTGCAGTAATATGACGTTCAACATGTTTACTGTCGTGGAAGGTGAATCGTGGGAGGTGACCATGAATCACAGAGGCGTTGAGTTCACCGTCACCAAGACGGCCATTGCTGGAATCTGGCAGTGGCAGTTCCGCATCGGCACGCAGGTCAAGACCGGCAAGACCGAGACGAAGATCGATCGGTTGGCGATCCGGCGGGTGCAACTGCGCATCGATCGGGAACTGAAGGCCATCGGGAGGACGATGGCCTGAACCGGGCGGACGAGCATGATCTCCGCGCAAACGCGTTCCGCGCTGCGCACTTTTCCGGATCGCGTTTTAGTCCGCGCTGGGCAGGCGCCGCATGGTGAATTCGATGTCGCCGCCGGGCAGTTCGCGCCAGTTCTCGACCGCGCTCATATAGCCGGCCTTGGGATAGCGGGCGAAGAAGGCCTGCGCCCTCGCCCGCGCCGCTGCGCGCGGCAGAGTGAAGGTCTCGCGCAGATAGCCGTCGCCGGCGCTTTCGCCCGGCCTGGCGCCCATCTTGCGCCGGCGCGCCATCCGCTCGGCGAGATCCCGCGGACGATCGGCCATGGCCTGCCCTCCTCTACGCAACACTCTACCAGCAATGTAGGGAGTGGGCCGGGCGAAGAGGAGTCCCGGTCGGAGGCGCATAACGCATCCGATGGCAGCCAGGCTCAGTTGGCGGCCGTGCCGCTCTTGGTCTTCTTCGGCGCGCCGGTTGCGGCGGACGCCTTCGGCGCAGCCTGCTTCGGCGGATCGGAGCGCATGCCGCCCCAGGGATCGTTGGACGCCTTGGAATCCGGAATCTTCTTCAGCGTTTCCTTGTAGGCCCTGTCCCGGTCGGCTTCCGCGGCCTTCTCCTCCGCGGTCTTGCTCGGGGCGTCCTGCAGCAAATTGAGATTGGGCATTTGCGCATAGGCCGGTCCCGCCAAAACGGCCAGCACCGCCGCCATACGGAAAAGCTTCATCATCTACTCCTTGATCATCCATAAGGAGCGGATCAACCGCGCCTGGTCATCCCCGTCAACGGCCCGCTAGGGCTGGTCCGATCTGCACGATTTCGGTGCGTGCAGCCAGTCGTCCCAGATCGGGCCGCATCTGGTGCACCCGTTCAGCGCGAGGCCGAGCGCCACCAGCCAAAAGACGAGGACACGCCGACGCAACATCGTCCACCCGCTCCCAAGGGCGCTATCATATCGGCCGAAGTCAGGCATTTTCAAGCCGACGGCCCCCCGCAAGACCGGGTGACTTTGCCGCGCCAATCCGCGCAGAATGGCCGAAACATCCAGCAACACGGGAGGAAACGACAGCAATGCCATCGCAGCCAGAAGCCGGGTTCGGCATCTCCGACGCCAGACGCATACTCGGCGAGGTCTTTGCACCCTGGGTCCAGGATCTCAACCTCTCCGTCGAGCGCATCGAGCACGCGCAGCCAGCGGATGCACCGGACTGGCAGCCGGGCGCGCTGCTACGCATGCCGTTTTCGGAGCGGCTGTGCCGGAACGGCGGTGTAGTCTGCGGCCAGGCGCTGATGGCGCTTGCCGACACCGCGATGGTGATCGCGAACCTCGCCGCCAATCGCGGCTATCGTCCAATGACCACGGTCGACCAGACCACGCATTTCATGCGCGCGGTTTCCTCGTCAGACGTGCTCGCCGACGCCCGCGTTGTGCGGCTCCGGCGCACCATGAGCTTTGGCCGCGTCACGCTGCTCTCCGCCACCGACAACAAACCGGTCGCGATGGTCTCGAGCGCGTTCGCGATGCTGCCTGGCTGAGCATCATCCGGAAAGAAGAGAGCCGCGTGAGCGAAGGTGCCCGCGTCTCTCGAGTCGGCGGAGTAACTCACCGCTTCAACGTCGTAAACAAAGTTTGAAGCGCCGTGCAAGTAGCGCCAGTATTGAGTTCAGTTCGAGGTAATTTCTATGCACTACTTTACAATGATCATTGTGGACTAACGCGAATGATCGAGAAGCGTGCAGCGCAGCGGCACCGTGTTTTCAAGGCTGGCACGATCGCCTTCGAAGACAGCGGCATTGCGTGCACGGTCCGAAACATCTCGGCAAGCGGCGCCGCGATCGATCTCGAAGGCCCTGTCACATTGCCGCAATCGTTCACGCTCTCGATCGCGCGCGACAATTTCGTACGGAATTGCCGGCCCGTGTGGCGCAGCGACAGGCGCATCGGCCTCGCTTTCGTGCAATAGCGCGCACGATGTGAACGGAACGACCGTTCGCATCGCATGCACAACACGCTTATGATTGCTTGCTACGATGACTGCGGCGCCAGCGCAGGCTTGCGACCACGAGCGCGATGATCGCAAGCGCGAGCGCTGACGATGTCGCAAAGAATCGTCCACCGGGGCGATCGATCGTGCGCGACCACAGTGACGGCGCCTCGCCCGACCGCGCCAGACGGAATGCAACGACGCTGTCGCCGATCGAAGTGCCTGCCTCGGAGTGGCCGCCGGCGCCGATTGCGACATATTGCTCACCCTTCCAGCGATAGGTCATGGGATTGGCGACGCCCGGGACCGGCAGTCGTCCCTGCCAGAGCTCTTTGCCGCTTCGCGCATCGAAGGCGCGCAGATAAGCATCCATTGCGCCGGTGAAGACGACACCGCCTGCGGTGACCGCGAGCCCGTTGACGAGCGGCGCGCCCCAGGGTAGCGGCACACCCAATGGCGCAAGGTCCTCGGTGGTGCCGACGGTCGAACGCCAGAGAATCTTGCCGGCCTTCAGATCGACCGCGACCATCTCGCCCCAGGGCGGCTTGTTGCAGAGCAGCCCGAGCGGCGACATCACCACCGAACGCGACATCGCAAACGGCGCGCCGCGCTGCTGGCCGAAATCATGACCGGGCGGCGGATTGAATCCGGCGGCTTCCGCGCGCGGGATCAACTTGATGAGATGAACGGCACGGGTGGTGTTGGCGTAGAGGATCTGGTTGACCGGATCGAAGGCCGCGCTGCCCCAGTTCACGCCGCCGCCCGTAAACGGAAACTCCAGCGTGCCTTGCACCGAAGGCGGCGTGAACAGACCTTCGTTGCGTGCCTCCGCGAACTGGCGCTCGCAAGATGAGGAGCGCAGGCCGGGTAGCAGCGAGAGTACGTCCTCGGTCGAGATTTTTTGCGATGTCAGCGCCGGCACATGCGTCGGGAACGGCTGCGTCGGCGACAACTTCTCACCTTCCGCACCGCCTTGCGGCACCGCGCGCTCCTCGACCGGCCACACCGGTGTGCCGGTGTCGCGATCTAGCACGAAGACAAAACCGTGCTTGGTCGGCTGGATCACGACGTCACGCTGACCGTCACCAGTGTCGAGGCGCGCGAGCGTCGGCTGCGCCGGCAGATCGTAGTCCCAGACGTCGTGATGCACGGTCTGGAATGCCCACACCAGTTCGCCGGTCTCGATGTGCAGGGCGACCACCGAATTGGCGTGTTCGTTATTGCCCGGCCGCTTGCCGCCCCAGAAATCCGGCGACGGCGAGGATGTCGGCAGGAACACCAGCCCGCGCGCCGCGTCGACCGACATCGGCGCCCAGACATTGGCATGACCGGCCTCGATGCCATCACGCTTGAGCGGCTCGAAGGTCCAGCGTGGCTGGCCGCTGCGCGCATCGAACGCGCGCACTACGCCGCTGGGTGCATCGACGCGGCGGTTGTCGCCGATCGAGGAGCCGACCACGACGACACCGCGGCCGACGGCCGGCGGCGAGGTAATCTGGAATTCGCCCGGCCATTCCAGCGCCATACCAATATCGAGCTTGATCTCGCCGCCATTGCCGAAACCGGCACAGGGAATTCCCGTCTTCGCATCGAGCGCGATCAGCCGGACATCGTTCGTGCCCATGAAGATGCGCGATCGACACGCGGCATTTGCTGGCGCCTCATTATCGATCCAGTAGGTCACGCCGCGGCAGACGTAGCGATTGGCGGGACGTTGATTGGTGGCGATCTTCGGATCGAAGCGCCACTTCGGCACGCCTGTGCCGGGATCGAGCGCAATCACCTCGTTGAAGGGCGAGCAGAAGATCAGGCTGTCCTCGACGAACAGCGGCGTCGCCTCGAATTTGGTTCGCCGCATCGCCTCAGGCGGGCGCGCCGTGAGATCACCGGTATGGAATTGAAAGGCCTGAACGAGATTACCGACATTATCCGGCGTGATCTCTCGCAACGGTGAGAAGCGCGAACCGCCGGCATCGCCGCCCCAACTCTCCCAGGCCATGCATGGCCGCGACGACAGCAAGAGGAGCGCGATGAGAGCGGCCAGATAGCACAGGCGGCTCGCCATCGCCCGCCCCGCCTATTTCGGCTTCTTGGCAGGCTCAGCCGGACGGGCCCCGCTCCACGGGTCATACTTCTCCTTGGGCTCGGGAATGCGCTCGAGCGCAGCCTTATAGGCCTTGTCGTCGACCTTGGGCTTGTTGTCCGCTTTTTGCCCGCCTTCATTGGGATGGCGCCTGCCGCCACCCATCTGCGCCTGGGCCGAGACGACCGTTAGCGCCAACACTGCAGCCGCTGTGACCAATAGCCTCATTGGTGCAATCTCCCCGTCTGGGGGTACAAACTAGCCCGCAATCCTGTAATAGCAAAGGCCACAGGTTCCCCGGCTTCAGGAAATGTTGATCGGCGAGGACTTCGCCGTGACGCATTCGCGCGTATCTGATGGCGCGCAGGGGACCTTCACGAATGTTGCGAATTGTTGCTCATGTGATGCTGCTCACCGGTGCGCTTGCGCTCGGTGCTTGCGGCTTTGCCGACAGTCGCGCGCCGGTACCCGAATTCATGCGCATGAAGGAAGCCGAGCAGCCGCCGCCCGAACCGTCCCCCGACGTCAAGCGCGTGGTGCGCGAGCAGATCGACGAGGTCTTCCTCAACACGTCCTATCCGCGCGAGGTGCATGTCGCCCTGCCACATCGCGAGGTGCGAGGACCGGGCTGGACCGCCTGCGTTCGCGCGCAGCTCACCTCCGCCACCGGTTCGGCGCTGGGCCTGCAGACCTACATCGTGACGATCAACGGCGGAAAAGTCGTCGATCGCCGGCGTGCCGAAGCTGACGACATCTGCGGGACGGAAACCTACGAGCCGATCTAGGCTCGGCACTGACTGATCAATGCCAGAGGGTTGTCGCGCCGAGTGGGCCTGGGCATGACGGCTTCTCGTGAATGTTCAAGACAGTTCGCCCGGTCCTCCCTCATGACTGCGCTGGCGGATCGGCGTCAGGCGGCGACCGCTTGCTGCTGGAACTGCTCGTAAGCCGCGATCGCATCCGCTGCATACATCAGCGCCGGCCCGCCGCCCATGTAGACGGCCATGCCGAGCGTCTCCTCGACCTCCTGGCGCGTTGCGCCGAGCTTGACGAGCGCTTCGGTGTGAAAGCCGATGCACCCGTCGCAACGCGCGGCAACGCCCAGCGCAAGTGCGATCAGCTCCTTGGTCTTCTTGTCGAGCGCGCCGTCCCGCGTGGCGGCCTGCGCGAGCATCGCAAATCCCTTCATGGTGTCCGGAATGTCGTTGCGAAGCTTCTTCATGTTGGCGGAGATTTGCCGGGTGATCTCGGGATAATTCTTGTCCATGACTGAATCTCTGCGGTTACTCAGGTTTCGAGCGGGTCGGCCGGCGTGACGAAACGCGTCAACGACGGCAGGTGATCGACGAAGCGGGCGAGCATCATGCCGGCACACATCGCGGCAACGAAGATAAAGGCGGACGCCGAACCGAATCCAAGCGCGGTCAGCGCCGGCCCCGGACAGAAGCCCGCCATTCCCCAGCCGATGCCGAAGATGGCGGGACCAACGACAATTCTGGGATCGATATCCGTTCGTGCCGGAACGTAGAAGCGTGCCGAGAAGAATGGCCGCGCGAGCCTCAAGACACGCTTGAATCCGACGAAGGTCACAGCGACCGCGCCGGCCATCACGAAGGCGAGACTTGCATCCCAGGTCCCTGCGGGAATCCCGCCGACATCCAGGAAGTTCAGCACCTTGGCCGGATTCGACATGCCGGAGACGATGAGGCCGAGACCAAAGATCAGCCCGATCGCGAATTGAACGAGGATCGCCATGACCATCAACTCCAGTGCCGCATCACGAAGACAGTGGCCATGCCCGCCGCCATGAAGGTGACGGTCGCGACCAGCGAGCGTACGGACAGCCGCGACAGGCCACAGACGCCATGGCCGGACGTGCAGCCACTGCCCCACACCGAACCGAAGCCCGTGAGCATTCCACCGACGATCAGGACCGGCGTTGTCGCCGCAATCGTCTGCGCCGGCAAGCCTCCGGTGACGAGTCGAACCAGCACGGGTGCGGCGACGAGGCCACCGACGAAGGCGAGTCGGCCAGCGAATTCGCGGTCCTCGTAAGGCGGAAACAGCCGCGCCGCGATGCCGCTGACGCCCGCGATCCGTCCCGTCGCCCACATCAGGAGCACGGCCGAAAGCCCGATCAGCGCCCCACCCAGGAGCGAAGCAATCGGCGTGAAGGACGTGACAGTCATTGTAATCCTCCGGATCGAGGGCGCTCGCAAACCGCGGCGCCGGATACCTCTTATTTCCGTTGTTTCTTATTTTCGAATATACTAATATATGTGACAGCCATGGCACGCAAGCCCCGAAATCAAGAATTGATCGCTCTGGAGGAGAGGGCCGAAGAGGCCTCCCGCCTCCTCACCGCCATGGGCAATCCAAAGCGGCTCATGGTTCTCTGCAACATGCTGGACGGCGAGAGGTCAGTTGGCGAACTCGCCGACATCGCCGGCCTGTCCTCGGCAGCACTATCCCAACATCTCGGGAAGATGCGCGCTTTGAGCCTGGTCAAGACCAGACGCGAGGGTCAGACAATATATTACAGCCTTGCGAGCAGGGAAGCGCTCGCGATGCTGGAGACGCTGTACCGCCTCTTCTGCGCACCGGAATAGGGCTGCGCTGGCGCATCCGGCGGGGGATGGTCAATGAGACATTAAGAATACCACTCGAATTGAAGCGGCGTCCCAACGGTATTTTCCAATCTTTGCGCTAAGCATGGCCGTGTAACACGGGCTTTAGCCCGAACGGGGGCGACGGGACGTGGTCGACATCACGCATCAGGCTGCGATCAATCCGGCATCTGCGAACGATGCCGCGGCGAGGCGCGCGCTCGTCCCTCTCACTGTCGTCGAACCCGGCCAATGGCGCGTGCTCGCGCAGCGCGCGGTCGAGCCGAACGGATATTACCTGCCCGGCTGGGAGCGCGCCGTCAGCGCAACCGCGCGCGGCCGCACGGATGCCTCGGCGCTTCGCGCATTCGACGGATCTTCGGCGCGGCTGATCGGGCTGATGCCGGTGATCTCGCTCTGGCGCGCCTCGAAGATCCCCCTGCCCGCGCTGGTGAGCGCGCATCCCTACGGCACGCTGTGCAGCCCGCTGATCGACCGGGACAATTCGATCGAGGCAGCCACCCGTCTGTTGCAGCAGGCGCGCGAGGCCGGCGCGCACGCGCTCGTGCTGAACGACGTCGCGCTCGACGGCGCAGCGATGACTTCGCTCAAGCAGGTTCTGAAACGTGCCGGCCTGAAGCCGCGCATCCTCAGCTCCTACATCCGCGCGAGCCTCGATGCGACGCAAGATGGCGAGACGTTGTTGCGCGAGGCGCTCGGCGCGAGGAAGCTCAAGGAGTTGCGCCGTCAGCGCCATCGTCTGGAGGAGCACGGCCCCGTCGCCTTCGAGATAGCGCGCAGGTCCGACGAGATCAGGCCGGCGCTCGAAACATTCCTGCAACTCGAAGCCAGCGGCTGGAAGGGCAAGCGCGGCACCGCGCTGATCCAGCATGCAGGCGACGCGACCTTTATCCGCCGCGCCGTCCCGGCTCTGGCAGAAACAGCGCAGTGCGAGATCGTCACCCTGCGCGCCGGCCCGACACCCCTGGCCGCCGGCATCGTTTTGCGCCACCAGGACCGCACCTTCTTCTTCAAGCTCGGCATCGACGAGCGCTTTGCAAAATATTCGCCGGGCGTGCAGCTCACGCTCGACCTCACCCGCCACCTCTGTGCCGATCCGGCCATCGCCAGCGCGGATTCAACCGCAAGCGCCGACCACCCCATGATCAACCCGATCTGGCGCGGGCGCCTTGCCATCGGTGACGTGCTGATCCCGCTGCGGCGGAATGATCCGCTCGTAGCGATGATTCATGCGGCGTTGACCGCGCAAAACCTCGCGCGCGGGACAGCCCGACGCGCGATCCATCTGCTCCGCAGATAGGTGAAGGCTACTCCGCCGCCTGCGCGTTGATCTCCGCCGAAACCTGGCGGATGGCGCGCGCGAGCAGGTTCGGATCCTGCGCGCCGGAGACGGCGTATTTCTGCGCAAAGACGTAGGTCGGCACGCCGGAGATGCCTTTCTCGGCGGCCTCCTGCGCGTCCGCCGAGACGCGCGCGACATCTTCATCGGTGGCAAGGCGCTTGCGCACGTCATCGGCATCGAGGCCGACATCGGCCGCAGCCTGCACCAGCACGTTCACGTCGGTGAGATCGCCGCCGTCGCGGAAGTACAGCTCCATCAGCCGCTGCTTCATCTCGGGCGCCTTGCCGATCGCCTCGGCCCAGAGGATCAGGCGATGGCAGTCGGTCGTATTGGGCTGGCGAGCGACCAGCTCGGGCCGGTAGACGAGACCCTCCTCGCTGGCCGCCGCGACGACACGGCCGGCAATGCCCTTATAAGCCTCGACCGAGCCGAACTTGGTGGTGAGGTAGTCCTCGCGGCTGATGCCTTCGCGCGGGACCCAGGGATTGAGGAAGAACGGGCGGAAGGTGAGCTCGACCGGAACGTCCGGCACCAGCGCCAGCGCACTCTCGATCCGGTGCTTGCCGATGTAGCACCAAGGG